>NZ_CP108458.1:7217208-7519359 GCF_036242395.1 Kitasatospora sp. NBC_01266 | reverse complement strand
CGGGCCGGCGCGCTGATCGGGCTCTTCGCCCCGCGCACCGGTGCCGACGCGCCCGCCCCGGTGCCGGCCGGCCTCACCCGTCCGACCAGCGTGTACGCCGCCAACCCGACCGGTGCCAGCAAGCGCCCGTACCAGACGGTCACCCCGCTCGCGGCCGCCCTCGGCGGCATCCCGGACAGCAAGTTCGCCAAGGGCAAGGAAGCCGAGCTGGCCAAGGCCCTGCTCGCGCTGAGCGGCAGCGTCCTGGTGGCCTGGGAGCACCAGAGCATCCCCGCCATCGTCGCCCACCTGGGCCCGGTCACCCCCGCCCCGCCCACCAAGTGGCCGGACGCGCGCTTCGACGTGGTGTGGGTCTTCACCCGGGCCGCGAGCGGCGGCTGGACCTTCACCCAAGTCCCCCAGGTGCTGCTGGCCGACGACCTGCCGACGCCGATCGCCTGACCCGGTCCGGGCGGTGCCGGCGGCGCCCCCGGCCGCCGGCGGCAGATCCGCCTCTGCCACGATCTACGATCATGAGCACCCAGATCCGCCGTGCGACCGGCACCCGGACCGCCATCGATGTCCTGCTCTCGGCCCTGCGCATCCGGCGGCGGACGACGCAGCAGGACCTGGCCGACCTGGCGGCGGGCAGCACCCTCCAGGTGACCTGCTTCAGTTCCACCCTGGGCACGGTCCGGACGGTGCCGATCGGAAAGGGCCGGACGATCCCGCAGACGGCGATGGGCTACCTCTTTCTGACCGCCGGTCAGACCACCTGGCAGAACCGCCGCACCAAGGAGACCGTCACCCTGCGGAGTCCGTTCAGCCTGGCCCCCGCGGAGAAGCGGGCCGCCTCGCGCAAGATGGCCCGCCTGGACCTCCTCGCGGACGGCCGGCCGCACGAGATCGTGATCCCCAAGGCCGACGTCGCCCTGGTCACCCAGGTCTGGGAGCAGCAGCACGGCAACTGAGGGTAGCCAGGGGCCCCGGCGGCGCTCGAACCCCGGGGCCCGAGGGCTCCCGGCAGTCGGGCCACGCCACACAAGCGGCGCACCTGACGACAATGGAAGGAACGGAGGCAGTCGCAAGCGAGCAAGGAGGCAGCGATGCCCGGCGACACCACGCCCAAGAAACCCTTCTCCCCCTGGCATCCGGACCTGTCCGACTGGTTCGAGAACTTCCCGTTCGGCCGGTCCGGCGAGCAGAACCCGATCCGGATCGAGGAGTTCGAGCAGGACGGCACCCTGGTGGTACAGGCCGAACTGCCCGGCATCGACCCCGAGCAGGACGTGCAGATCACCGTCCGCGACCACTCGCTCACCATCCAGGCCGTGCGCACCGAGGAGCAGCGGGAGAAGCGCCGCTCCGAGTTCCGCTACGGCACGTTCACCCGAACCCTCCCGCTGCCCGCCGAGGCCGACGAGGAGGGGATCAGCGCCGGCTACGCCAAGGGCCTGCTGACCGTGACGGTGCCGCTGGACACCGGACGGGCGGCGGCCCGGCAGGTGCGGATCACCCGGCAGGAGTGAGGAGCGGCGGTCCCGGCGGCCTCAGTCGGCCGCCGTGCGCTCGGGCAGCAGCAGTTCCGCCTGCAGCCCGCCGCCGGGCGCCGGGGAGAGCTGGGCGGTGCCGCCGTGCAGCTCGGCCACCCAGCGCACGATGGCCAGGCCCGTTCCGGTGCCGGTGCTCGCCGCTCCGGTGACCCGGCGCTCGAAGACCCGGGTGCGGTCCTTGGCGGGCACGCCGGGGCCGTGGTCGCGCACCGCGACCCGGCCGGCCGTGACGCTGACCTCGACCGGGGTGCCGCCGCCGTGCCGCAGCGCGTTCTCCACCAGGTTGCGGACGGCCTGGGCGAGCAGTTCGGGGTCGCCGTTGACCACGGTGGCCTCGGTGCCGACCGTGACGCCTGCGGTGTCCGGCAGCTCCTCGACGGTCTGCTCCACCAGCTGGTCCAGGCGCAGCGGGGTCAGCTCGATCTCGTGGGTGCCGGCCTCGACCCGGGCCCGCGCCAGCAGGCCGGTGACCAGTCGTCCCAGCCGGTCGACCAGGCGCACCGCCTCGTCCAGGGCGGCGGGGGCCCGGCCGGGTGAGCCGCTGCCGCTCTCCACCACCAGCCGCAGGGTGGCCAGCGGTGTGCGCAGTTCGTGGGCCGCTTCGGCGAGGAACTGCTCCTGCCGTTCCAGTCCGCGCAGCGCCGGGCGCATCGCCCGGCCGGACAGCAGGTGACCGACGGCGGCGGCGGCCAGCACCAGGCCCAGGCAGCCCAGCGCCAGCCAGCGCAGCAGGCGGTCGTGGGCGGTGTGGCTCGGTGTCGGGTCGTCGCCGACCAGCACGGCGGCGACCACGGTCCCGTTGGCGTCGCCGACCGGGGCGGCGGCCCAGTGGAAGCCGCGACCGCCGGTGCCGTCAGCGGTGAACAGCACGGTCTGCTGCTCCTCCTGGATCCGCTGCCAGATCCAGGCGAGATCCGCCGGGCCGGGCAGCGTGGCCGGGGAGGTGTAGGCGTGGCTGATCCGCGGGGGGCCGGCGGCGTCCGGCTGGACGACGCCGAGCGCGTCGGCGCCGCGCGCCAGGTCGTCGTCGGGCAGCGCGTCGAAGGAGAGCGCGCCGTCGGCGTCGTAGGAGACCACCCGGGAGAGTCCGTCGGCCCGGTGGATGACGTCGTTGTCGAGGTCGTGCGTGCGGGACTGGCTGTCGGTGCGCACCGCGATGGTGGCGAGCACCAGCAGGCAGATCGCGGTGGTGGCGGCGAAGAGCAGCGTGGTCACCCAGCGGGCACGGTGCAGCCGCGCGATCGCCGGGGTGCGCGACCTCACCGGTCGGCGTCCGGATCGCCGATGAGGTAGCCGGCGCCGCGCACGGTGGCGATCAGCTCGGGCGGGCCCAGCTTGCGGCGCAGTTGGCCGATCAGGACGTCGACCACGTTGGAGAGCGGTTCGGCCTGCTCGTCCCAGCAGCGTTCGATCAGCTCGGTGCGGGTGACCACCTCGCCGGCGCGCAGCATCAGCACCTCCAGCACCGCGAACTCCTTGGCGGTCAGGGTGAGCAGCACGCCGTCGCGCCGCACCCGGCGGCGCGGCAGGTCGAGCTCCAGGTCGCCGACCCGCAGCTCGGGCAGCCGGGTGGGCTGGCCGCGCCGGCACAGGGCCCGGACCCGGGCGCTGAGCTCGGCGAAGGCGAAGGGCTTGACCAGGTAGTCGTCGGCTCCGTGCTCGAAGCCGGCCACCCGGTCGGTGACCGCGTCCAGGGCGGTGAGCAGCAGCACCGGGAGTACGCTGCCGGCCTTGCGCTGGGCGGCGAGCAGGGTCAGCGCGTCGCCGTCGGGCAGCATCCGGTCGGCGATCAGGCAGTCGTAGGTGTTGACCGCGAGCTTGAAGTCGGCGTCCGCGAGATCGCCGGCGAAGTCGACGGCGAAACCGCACTCGCGCAGACCCGTGACGATCGCGGGGCCGAGCTCGGGGTCGTCTTCGAGGACAAGTACGCGCATGTTCTGCGAGTTTACCCGGCGTTGCTCGATCGTCAGTTCGGCGGCGGTGGCTGTCCCGACCGTCCCGAGCGCCGACGCACTGCTGGGGGCCGGATAGGGGTCCGGCCCCGGCGGCCCCGGGTAGGCGCGCCGGCGACGGCCGGGAAGCATGAGCGCGGCATCATCCATCATCTCGCATGGGATCAGAAGGAGTTGACGTTGCGTCACCGTATTCTGGCCACCCTGGCCGCAGCAGCTTCACTCGCGATCGCACCGCTGGCGGCCGCCGGCGCCGCGGACGCCGCCACCCCGGCCACGGCAACCGCCTCGGCCCCGACCACTGTCACCGCGGACCAGTGCTTCGACAACAACGGCTTCTTCGGCGGCTACAACAGCGCTGGTCAGGCGTTCTGTACCGGCGGTGTCTACAACGGCATCCCGTTCGACAAGGACCCGAACCAGGCCTGGTGCCCCACCGGCCAGCACGTGGTCATGGAGTACCTCCAGGGCCTGTTCTGCGCGCCGGATGTGCCCAACACCTGATCCCAGCAGAACCTGATCCCAGCAGACCCTGTGGCCACCGGCCCGGCGGGCGGGGTCAGGCCTGCAGCCAGTTGATCGCGAAACTGCCGCCGCTGAAGGTGGAGTTGCCGGTCAGCGGAGTGTTGCCGCGCTCGATATCGGTGGAGTTGACGGTGCCGGCGTTCGCCATCGGGGCGCCGTTGGCCGTCAGGTTGGTGAACTGCACCGAGCCGAAGTCGGCGACCGGGCCGATGCCGTCACCGAGGTCCTCGACTATCGCCTCGGCCGAGGAGAGGTCGTCGGAGCCGGACTTGTGGTAGGTCTTGGTCCAGCCCTGCGTGCTGTCGGACTCGGTGAGGGTGAACCTGGTGCCGCTGACCGAGACCGAGGCGCTGATCCGGTCCCCGGGCTGGACGGCCTCGGTGAAGTAGATCGAGTTCGCCGGGTACATCTCGACCCACGGGTAGTAGCCGGCCGAGCCGTTGCTGCAGTCCTGGTCGAAGCCGATCTGCTCGACGGTCTGCGAGCTCCACCCGTCGATGCCGATCCAGGGCGAGACCGAGCTGTTCGGGGTGTCCGCACAGTCGAGTGCCGGGACGGTCCAACTGCCGCTGACCGACGTGTAGGTGCCGCCGGTGACGGCGTAGCCGCCCCAGATCTGGTCGTCGTGCCGGGCGTGGTTGTAGTGCGGGAACGCCTTCGTCGTGGCTGCCGCAGAGGTTGCGGCGGTCGCCGGGACGGCGGTGGCCAGGCTCGCCGTGAGCAGCGCTGCGGCGAGCGCGGCCGTGGCGGTCAGGACGCGGTGGGCGTGGATCGTCATGGGGGTACCTCCAGCGGGTCGAATGTTCGCGCGGCCCGCCGTGCCTCGGGGGCAGGGCGGTTGTGCGTGGGGGATTCGCGGGATGACCGTGCTGATGGTGCGTCTGAGCATGGGGGATGCCAGTCGGGACTGCCTGGCACTCCCCGACTGACCGAGGACAGTCAGGAATTGCCGTGCGCTTCGAAGATTAAGGACCGCCCCACCGCCGCACAAGAGCGATTCGCAGACGTCTTTTGAGTCCGGATCTGCGCGGAGATGACCAATTCAGCGGAACTGACGCACCTTCGAACACTGCGACACGGCAGAGCCAGCCCGTGCTGAGCACCTCTCAGGCCGGCCGGCGCTATCGAAGCCCCCTTGGGCACCCCCCGTCAGCCGCGCGCGGTACCCGTCTTGACGGGGTGCGACCTGACCCCCGAAGCTGTGCGACACATGATTGAAGACGCTCGGTTGATGGTCATCCAGTGCAGAATCAATCATGCGGAACGGAAGGAACCCCCACCGTGAACCAGCGCACCCTGCGCCGAACCGCGCCCCCGCTGCTCGCCACCGCCCTGCTGATGGCCGGCCTCACCGCCACCGCCTCACCCGCCGCCGCGAACGACGGCGTCAGCCAGCCGGCCGCCAACTACGCCGCCACGGCCACCCCGGGCGGACCGATCGCCGCCGCACCGCCGATGGGCTTCAACGACTGGGCCCGCACCCAGTGCACGCCGCAGGCGCCGCTCGACGGGACGAACCCGCTGAACTACTCCTTCCAGCAGTACATGGAGGACAACGCCAAGGCGCTCTCCGACACCGGCCTGATCGGTGCCGGCTACCGGAACGTCACCGTCGACGACTGCTGGATGTACCGCAACAGCTCCGGCTACCTGCACGGCGCGCTCAACTGGGGCGGCGCCACCGATGTGCGCAATCCCACCCAGCAGCCCGGTTTCGACTACGAACTGACCGCGTACGGCGACTACCTGCACAGCCTGGGCGCCAAGTTCGGCATCTACGAGACCTCCGGCACGCACACCTGCAGCACGGGTACGCCGACCGCGCCCAACCTCCCCAACGGCAGCGAGTACTACGAGCAGAACGACGCCAACTCCTTCGTCTCCTGGGGCGTCGACGAACTCAAGTACGACAACTGCGGCGACCAGGAACCGGTGCAGACCCTCGACACCCGGATGTCGCAGGACCTGAACACCGCCGTGACCAACGCGAACAAGGCCGGCACCGCCACCCCGAACGTGGCCTTCGACATCTCCGCGCCGGCCGGCTACGGCAACGGGTCGGCCAAGTTCGCCTCGATGAACTGGGTGCGCCCGCTCGGCCAGTTGTGGCGGGTCGGCCCGGACATCTGGACCTACGGGGACGGCAAGGACCCGTGGAACCAGGCGATCCAGCCCGACGGCTACAACATCGGGGCCTACCAGAGCTTCGACAACAGCGTGGAGCTGAGCCGCTACCAGGGCCCCGGCAACTGGAACGACGCGGACATGCTGCTGATCGGCGACAACGGGATGACCACCGCCGAGGAGCGCAGCCAGATGTCGCTGTTCTCGGCGCTGGCCGCACCGCTGGTGGTCTCCACCGACGCGCGCAAGTTCGAGCCCGCGTACCTCGCCGCGCACCCGAGCGAGGCCCCGCACCTGAAGGCCTCGATCGCGATCCTGGGCAACCCCGAGGTCATCGCGGTCGACCAGGACCCGCTGGGCGCGGGCGGCTACCGGGTGGTGGGCGGCGCCGCGAACGCCGACGGCACGCCGGCCGCCACCAGCGGCATCGACGTCGTGGTCAAGCCGCTCGCGGACGGCGGGCGGGCCGTGGTGGTGCTCAACAAGGGTGCGGCCTCGGCGAACTACAACCTCGACCTGTCGAGCGTCGGCTTCAACACCGCCGGCTGCGGCTACACCGTGCGTGACCTGTGGGCGCACAGCACCACCGACTCCACCGGCAGCGTGCCGCTCACCATCGGCTCGCACGACTCCGCGATGCTCAGGATCAGCGCGAAGAACGGCTGCGGCAGCACCACCCCGCGCGGGCAGATCACGGTCTCCCGTGACGACTGGAGCAAGGAGTCGCTCTGCCTGGACAACTACCGCTCGGGCACCGGCACCGGCAACCCCGTTGACGTGTACCCCTGTTCGGGCACCTCGAACCAGCAGTGGCAGCGCAACGCCGACGGCTCGATCGAGCTGCTCCAGAGCGGCGCCGCCAACCTCTGCCTGACCGCGCAGAGCGGCAGCACGACCGGCGCCCTGAACGGTCAGGCCGGCCAGTGGGCCGGTGTGGCACCGTGCGGTTCGGCGCCCGGCCTGCAGAGCTGGACCTACAACCGGGACGGCAACCTGAAGTTGGCCGGGACCAGCCAGTGCCTGGACGTCTACGGCGGCAGCACGACGGTCAGTGGTACGCCGGTCGACCTGTACTCCTGCGGTGCCGCGCCGGACGCGATCCAGACCAACCAGACCTGGGCCGCGCCGTTCAGCACCCCGCCGAGCGCCTGAGAGCGCCCCGCGACACCGCCGGTGGCGGGCCGCCACCCGGCCCGCCACCGGCGGCACCACCCGGGCGGCGGCTCACCGACGGCGAGTCACACGCAGAGCACGTCCACGCCCTGGCCGGACAGGTGCTCCACCAGTTCGTCCGGGGCGTCCTTGTCGGTGACCAGCACCGCCATCTCGCCCACCGCGCAGACCTGGGCGAAGGCGCGCTTGCCGAGCTTGGTGGAGTCGGCGACCACGATCACCTTCTCGGCCCGCTCGGCCATCGCGCGGTTCGCGCTGGCCTCGCCCTCGTCGTGGGTGGCGGCGCCGAACTTCGGGTGGACCGCGTTGACCCCGAGGATCGCGTAGTCCAGCGAGATGCCCTGGAGTACCAGTGCCGCCAACGGCCCTGTCAACTCATAGGAGTTGGGCCGGGCCACGCCTCCGGTGACCAACGTCTTCACATACGGCCGCACCGCCAGCTCGTTGGCGATGTTGATCGCGTTGGTGACGATGGTCAGCGCCGTCCCACCGCCGCCGTGGTCCGCGAGGTCGGCCCGGGTGGCCAGCTCGCGGGCCACTTCCGAGGTGGTCGTGCCACCGTTCAGCCCCACCACCGCACCGGGCGGTACCAGGGCGGCGGCGGCCTTGGCGATCCGGTTCTTCTCGTCCGCCTGGCGCGCGGTCTTGTAGCGCAGCGGCAGGTCGTACGCGACTCCGCTCAGCACCGCGCCGCCACGGGTGCGGGTGAGCAGCTGCTGCTGGGCCAGTTCCTCCATGTCGCGGCGGACCGTCGCCATCGAGACGCCCAACAGCTCGGCCGCCTCACCGACTTCGATCCGACCCCGGTCGCCCAGGATCTCGAGCAGCCGCGTCCAGCGCTCGTGCGTCCCCATCACCACTCCTCAATTGAGCCGACGCCGAGCCTATCGCGCGCGGAAGACCCTCCGGTGGCCCTGCGTCAAGATTCGGTAATGATTGTCATCTTGTGCCAGGCTGGGCTGGTTATGAAAACCGTTTCTATCTAGAGTGAGCGGCGTCCAGCAACGCCGGACCCCGCCGTGCGCGGGGTCCGCAGGTTCCCAGGAGTACTCCGTCATGAACGCCGCCCGCCCCCTCCCCCGGTCTTCGGCCGGGGGAACCCGCATATCCAACCGCCGCGCCGTCAGAACCGTGCTCGGCCTCGCCGCCGTGGCGGCGCTGACGCTCGTCACCGCGTGCTCCACCGCCTCGAAGAGCACCGCGAACTCCGGCAGCGCCGGCGGCGGGGGCTCGAAGGTGATCCAGGTGACGGCGGCGGAGAACTTCTGGGGCTCGATCGCCACCCAACTGGGCGGCGAGCACGTGAAGGTGACCAGCATCATCACCAACCCGGACACCGACCCGCACTCCTACGAGCCGACCGCCGCCGACGGCCGCACCATCGCCGACGCCGACTTCGTGATCACCAACGGGATCGGCTACGACGCCTGGTCGGACAAGCTGCTGGCCACCAACCCGGCCTCCGGTCGCACCGCCCTCAAGGTCGGCGACCTGCTGGGCCTGAAGGAGGGCGACAACCCGCACCAGTGGTACTCGGCGGACAGCCTGCACAAGGTGATCGACCAGATCACCGCGGACTACAAGAAGCTGGACCCCGCCGACGCGGCCTACTTCGACGCCCAGCAGGCCACCTTCACCACCAAGACCCTGGCCCAGTACAACCAGTTGGAAGCCGACATCAAGGCGAAGTACGCGGGCACCCCGATCGGCGCCTCCGAGTCCATCGTGACGCCGCTGGCCGAGAGCCTCGGGCTGAAGATGCTGACCCCGGAGACCTTCCTGGACGCCGAGAGCGAGGGCACCGACCCGACCGCCGCCGACAAGAGCACCATCGACCAGCAGATCGCCCAGAAGCAGATCGCGATCTACGTCTTCAACACCCAGAACTCCGACCCCGACGTGATGGCCCAGGTGGCCGCAGCCAAGGCCAAGGGCATCCCGGTCGCCCAGGTCACCGAGACCCTGGCCCCCGCCTCCGCCACCTTCCAGGACTGGCAGGTCCAGCAGTTGCAGGGCATCGAGGCCGCGCTGAAGCAGGCGACCGGCAAGTGACCGGCAACTGACCTGCGCCGCGGACTGCGGCTCATGAGTGCGGAGTTGCCGGCAGGCCCGGCCCGGCGTGCCGCACGCCGGGCCGGGCCTGCCGGGTGCTGCCCCCGGCTACCCGCTGACGGTCAGCGGGTAGCCGGCGGTGTGGGTGCCGGAGCCACCGGAGACGTTGAGGGCGGTGTCATCGATCACGAAGCTGGTGGTGCCGCCGTTGGCGTCGGTCTCGGTACCGGTGAACCGCAGCGTCACCGTCTGCCCCGCGTAGGCCGAGACATCGGCGGTGTGCTGCGCGTAGCCGGTGTTCTTGTTCAGGTTGGAGTAACCGGCCACCGTCTCCAGCACGTTGCCGCTGCCGCCCAGCAGCTGCACGCTCATCGTGTCCGGCTTGGCCGTGCTGGTGTTCTCGGTGGTGTCGATGTGCAACCAGTAGGAGAGCGTCGCCGTGCAGCCCGCCGGAATGCTCACGGTCTGCGACACCGTGTCCGTGTCCGCCTTCGAGTTGCCGTCCAGCCACGCGTCCCAACTACCCGAATGCGCGGGCTCATCCGCCGTGTCGTTGTTCACCGGCGCCGAACCCACCCCGGACGTCTGGACCCACGGCGCCGCGTTCGCCCCGTTCTCGAACCCCGGATCACCCAGCAGCTGCGCCGACGTGCAACCACCGCCCCCCGAACCGGACACGGTGAGGGTGTAGGTCGCGGTGTGGGAGCCGGAGCCGCCCGTACCGGTGATGGTGATCGGATAACTCCCCGCCGGCGTACCGGCCGAGGTCGCGATCGACAGCGTGGCCGAACCACCCGCCGTCACCGACGACGGACTGAAGGACGCGCTCGCGCCCGACGGCAGACCCGACGCCGTCAACGCCACCGACTCGGCGCTGCCCGCGGTGACCGCCGTGTCGACGGTCACGCTCACGCCCGAGCCCGCCGCCACCGAACCGCTGGCCGGCGCGGCCGAGAGCGAGAAGTCGCTGGTGGGCGCGGTGCCGCTCGCCGGGCTCCAGTAGTCACCGGCCATCACGAGGTAGACCAGGGTCTTGATGGTCTCGCCGTAGTAGCCGTCGCCGAACGGGTTGGTGGGCAGGTAGTTCCAGATCGCGTCGGTCCACGCCTGGTCGCCCGACGCCATCGCCGCCGGGCCGACCGCGTCGCCGGCCTCCTCGGCCTGGTCGGAGGTCGAGTACGGCGTGCAGTTCAGGTTGGTGTGCGGATAGACGTTCTGCGGGTTGCCGCCCGACTCGCCCTTCAGGCAGGCGCTCTCCTTCTTGGCCAGGGCGAGCTCGGTCGCGGCGGTCGAACTGCCGTTGAGCAGCGCGTCGGTGCCCAGGTGCCAGGGCACCCGGATGGAGTTGTAGCCGACGATGTTGTCCGGCTGGTCCTCCTGGTAGTCGGCGGGCGCCGGCTTCGGGCTGGTCGTGTCGGCGTTGACCACGAAGTCGGAGAGCAGGCCGCCGCTCGGGGAGTACGCGGCGGTGAACTCGTTGTCCAGCGCCTCGGTGCGCTGGATCACCTTGCTCCAGTCGTGCGAAGTGTCGTACGCGGCGAACGCGCGCAGGTGGTCGAGCATCTGGTCGGACGGGCGGGTGTCGGTGTTCGGCCCGTCGTCCTCGCACTTCAAGTGCCCGTCCGGGGCCACGTCGTGAGCGTAGATCGCCGACAACCACTGCTGCGCGTCGGCGCTGTAGCCGCCCCACTGCTCGTCGGCCAGGATCAGGCCGTAGCCGATGTCCAGGTCGCCGTCGGTGGCCGCGTCCGGGGTACCACCGCTGTAGTACTGGCAGCTCTTGCCGTCCAACTGCCACTGCATCAGGCCGTACTGGTCCTCGTGGTCCTTGACCAGCTGCCACAGTCCGTTGAACTCGCTCTGCGCGTTGGGGTCGTAGCCCGCCATCAGCGGCACGATGTTCATGCCGTAGCCCTGGCCCTCGGAGACCGGGCCGTTGTTGGTGGCGTCGCTGTCGCCCTTGGTGGAGACGTAGTACTCGTTGCTCGCGCAACCGTGCACCAGGTAGGTCGACTTCCAGGAGTTGTACTGCTTCTCCACCGCGGCGTCCCGCGCGCTCTGGGACGCCGAGGGCATGACGCCGACCTGGTAGGTCACATGGGTCGGGAACGGGTGGCTGGGGGCGGTGGCGGCCTGGGCGGGCGCGGTGGCCAGCGCGGTGACGGAGAGCCCGATCAGGCACCCCGTCACGACCGACGCCAGCGGTCTCGTCCAGCGATTTCGCACGCGGAACTCCTTTGTGAGGGAATCCGGCCCTGCCTCCGGGGGAAGAGGCGGGCGGTCAGGTCGATCCGGTGCTGCGGGAGGGGCCGCGCCGAGCAGTGCGGTCCTGCCGGGGAACACGCGATCTCCCGTGCACGGAAAGCGGGTTGACGCTGATTCGTTAGGAAAGCTTCCTGACGTTCTACTGTCAAGGACTCTTACAAAGTCCGTCCCGCCGCCCGCGGATCCGCCACCCGGAAGGTCCGGTCGCGCCCTGCCCGGACTACCCCTGGTCGCTCCGCAGCCAGGCGGCGAAGCCGGTGAGCAGCGCGTCGAGCGCGAAGGCGAACCGCTCCTCGTCGTCCGTCCCCTGGCCGCTGCCGGCGGCCTCGGCGAGCAGCGGGAACTCCTCGGGGGCGAGAGCGGCCAGGAAGGCCGTGGACCCGGCGCCCTCGGCCTCGTTGACCGGCGCCGTCCGGACCTCGGAGGCGGCATGGGCCAGCACGAACAGGGTCAGCGAGTTGATCGCGTCCAGCGCCCGGCCGAGCGGGAAACCCGCCGCGCGCATCACACCGAGCCCGCGCTCGACCATCCGCAGGGTCTCCGGCGTGGCGGCTGGACGGGTCGCCAGCAGGGGCAGGACGCCGGAGTGGCGCAGCAGGGCGGCCCGCAGCGACCGCGCGTAGGCGTCCAGCGCGGGCTGCCACGAGGTGGCCTCGGCAAACGGGGCGACGTCCGCGAGCACCCGTTCGACCAGGCCGTCGAGCAGGGCGTCCTTGTGGGAGGATCTGCGCGCCGCCAGCCTGCCGCCGGCGCACCTGCTGGATCCGGGGACGGAGTGCTCATGCGAACGGAGGGGGCATGCGGGTAGCCCTGTTCATCACCTGCTTCAACGACACGCTCTTCCCCGAGACCGGCCGGGCGGTGGTGCGGCTGCTGGAACGGCTCGGCCACCGGGTCGACTTCCCGCTCGGGCAGACCTGCTGCGGACAGCCGCAGTTCAACACCGGCTACCGCCCCGAGGCGCTGCCGCTGGTCCGCCGGTTCGCCGAAGCCTTCGCCGGCTACGACGCCGTGGTCACCCCCTCGGGCTCCTGCGCCGGCATGGTGCGCGAGCACCACCCGCTGCTCGCCAGCGACGATCCCGGTCTGCGCCGGGCGGTCGGGGAGGTCGCGCCGAAGGTGTACGAGCTGTCGGAGTTCCTGGTGGACGTGCTCGGGGTGACCGACGTCGGCGCCTGCTACCCGCACCGGGTCACCTACCACCCCACCTGCCACTCGCTGCGGATGCTGCGGGTGGGCGACCGGCCGCTGCGGCTGCTGCGCGCGGTCAAGGGGATCGAGCTGGTGGAGCTGCCGGCCGCCGAGGAGTGCTGCGGCTTCGGCGGCACCTTCGCGGTGAAGAACCCGGACGTCTCGGCCGCGATGCTGGCCGACAAGATGCGCCGGGTGCTGGACACCCGGGCCGAGGTGCTCACCGCCGGCGACAACTCCTGCCTGCTGCACATCGGCGGCGGCCTGGGCCGGCTGCGCACCGGCGTGCGCACCGTGCACCTGGCCGAGATCCTGGCCTCGACCGAAGGCGGCGCCCGATGAGCACCCAGCAGAGCGGCAGCACGGGCGACGGACTGGTCTGGCTCGGCACCCCGGCCTTCCCGCAGGCCGCGAAGACGGCGCTGGCCGACACCCAGCTGCGCCGCAACCTGCGCAAGGCGACCGGGACGATCCGCGAGAAGCGGCTGCGGCTGGCCGCCGAACTCGACGACTGGGAGGCGCTGCGGGAGAGCGCGGCCGCGCTGAAGCTCCGCACGCTGCGCCATCTCGACTTCTACCTCCAGCAGTTGGAGGCCTCGGTCACCGCCGCCGGCGGCACCGTGCACTGGGCCGCCGACGCGGCCGAGGCCAACCGGATCGTCGCCGACCTGGTGAAGGCCACCGGGGAGCGCGAGGTGGTCAAGGTCAAGTCGATGGCCACCCAGGAGATCGGGCTCAACGAGGCGCTGGCCGCCGAGGGCATCACCGCCCACGAGACCGATCTCGCCGAGCTGATCGTGCAGTTGGCCGACGACCGCCCCTCGCACATCCTGGTGCCCGCGATCCACCGCAACCGGTCCGAGATCCGCGAGATCTTCCGCACCAGAATGGCCGACGCACCCGCCGAACTGACCGACGAGCCGAGCGCGTTGGCCGAGGCGGCCCGGCTGCACCTGCGGCAGAAGTTCCTGCGCGCCAAGGTCGCCGTCTCCGGCGCCAACTTCGCGGTGGCCGAGACCGGCACGGTGCTGGTGGTGGAGTCCGAGGGCAACGGGCGGATGTGCCTGACCCTGCCGGACACCCTGATCACGGTGATGGGCATCGAGAAGGTACTGCCCCGCTTCGCCGACCTGGAGGTCTTCCTCCAACTGCTGCCGCGCTCCTCGACCGGCGAGCGGATGAACCCCTACACCTCGGCCTGGACGGGCGTTCACCGAGGTGACGGTCCGTCAAGCTTCCATCTGGTGCTGCTGGACAACGGCCGCACCGCCACGCTGGCCGACCAGGTCGGCCGCCAGGCGCTCGGCTGCATCCGCTGCTCGGCCTGCCTGAACGTCTGCCCCGTCTACGAGCGGGTCGGCGGCCACGCGTACGGCTCGGTCTACCCCGGACCGATCGGCGCCATCCTGACCCCGCAGCTGGCCGGCCCCGGACACGCCGACTCGCTGCCCTTCGCCTCCACCCTCTGCGGGGCCTGCTACGACGCCTGCCCCGTGAAGATCAACATCCCCGAGGTGCTGGTGCACCTGCGGGCCAGGGCGGTGGACGCCGAGCGCGGCCGGACCGTGCCCACCGCGGAGTCGCTGCTGATCCGGGCGGCGGGCCAGGTGCTGGCCTCGCCGGGCCGCCTGGCGATGGCCCAGAAGGCCGGCGCGCTGGGCGGCCGGCTGCTCGCCCGCGGCGGCAGGATCGGCCCGCTGCCCGGACCGTTCCACGCCTGGTCCGACACCCGCGACCTGCCGGTGCCGCCGGCCGAGTCCTTCCGCGCCTGGTGGCAGCGGACCCACCCCGAGGAGACCGGCCGATGAGCAGCCGCGAGACGATGCTGGACCGGATCCGCGCCGCGCTCGCGGACGTCCCGGGCGACGAGCGGCCCGAGGACGTCCCGGTGCCACGCGACTACCGGCGCAGCCACGCCGGGACGGACGTGGTCGGCCGGTTCGCCGAACGGGTGGCCGACTACCGGGCCAGGGTCCGCCGGGTCCCCGAGCCGGACCTGCCGGCGGCGCTCGCCGCGACCCTGGCCGAGCGCGGCGCCCGGCAGGTGGTGGTGCCCGAGGGGTTCCCGGCCGACTGGCTCCCGGTCGGCGCGTTCACCGTGCTGTCCGACCAGCCCGTGCTGACGGTCAGTCAGCTCGACGCCTCCGACGCCGTGTTGTCCACCGCCGTGCTCGGCATCGCGGAGACCGGCACCCTGGTGCTGGACGGCGGAGCGGGCCAGGGCCGCCGCGCGCTGACGCTGCTGCCGGACTACCACCTGTGCGTACTGCGCGCGGAGCAGGTGGTCGGCGACCTGCCGGAGGCGCTGGAACGGCTCGACCCGAAACGCCCGTTGACCTTCGTCTCCGGTCCCTCGGCCACCAGCGACATCGAACTCGACCGGGTGGAGGGCGTGCACGGGCCGCGCACGCTGGACGTGGTCATCGTCACGGGAGCGGGGTGAGCCGCGACGGGCTGAGCCCGGGCGATGGCGGGTGCCCCTCCCGGACGGGCTTTCGAACCGCGCTTCAGGCCGCGGCCGGGCGGGCGGTGCGCAGCCAGCGCACGATCGTACTGACCAGCTCCGGTTCGAGTTTGACCAGGCAGCGCAGGGCCGCCACATCGCCCACCTCCAGCGGCACCCGGGCGTCGGCAAGGGCGGTGGCCAACTCGGCCCAGGAGGCCGCGCCGAGGTCGCTGCACAGGGTGTCGGAACTCTCGGCGCCCGGCCACCCGGCCACCAGTTCCTCCCCGAGGCAGGGCTGCGGTGGGCCCGGGTGCAGGCGCCAGCTCTCACGGGGGTCAGCGGGCGCGGGTCGGGAGCCGTGGCAGTTCATCGCCGGATCAACCCCGCCGTGCGGCGCCGGGTTACGGGCGCGCCCGCCCGATTCACCCGTTGGCACGTCTCGCGCCGCTGCGGCGCACCGTCAGAAGGTGGTGAACGCGCCCCCGAGGTAGCGGAACTCCGGATCCTCCGCCGCCAGTTCGCCCTGCGCGGCGAGCAGCTTCGCGGCGTACACCTCCGCGTCGTCCTGCGGCCGGTACCCGAGCAGCCGGTGCCCCGGCTCCAGGTCCCACCAGCCCCGGGTGTTGGCCGAGATCCCGTACACCACGTGGTGGCCGGAGAGTTCGGCGCCGATGGCCGCGTGGACCAGCCGGGCGCAGTCGGCGGGGCTGAGCCAGGTGGCGAGCATCCGCACCGTACGCGGTTCGGCGTAGCAGGAGCCGATCCGCAGCGAGACGGTGGTGATGCCGTGCTTGTCGGCGTAGAGCGCGGCCAGGTCCTCGCCGAAGCACTTGGAGAGGCCGTACAAGGTGCCCTCGATGTTGGCGGTCAGGATGTCGGGGAACGGCGCCTCGAGCGCGAGGCCGGCCAGGTGGACCACGGCGTCGACTCCGGTCATGGCGGCGGCCAGCGCCCCGGCGTCCGCGAGGTCGGCGGTGACGGCCTGCGGCTCACCCGGGATCGGCGCCTTGTCGAACAGCCGCAGCTCGTAGCCGTACCCCGGCAGGCTCTCGCGCAGGAACGTGCCGACGCCGCCGGCCGCGCCGGTGAGCAGGACGGTACGGGGGGTGCCCAGGGCTTCAGTCATACGGACTCGCATTCATGCATGTGAACGGATGATGAGTGGATGGCGGCGGGCGCACGGTCCGCCCGGGAAGAACGTAGCTCAGCTGACGGCCTATTGACGCGGCTGGCAAACCGGCGACGGTGCCACCTGCCTCTACCACCGCGACAACGGCGATCGCCACCCTGCTCTCGGTCTTCACCGGCCTGGGCCTGGACCAGGGCATCCTGCTTACCGGCGCGGTCGGCGGTGCCCGCGTAGCGGACGGCCGACCCCCGACAGCGGAGCTACGGGAGGGCCTCGCGGCGGGACGGGGCAAAGCGGTGGAAGGTGCCTGTTGCTGACAGGGCAGCGCCAACCGTTCACTTCGGTGCATCTAGCCGCTACCTTGCTACCGGCCGGTAGACATCTGGCTGCCCCACAGTCCCCCCGTCGGAAGTTGTCTGTACCGCTTTTGGAGGCCCCACGTGTCCCCCGTGACCCGCCGCACCTTCCTCGGTTCCGCCGCCGCGCTCGGCGCGGCCGTGGGACTGGACGCCCTCCCCGGCCTCGCGACCCGCGCCTCCGCCGCGACCACCGGGACGATCACCGACGTCAAGCACGTCGTCGTGCTGATGCAGGAGAACCGCAGCTTCGACCACTACTTCGGCTCGCTGAAGGGTGTGCGCGGCTTCGGCGACAAGTCGACCATCCAGCTCGCGGGCGGCAACAGCGTCTTCAACCAGCCCAACGGCAGCGGCACCCAGTACCCGTGGCAGCTCAGCGCCACCAGCACCTGGTGGTGGGGCAGCTCCGGCGAGACGCTGGCGCAGTGCGACGGCTCGCTCGACCACTCCTGGTCCACCCAGCACCAGGCCTGGAACAACGGCAAGATGGACTCCTGGATCGCGGCCAAGGGCTCGAACCGCACGATGGGGTACATGACCCGCTCGGACATCCCGTTCCACTACGCGCTGGCCGACTCCTACACCATCTGCGACGCGTACCACTGCTCGATCCTCTCGGCGACCGGCCCCAACCGCACCTACCTGTGGTCCGGCACGATCGACCCGAACGCCAGCGCGGGCGGCCCGGCCTACGACGGCGGCAGCGAGAGCGGCCTGAAGTGGCAGACCTACGCCGAGGCGCTGCAGAACGCCGGCGTGAGCTGGAAGGTCTACCAGAACGCGAGTGACAACTTCGGCGACAACGCGCTGGCCTACTTCAACCAGTTCACCGGCGCCGCGAGTTCGAGCCCGCTGAGCCAGCGCGGCATGGGCTCGGTGCCCAGCACCGGTTCGACGCCGGACGACATCGCCGCCGCGATCAAGGCCGACTCGCTCGCGGGCACGCTGCCGCAGGTCTCCTGGGTGGTCGCCAACCAGCTCTTCTCCGAGCACCCCGACGGCCCGCCGGAGAACGGTGCGCACTTCGTCAACCTGGTGCTGCAGGCGCTGGCGGCGGACGCCGACACCTTCAACTCCACCGTCCTGTTCCTCAACTACGACGAGAACGACGGCTTCTTCGACCACGTGCCGCCGCCCGTCGCGCCGGCCGGCACCGCCGGTGAGTTCTACTCCGGCACCAACATCGGCCTCGGTTTCCGGGTGCCCATGGTCATCGCCTCGCCGTGGACCCGTGGCGGC
Organism: Kitasatospora sp. NBC_01266; assembly: GCF_036242395.1. Lineage (NCBI taxonomy): Bacteria > Bacillati > Actinomycetota > Actinomycetes > Kitasatosporales > Streptomycetaceae > Kitasatospora > Kitasatospora sp. NBC_01266. Next base: position 7,501,372 of record NZ_CP108458.1, on the reverse strand, counting down.
TTCGTGGACTCGCAGGTCTACGACCACACCAGCGTGATCCGCTTCCTGGAGACCTGGACCGCCGCGCTCGGCACCCCGGCCGTCTGCCCGAACATCAGCACCTGGCGCCGCCAGGTCTGCGGCGACCTCACCGGCGCCTTCGACTTCACCAACCCGGTCTACGGCCTGCCCTCGCTGCCCGACACCAGCGCCACGATCAGCCAGGCCACGGCGAACGTGCAGATCAACCCGAGCCCCGGCAACAACGCCATGCCGTCCCAGGAGGTCGGCACCAGGCCCGCCCGCGCGCTGCCCTACCAGCCCAACGCCTGGGTCGACCGGATCGAGTACGACGCGAACAACCAGATCCTGCTCTGGATAGACATGGCCAACCAGGGCCCGCAGGCCACCGCCTACGCGCACTACTCGATCTACGCCAACAACTACCGCACCGGCGGCCCCTGGCAGTACACCGTCGCCCCCTACAACGCCGCCACCGGCGCCGACGGGAGCACCAGCGACAACTTCAGCATCGGCGCGAACAACGGCAACGGCCAGTACGACCTCACCGTGGTCGGCCCCAACCGCTTCCTGCGGCACTTCACCGGCAACGCCACCACCGCCAGCCAGTACGCCGAGGCCACCACGTCCTACTCGCCGGCGCCGGACACCGGCCAGCAGGCGGTCTGGTTCAAGATGACCAACACCGGCACCAGCGCGGCCACCTTCACCATCACCTCGAACAACTACCGTGGCGGCGTGTGGACCTACCAGGTCGCCGCCGGCGCCACCGTCTCGGACTACTTCAACGCGGTCACCGTCGCCCAGGGCTGGTACGACTTCACGGTCACCGTCAGCACCGACGCCAGCTGGTCCCGGCGGGCCGTGGGCCACCTGGAGACCGGCGCGGTGAGCATCAGCGGCTGACCCGGCTCGACCACCGAACCCGGTCGGCCCGAACCCCTTGGTCCGGGCCGACCGGGTTCCAGTTCGTGGGAACGTGTCAGGCCCCCGGAGTCCTGGCCGTAACGATCAGAGTCCCGATGTGCCCCTCGCTCGGGGCGTCGAGAACATCCGCTTCCGCCGACTCGAATCCGTTTCGCAGAAGCAGACCGACCCACGTGCGGGGCGTGTAGGAGTAGCGGTACGTATAGAGCGCTCGCCCCGCGAAGCCACCCTTGTACATGCCCTGCGGGCCGTAGGCACCGGGGATGGCTGGGGGTTGCGAAAAAGGCCAGGAGACCGCCGGGGTTCAGCCGGGCAGCGATCAGGGGGAACAACTTCAGCGGGTCCGTGAACCAGACCGCTCCGAACACCGAGTACACCGCGTCCCATGTCTCGTCAGTGCCGCTCAAGTAGTCCAGCACCTCGGCGCAGTGGATCTGCACACCGGACGGCCCCCAACGCTCAGAGGCCTTTTCGACCATGACAGGCGAGAGGTCTACGCCTGTGACTTTCACGCCCTGCGCCGCCAGCGTGGCCATCGCGCGGCCGGTGCCGCACCCGACCTCCAGTGCACTGGTCGGTGTCCCGAGCAGCTCCGGGCCGGGCCCGTGATCGGCGTACTGAGTCCAGCGAAAAACTGGCCCGCCGTCGAATACGTCGCCCTTGATGCCGGCCGCGTAGGTGTCCCAGAGCTCGCGCTCAGATTCGATGTTGTGCTGTGCGGGCAATGGACTTCCCTTGAAGAAGAGTTGGCAGGCGGGTGCCCCTGCACCGAGGTACGAGGCAGCGGAACCCTGGTGCACACTCAGTGGCTGTCTGGGACCTTCGAGTCACAGGGGGAGCATTCCGCCCCGTCGATCGCCCACAGCTCCTCGTCGGCGTCGAAACCGTTACCACGCAGGAACTCGGCGGTGCGGATCACGATGCCGTCGCTACGACGCTGGATCAGCGGGGCGTGGTGCTTGTACCGACCGGCGTTGTACGTCTCGCAGATGGCGAAGTACACGGGCGTGTCCAGCAGCAGCTGATGCACCCCCATGTCCACGACCTTACCGACACCCAAGTGCACCTCCGGGTGCTCCATGGCGGTGATCGTGTACGCGATGGCGTTGTCCAAGATCCGCTCTGCCATGTTGCGGACCATGGTGTTGTCGCGGAGCAAGAGCGCGATCTCCCGCTCATACAGGTCCCCGGTGCTACCGGGGCCCTCGAACACGTTGTACGTCAGCTCCTTGACGTACGGCTGGACCGCGTTGAGGAGCGCGCGGGGGTCACGGAACTCGGTCACCGCAGACGCTTCAAGCGCAACGGTCATGGTTCGTCCCTCTCTCTTCGGTGGCGGCGGGGCTGTGGGCCCGTGCCGAGCCAAGGATCGGGCGGGTTGATTTCCCACTGCTACAGACACAGCTGGCCCCGTCCACTCGGCTTCATGGGCGAGAAGCCAGATTAGGGGAATCCCAGACAACCACTCAACGATATTCCTGCTATCGACTAAAGATCTTGCGATATCCCGCGATAGTGGTCAGCCCACTCCCGCAGCTTGACCCGAGCATCCTCACCCCACAGCGAATAACCTTCGAAGGTTCGAAACTCATCCAGGTACTCCTGAACATCCCTGGGATCACGAAATACGAGCGCACCCGTGGATACTTCCACGGTAGCCAGAGATGTGTCGTACACCGTGAAGACATTCAACGGCGCCCACGGCATGTGGCCTGCCATCGGGATGATCCCCGACCGAACATTAGGCAGGCGAGAGACAGAAGCCAGTCGGTCGATCTGCATAGCCATGGCCTGCGCCGGTACGAGCGGCCACAGGCAAGCCTGCTCGGTGAGAATGAAATTGAAGCACTTAGCCGGATCGTAAAGGATGGCCTGCCGCTCCAGCTTCTTGGCGATAGCTTTTGAGTGGTCCCCGGGGAACGGATCCAGACTGGCTCTGATGTACTCCGGCGTCGCGAGCAACCCAGTAATCGTGGTTGGCAGTAAGTATCGAAACTCCTTTGAGTTTCGTTCAAGGGTCGCCAGCTCAACCTGCTTCTTGTCCAAGCCCTTTCGGCGGAGGGCCCGGGCGTCCTGCCACTCCGTGTTGGCGATGCGAGCAAGCGCCGTCACGTGCGCGATGAGCTCCGATGGCGCCTCGAGTGCCCGCAGGATCAGTTCGACATCGATGAGCGCCGGCGTAACCCTGCCGGTTTCAATCTTGGAAATCTTGGACTGCGACATGTTGACACGCCTGGCGAGCTGAACCCCGGAGAGTCCAGCTCGCCTGCGAAGCTCTTGAAGTATTGCCGCCAGGTCTGAATTCGATTGACCCAGCCCTTGCGGATCAAATGCCAATGCCCGTCACGTACTCCTCGAAAGGCACCGATTCAGCTATTGCAATCCGCTGATATTCGATGAACGGGCTGACATCACCCTCGAACACCGTACGGTCGATCTGCGTTCCGTCGGGGAGGTAGTTCATGAGCACCACCTCCCTCTGGTCGAACATCCAATAGTCAGTGACGCCGGCCAGCGGATTGGGCCGGTCCGTCACGTCCATGATGCGTACATCTTCACCGGCCCACACGTGCGGCAGATAGTACATGAACTCGTAGCGAAGATACTCGGAGAGCGGTCGCATGACGATGTGCACTCGCCCCTTGACCTTCCCTTCGCGCCGCACCCGCTTGAGGTCATCCGTGTATTCATTGGAATGCGTGTGCGGGTCGATCCGTTCTCCCGCCCGGAAGGCTCGCAGCTCATCGACTTCCTGCGAAACGCGGTAGGCCGGAAGAGTCTCAAGCCGCCACGCTTCCATCTTGAACTCGCGGAACTTGGCCTGCCAAGCCTCACCATCCAAGGACACGAACTGCCTCCCGAAGCACACTCTCGGGAATCTCTACGAGCCCTTCGCCGCTGGGCGGCGTGAAGGCGTCGGACATGTCCCCCTGGACCACGAACGTTCCTCGCTCGGTGCGGTAGACATTGGGACAGTCGTTCTGATTGCACTCCCCCGAGCGACTGCCGTCACCTGTGTTGGTAAGCCGTGTGAGACCCGCGCTGTCGTCCATCTCAACTCCCTCGAAGATCGGCCCCGTCAGATCACCTGACCACGACGCTAGAGAGCCCATCAGCGCCTGTCTATGACAGGACGGCACTATTCCCGTGTTGGACTAAGGATCATGATGGAGGCGCCACGCCGACCCAATGCAGCGGTGCCTTGCGCGTGGACTCGGCCTGCACGCGCCGATCGGTGAGCTCCCCAAACTCTCGGCTCGGGCCGGCTGGGAGTCCGAGCGGGGGTCCCGGTCGAACGACTCGAGTGCAGCGTTGGATTGGGACATGGCGAACACCTGACAGACCCGGTGTGACAGCCCAGCCGGGATGCTCGCCGACATCCGCGGGCACGGCCGGACTCTGGTCGCCGAGCTGGCTGCCCTCGCGGCCCGCAGATGGCGAGACCCCGCTACTCCACGGAAGGTGTAGCGGGGTCCAGCCGCGCGCAGCACCAGTCAGACGGTGCCGAACTCGCCTGCCTTGACCTCCGCGACGAACGACGCCCAGGCGGCCACGGTGACCGCCAGAGCGGGGCCACTGGGGTCCTTACTGTCACGAACTGGGACCACGCCGGTGAAGTTTGTTGCTACCTCAAGGCAGTTGCCGCCATTCTCACTGAACGTCGACTTCACCCACTGTGCGCCGGTCTCGTTGATCTCAGTCATACAAGTGCCTCCCAGGCAGCGCGGATCATGTCGAGTGAGTCGGCCTCGGAAAGTGCCCCCACTTGGAGCTGATGGTACTTCCTCTCCAAGATCCTTACGCTCTCAGAGTCGCGCTCCAAGTACCCCTGAACAGCAGACTCCGCATAACCGATCATCGTTCGGTCGGGCATGCTCAACAGGACGACCGGCAAAAGCAAACGGTCGCCGTTCGCCCATGGTGAAGGGGGCGACTTGAACCGTCACCTTCGGCCTCAAGGCCATCTGTGACAGGTAGTCGAGCTGCCCAGCCATCACCTCGCGGCCACCCACGACGCGCCGTAGGCACCCCTCGTTCAAGACCGCATAGACAACTGGGCTGTCCGAGCTACCCAGCAGACGCCGCTTGCGGGTCCTGAGGAGCGTGACGCGCTCTTGGGCCTGTTCATCCGTGATGGTGCCGCGCTGCGCGTCTGCAAGAGCAAGGGCCGTCGCGTACTCGGGGGTCTGAAACGGCCCGGGAATCACGTCCAGCTCGAACATACGCACCTCCGCCGCCTTCAACTCCTCCTGTAGGTACTCGGGAAAACCCTCAAGGAACGCGTGGTTGCGGATCGCTTGCCACAGGATCTGAAACGTCAGTCCGGTGCCGAACACCTCGTCAGCCCGGATCGCCAACTTGCGCCCGGGCAACTTGCGGGCGTTTTCCACGCCGGAGAGATGCGAGCCAGTGCACCCCAGGCGTTCACCCGCCTGAGCCTGCGTCCACCCCTTCTCGTTGCGTGACCTGCGGAGTTGGTCACCAAAGGCCGCCCCGGGGGATGCACTGGGGTCCAAAGGCTTGAGGTTCATCGACTCCCCATCAACTTGTATTTGAAGGACCGCAAGTTGCACAGCTTTCCCACTGTCGAGATGGTAGACCCCTCTCGGTAGTCGCTCGACTACGGAGAGGTCAATCGTAGCCAAGTCCTGGCAACTGTGAAGGGGGCGTACTCCCATGACAGAAGGCACCATTGAGTCGGAAGAGCAACGCATGGCGCGAGAGCTTCGAGCATGGGCCGAACAAGCCGTACAAGTACTCGAAGACGCGATCGACCTGGCTCAGCTGCCGAAGCTGCCCGGCCTCGGGCGGATCACTCTCACGCCCGAAGGCATCCACGTCGAACTGGGCGGCTGCCGGGTTGAAACGGTTCACGCGCTCGCTGCGTTCGTGCTGGCCCACGCTCGCTGCCTGGGCAGGGTCCGGCTCGGCGAGATCGTGCCCGTTGGGCTGGCCCTACTGCCCGCTCTGTGCGATGAGTTGACTGACGAATGAGCCTCGCCGAACCGCCACCCCACCCGGGCCTGACCATCCAGATCTACCGGATCACCAGAACCGGCGAGCGGATCGACCTGGGCAGCGCCGAGTACGGCCCCGAGCTGCCGAGCAGCCGCAGCCTCCTCGTCGACACCTGGCCGGTGTGCCAATGCCCGCGCTGTGTCCGCTCGTTGAGTGATCCGGCCCCGGAAGGTCGTGGCATGACGTATGTGCCACCCGGACCAAATCGATAGCGGGAGTTGCCCAATGTCCGTCAGTCCGCCCCTGACCGCCATGGTCACGCCGCCCAGCCCCGCGCCAGCGGCTCCCGGCGGCAGCCTCGACCGCCCGTTCAACCGGCTCGAAGCGCTCGCCGACCTCGCCTCGCTCGGTCGGCAGCTCGACCATCAGGTGACCCGCCAGGAGGGCGGCGCCACGCCGACCGAGCTGGACACCACGCTCACCACGATGCGGGCCGTGCACGACCGGATTGTGGCCGAGTTGGGCAAGAGCCTCAACGTCCGGTCCCGTCAGATCACCAACCGACAGAAGCTCCGCACGGCATGAGGGCCCACAGACCCCCGTGCCGCTCTTCGGTCGAGGGTCTCCCCCGTCCGCTTCGCCAGGTCTCGCCCCTGCCGTCAACCGGACACCGAACAACTCCCTTGCCGTAGATGAGGGGTAGCCATGTCACCGTCCCGAACAACCCGGGGTCTGGGATTCGTCTCCGACCTCGTCCCGATCGACCTTCCGGGCTACGCCGCCGACGTCCTTCACTGCGAGTTGCCCGTCACAGCCAAGGCCGCCCGGACCGCGCGTACCAAGCTGAGGCAGTACCTCGCCACCCAGCCGACCACAACTGGCCAGGACAACGCCGAGCTGATCCTCACCGAACTCGTCGCCAACGCCGTCACGGCATCCGTCGGCGCCGACGCCGACGCCGACACCGGAGCCGGAGCCGGAGCCGGAGCCGGAGCCATCAGACTGGTCGCCCAACTGGTGGCCGGCGAGCTGCTGATCGAGGTCTTCGACGAGTCGCCCGGCATGCCCCGTCCTCGCCTGGCCGACGACTTCGCCGAGGACGGGCGCGGCCTCCTGCTGATCGAGCAGCTCAGTACAGCGTGGGGCTGGCATCCGGCGCCGGGCGGCAAGGTCGTCTGGGCCGTCCCGAAGACCGATGCCGCGTGAGGATCATCCCGCCAACTCAGGAGTGCAGCTCGAGGAATTCGAGCCGGTTGCCGAACGGGTCGACGGTGTGGAAGCGGTCCTGTCCGGGCACCTCGTTGCTGAAGGTGACGAGATATCCGTGGTCGGCCAGCCGGTCCGCGAGCGCGCGCAACCCGCGGACCTCGAAGCCGGGATGGGCCCGGAGCGCGGGCCGGAAGTCCTGCTCCACGCCGAGGTGGACTTGAAAGCCGGACCCCTGGAACCAGCAGCCGCCACGGGCGGCGAGCGGTGCCGGCTTGGGGACCTCGGGCAGTCCGAGCAGTTCGCCCCAGAAGGCCCGGCACTCCGGCTCGCCACCGGCTGGGATGGCGAGTTGGACATGGTTGATGGCAGCGAAGGAGAGGGCAGCAGTCATAGCACGGGCCTCCAGCGGGCTCAGGCCTCACGGCGATTATCTTGACATCAAGATACATTGTGCGCCGTCGGGCGCATACTCTGTTCGCCGCGGAACCTCCAGCCCTGGCCCGCGCGATCAGTCCGCGCGATCAGTCCGCAGGGTCAGTCCGCCGGATCAGTCCGCCGGATCCACCAGTCGGTGACCGTCCGTCAGCAGGCCGGCCCGCTTGACGGTGCGGATGACCGGGGTGAGCTCGACGTGCTGGATGGCGGGCATCGAGCCGAGCCGGCCGGTGAGGAACTCGTAGAGCTCCTCGGTGTCGCGGCAGAGCACCACGGCCACCAGGTTGGCCGAACCGGTCACCGCGGCGGCGAACGGGACCCCCGGGTGGGCGGCGAGGGCGGCACCCGCGGCGGCCAGGTCGGCGGGGGCCACGGTGGCCCACAGGGTGGCCTGGGTGGGGTAGCCGAGCAGCGCCGGGTCGATCTCGACGTCGAAGAAGAGCGCGCCGACGTCCTGCAGGTGCTCCATGCGGCGCCGGGCGGTGGACTCGGAGAGCCCGGTGGCGCGGGCCAGTTCGGCGCAGGCCGTTCGGCCGTCGCGGGCCAGCTCGGCGAGGAGCACGAGGTCCGTCTCGTCCAGCTGGACCTGGCCGCGACCGGGCTGACCGGGGCGTTCCAGCGCGGCCACCTGCTGCTCGGTCAGCCGGTCCAGGCCCAGCCAGCGCGAGGGGCCGCCGATGAAGACCTTCAGCACGGTGTGCGCGGTCACCGCGGTGACCCGCTGGGTGCGCGGGAGCTTGTGCAGCAGCAGCGCGTCGCGGTCCTCCCGGGTGCGCGCTCGGGTCACGCAGTTGACCTCGGTGCCACCGGAGTTGAGGGTGACCCAGGAGATGTCCGGGCGCCGCGCCAGCGCGTCCGCGACGGCCACGGCCGCGTCCGGGGTGCACTGCACCCGCAGCCAGGACTCCAGCAGCCCGACCCGGTGGCCGACCGGCAGGCCGACCACCCGCAGCAGTCCGGCGGTGCGCAGCCTGCGGTAGCGGCGGATCAACGTCTGGTCCGAGACGCCCAGGACGGCGGCGATCTTGCTGAAGGCGGCCCGCCCGTCGATCAGCAGGGCCTGGACCATCTGGTGGTCCAGGTCGTCGAGCAGCTGGCTCTGAGTGGTTTCCATCATCACCTCGCCAGTCTATGTTGGAATCCGGCACGGAGGTAGGCGCGGTTGGAAGTATCACCCACCGCCGGTGCGACCGTCAGGCGTGACACGGATACGAGACCGAACGGAGAACTCCGATGCGTAAATGGCTGCCGCTGACCGCGGTGTGCCTGGGCGCGTTCATGCTGCTGGTGGACGTCACCATCGTGACCCTCGCCCTGCCGGACATGGCCAGGAGCCTGCACACCTCCTTCGCCGACCTGCAGTGGGTGATGGACATCTACGCCCTGGCCCTGGCGGCGCTGCTGCTGGGCGCCGGGTCGCTGGCCGACCTGGCCGGGCGGCGCAAGGTCTACTTGGCGGGCCTGGTGCTCTTCTCCGTGGCCTCGCTGGCCTGCGGCCTGGCGACCGGCCCGGCCGTGCTGATCGCCTTCCGCGGTCTGCAGGGCATCGGCGGCGCGGCGATGTACGCCACCACGATGGCGCTGCTGAACAGTTCTTACCAGGGCAGGGACCGTGGGATCGCGTTCGGCGTCTGGGGTGCGGTGAGCGGCGCCGCGGCGGCGGCCGGCCCGGTGCTGGGCGGCCTGCTCACCCAGCACCTGGACTGGCGCTGGATCTTCTACGTCAACCTGCCGGTCAGCGCGCTGGCCGTGTTCGTGACCGTGCGGTACGTCGGCGAGTCGCGCAACCCGCACGCCAAGGGCGTCGACCTGCCGGGCCTGGCCACCTTCACGCTGGCCGCCGGCGCCGTCACCTACGCACTGATCCGGGGCGGCGACAACGGCTGGACCTCCACCACCACGCTGGGCCTGTTCGCCCTCGGGGCGCTCGCCCTGCCGGCGTTCGTCCTGGTGGAGCGGCGCAGCAGCCGTCCGATGCTGGACCTGGCGCTGTTCCGGCGCGCGTCCTTCGTCGGGATCATGCTCGGCGGCCTGCTGCTCTCCGGGGCGGCCTCCTGCTACGTGGTCTACGCCTCGCTCTGGCTGCAGTCAGTGCGCGGCATGGGCCCGGTGACGGCGGGCCTGGTCTTCCTGCCGATGAGCGTCGGGTCGCTGCTGGCCTCCGCCGCGGCCGGCCGACTGCTGCACGGCGCTTCGCCCCAGCTGACCATCGGGGTCGGCATGCTGCTGATCGGCACGGGCGCCCTGCTGCAGGCCATGGTCGACGCGGGCTCGACCTGGACGGCCCTGCTGCCCGGCCTGGCGCTGGCCGGCGTCGGGATGGGCCTGGCGGGGCCGTCGCTGGCGGCCACCGCGATGGCCTCGGTGCCGACGGAGCGCGGCGGGATGGCGGCCGGCGCCGTCAGCACCTCGCGCCAGTTGGGCAACGCGCTGGGGATCGCGGTACTGGGCGCCGTCTTCCAGGACAAGGTGCTGGCTGCGCTGCGGGCCTCGGCCGGCGCGGTGCGCGACCCCAAGGCCACCGCGGACGCACTCACCGGCGGCCGGGCGGCCGCCGTGATCGCCCGCACGGCTCCCGAGCACCGGGCGGCGGTGTCGCAGCTGGTGCACGAGGTGTTCGCCGCCGGACTGCGCCAGATCTTCCTGGTGGCCGGGGCGATGGGTCTGGTGGGCGGCGCGATCGTGCTGCTGCTGGTCCGTCGGCCCCCGGCCCCAGCCCCGGCGGGGCAGGGCGGCGGCGCGGGGACGAGTGGACCCCAGGAGGCCTGCCCGTCGGTCACGCCGCGGCGGTCGAGTTCCGTCCCGGGTACCCGGTGACCGAGACCGATGCCGCCACCCGCCACCCGCCACCCGCCCGCTGCCTCGCGCCCTGAACCTCCATCAGCTCCAGAAGATCCAGACACGAAAGGAACGATCACGCACATGACCGATCCCCGCGAGGTGGTCGAGCAGCAGCTCACCGCCTACAACAGCCACGACATCGACGCCTTCGCCGCCACCTACGCCGAGGACGTCGTGGTCACCCGGCCCAACGGCAGTACGCTGCAGGGCCGTCAAGCTCTGCATGACAGCTACGCCGGACTGTTTGCCAAGGGCCGCTGCCGGGCGGAGATCCTGGGGCGGCTCATCGAGGGCGACTGGGTGGTCGACCACGAACTCGCCCACGGCGTGTACGACGAGCCGATCCGCGTCCTGGTGGCCTACCGGGTACGCGAAGGCCTGATCGACCGCGTCGACTTCCTCGGCTGAGCAGCCCGCCCCCGTACGCGGCGGCGGCTGCCCCAGCGCCGCGCCGGCCCCACCCATGCTGTTCGCCCGAGCAGCATGGGTGGGGCCGGCGCACCTGGTGTGCGGCCTCAGGGGGTCAGGACCCACTTCTGGTTGGCCGCGCCGTTGCAGTCCCAGATGCCGAGCTGGGTACGGTCGGTGGTGCTGAAGCCGAGGTCGTCCAGGCACTTGCCGCTGCCCGTGTTCTTCAGTGAGCCGTCCGGTTGCGGCACCCACTGCTCGGACGGGCTGCCGATACAGGTGTAGATCTCGACGTTGTTGCCGTCGGCGGTACCGCCGTTGACCACGTTGAGGCACATGCCGAGGGCGCGCACGGTGTAGTCGACGCCCAGGGTCCACCACTGGGAGCTGGTGCCGTTGCAGGTGAAGATCTGCACCGGGGTACCGCGGTTGGTGCTGCCGTGGTCGATGTCGACGCACTTGCCGGCGTAGCCCACCAGGCGGCCCTGCGAACCGGCCTCGCCGACGGTGACCTCCCGGATGGTGCTGGTGGCGCGGTCGCCGCCGTTGCAGAACGCGGTGGAAGTGCCGTTGCCGGTCACGTTGTTGCCGGCCACCCAGTAGGTGATCGGCTCGTTGTCGACCACGTAGAAGCAGACCGCCTGGACCTGCCAGATGGTGCCGGGCGAGACGCTGCCACAGGTCGCGGAGGCGGACGGGCCGCCGTAACCGGTGGCGCACTGGCCCGGGCTGTCGGCCTGCGCGGCCGAGGGCAGCACGGCGACGCCTAACAGGGCGAGCAGTGCGGTGAGCAGGGCGGCGACGGATCGTCGCATGAGGCGGTCCCTTCGGATCGGCGGGGGTGGGCCAACGGACTTCGCGGATCGCGCGGTTGGCGTCGCCCAGCCTGGCCGACCAACTGATCATCAGTCAACTGATATGAAGTTCTTTCTTTTGCAGATTCATCTCAGCACATGCCCAAGTGGTGGCCGGCCGCGGAGCGACGCACCGTCGGGCGGCCGCTGCTCCCGCGTGATCCTGGTGCCCCCACCCACTCCCGACCATGGTCGAAGGCCGCCGGGCCGACACCGGACGGCACCGCCGGCGAGCTGTCCGAACTCAAGTGGTGGCTGCTGGACGCCCTCACGCGGTTCGCCGAGCCGTACCAGGAACGCCGAATCCGGGCGGCCGTGGCTGCCGCCGTGGCCGGTGCCGGGCTCCCGCTGCTGCTGCACGACGTGCGGGTCGGCCAGTAGTGCAGCCCGAAGGCCCGGCCGCTGTTGGCCGACAGCGCCGGACCGGCCGTGCCCCTTTGCGGCTACGCGGACCGGACCGTGTCGAAGAAGCCGCGCGACGTGCCTGTGCGTACGTCCTGGGCGGTGTTCCTCCCGAGTGGGCTGTGGAGAACGGGAGGCGTGGATCCCGGCTTCGGCAGGCAGGGTTTGCCGTTGACCTGCACAGCCCTGCGGTGTGAGAGCCTACGGTCGGGAGTCGCAGGGGTGTCGCACGCTGGGAGCGGTGGGGGGCGAAGTGGGATCGAGTGGGCAGGTGGGAGCGGGGCTGGCTCCGTTGGAGACCGCTGGTCACCTCTTGGAGAAGATTCGGCAGGGCAACGTATACGCCCGAAGCAGGAAGAAGCGTTTCCGGCTGGCCTCTTCGGCGTTGAAGGTGCTGACGCTCTCGCTGTCCGCCGCCTCAACAATCATCCTCGGCTTGCAGAACCTGAACTTCTGGGCCGGCTTGGCCTTCGCCCTCGTGGCACTGGTCACCCTGCTGGGGGCCGTCGAGTCGTTCTTCAACTGGAGATCGCGCTGGGTGTTGATGGAGGAGGCACAGCACCGGTTCCAGCGTCTCGCTGATGACCTCGAGTACCTCATCGCGTCAACGCCCGCTGCCACTCTCACCTACGACCGGCTCCAGCCGATCTTCGATGAATACCAGAGTGTATGGGCGCACCTGAGTGAGCGTTGGCTGCAGGAGCGCCGCACGCTGACCTCTTCCTCTGAGAGCCAATGAGCCATCGGCTCCCTGGTACCACCTGATGCAGGGGGCGATGGCCACCCGCGACGACGGGTCACTCCTGGAGTTCTGCTGCACCAGTCACGATGATGCTTTGCCACGGCTGTTGCAAAGTCGCGTGATCTCGTGGGTGCCCTGGGTCGAAGTTGCCTCGACGCCATGTCCGTTGCCCCCCAACGGTGTTACTGTCGCGCCATGTCCAAGATCGAGATTGACGCGATAACCGCCGAGTTCTTCGGAGCCTTCGACAACCGCGGCGGCAAGGCCGCGGACGTGGCCCGGATCCGTCGGCTGGTCATTCCGGGTGGCGTGATCGTGCTGACCGGGCCGAAGTACACGGTCTACGCCGTGGACGAGTTCATCGAGCCGCGCGAACGCCTGCTCGCCGACGGCCGGTTGGTCGAGTTCTCGGAGTGGGAGACCTCCGAGCGAACCGAGATCGTGGGCGACATCGCGTCGCGCTTCGGCGAGTACCGGAAGGCCGGCGTCCTGGACGGCGAGCCGTTCGAGGGCGGCGGGACCAAGACCATCCAGTTCGTCCGCACCCCGGAGGGCTGGCGGATCGCGGCGTTCTCCTGGTACGACCAGGCCTGAGGGTCCGCAGGTCGCGGCGGTCCAAGGAACGCGGGCTGGGCCGTCACGCACGCAGCGAAGCTCCGGTTGAACGAGGTGACCTTCCCAAGTCGCCTCACACCACCGGAGCTTCGATGTGCCGCCAGTCTGCCACCGCCTGTCTGATCAACTCGCCCGCTCTGGAGGACACCGCGGGATTGTCGCTGGTGGAGCGGTTGCGGCTGTTGCCGGATCCGCGTCGGCGTCGAGGGGTGCGTCACCCGTTCGTGGCGGTGCTGCTGGTGCCGCCTCGGCGGTTGTCGCCGGCGCACGCTCGTATACGGCATCGGCCAGTGGTCCGCGAACGCGCCGCAGCATGCCCTGGGCCGCGCAGGGTACCCCGGTAACGCGAGATGCCTCCTGACCTGGGAGAATGAGGCTTGTCTAGGACCGTGTCCGGCCGCTTCGAGAATGCATCTCGCAAGTACAACGCAGGCGGCACCTGCCGGGCTGACCGAGTTGCCCGACCGATATGGCTGAGTGATCCTTATTGAGGGGATCGGGGCGGCGGGTCGCCAGGAAAGAGAAGCACGCGGACTAAACAAGACCTGCGATTTCGGCGCCGACTAAATCGCCGCAGATGCGCCGGGCGGTACTGGAAAGTCGTCATGAATGACTTCCGGTGCGGCGTACCGCGCATCATCCGTGGGCTGCTGCCCTTCCAGGTCGCACTGTCCGAGGAGGCGTTCGTATGACCAAGCGCATCGCAGTCATCAACGCGGCACTTGTACTGGCCATCGGAGTCGGCCTCGCGGCGTGCGGCAACTCGCCGCCGACCAGCAGCGGAGCGAGCGGCATCACCTCCGGGGCACTGTCGTCGTCCGGGGCATCATCGTCCGCGGCACCGTCGTCATCCGGGGCATCATCATCTGCGGCACTGCCGTCGTCCGGGGCGTCCTCGTCCGCGGCACCGTCCTCTTCCGCGGCATCATCGTCGTCCGGTTCGTCCTCGTCCGCGACACCGCCCTCTTCCGCGGCATCATCGTCGTCCGGTTCGTCCCCTTCCACGGCACCGTCCTCTTCCGGAGCATCGTCGTCCGCAGCACCGTCCTCGTCCGGGGCATCCTCGTCCGCAGCACCGCCGGTCGTGACCGGCTCCTACCCGCTCGGCATGTACCTCTTCACCGGGAACGGCGACACGACCCCAGTAAGGCTGACCGGTAATGGCGGGTTTAGCGCCACACCGGCCGTGATCCACACCAGCGTTGGTGACATCATGGTGGGCAACGGCCCGCTCCCACCGGGGTACGGGAGTAATTTTGGCAACAACTACACGGGCTGGTACTACTGGCTCGGTGATAGTGTGGATGGCCACCCGCTGAGCCTCGGGATGCCCAATGCCAACCTCAACAGCAACAGCACGGTGATCGGGAACGTCGATGGCGATTTCCTGGCCGCGGGGAACTTGTGGAAGCTCCCCGGTGGCGGCTACACCACCCGTTGCCTGAGCTTCCTGCCAAACCCCACCAAAAGTCAGCAGTTGCAGTGGCTGCGGCTCGACTCCGCAGCCGACTGGGTAGCAGCTTCACCAAGCTGCACCGAAAATGCGGGAACTTCTTAAACTTCCTGAAATACCCGATATCACCCGCGTAGGTAGTTACGCAGGTAGTTGTTCAGTCCGAATCCACCGATGGACCTGTGCGGGTCCGCCGGGTTCCACGGGCTCGGGTCTGCGGTCCTCTCCTCTCGGATGCGTCGGGTAGTGACCGGCCGTCAGGTCGGGGCCGGAAGCACGGTCAGACGTCGCCACGCGGTCACGAGGGCGTCGGCCCAGGGCCAGCAGGCGGACCCAGCAGTCCATGTCGTGCCCGATGTTCGCGGCGAGCATCCAACCGGCGTTGACCTGCCAGGACTTGCTGGGCAGGTTCCGAAGGCCCATGGCCTTGTCCGTCCGCACACGGTCCTCCACCGTGGCGTGCGAACGGGCCAGGACGTCCAGGAACTGGGGCTGGTGGGAGCCGGTGACACCCCACATGTGCCGGATGTTCGTGGCAATGACCGAGTACTTCCATCCGGCGCGGACCTCGAACGCGGTCAGCTTCTTCACCTGCCGCCCGGACGGCTTGACCCGGCGCACGAGCAGCCGCATCCCCTGCTGCCAGCCGGTACGGGTGTTCCGGCCGGTCAGCTCGGCGACGCCGTAGCCGTCCTGGACATCAATGTCCTGCTTCAGCGCCGCCTCCCAGGCCCGCTCGGGCAACTTCCCGACCGCGACCTCGTCGTCAGCGGTGATCGTCCAATCGCCAGTGACTCCTGCGTGTTGGCGCACCACGCCGCCAACGGATAGAACCCGAAGGTCTCTTGAAGCACTGGCGACACCGCCACCACCACCCCCGCCCGGAGACCCCTCGGACAGGCCGCGACCCGCGCGCGGCAGGCCCCGCACGCCCTCACGCCCGCGCCTCCAACGGCCGACCGCCCTCGGGGAGAGATTGGGCCTCGAAAACGTCAGCCGGTGGATTCGAGCTCAGCTGTCGGCCAGGGTGCGGTCGAGGAGCGGAAGCAGGCGATCCCAGTGGCGCCGCAGTGCGGACGGGTTGAAGGCGTCGGTATCGGACATGGTGAAGCCGTGGATGGTACCGGGGTAGATCTCGGTGGGGTTGCCGACGCCGGCGGCATCCAGGGCCTGGTTGAGTTCGCTGATGGCCTTGGGCGACATGTCGCCTTCGGCGAGGCCGAGGTGGACCTGGGCGGTGAGCTTGGGGATGAGGCGGTGCGGGCTTTCGGGCGCGCCGGTGACCAAGGGGCCGGGGTGGAATCCGGCGACGGCGGCCACCTGGTCGGGGTGAGCCGCTGCGGTGCGCAGCGCCAAGGCGGCGCCCATGCAGTAGCCGATCACGGCGACCGGTCCGGCGCTCACCTCGGGCTGGGCGGTGAGGAACCTGAGGTAGGCGTCGGCATCGCGCAGGACACGTTCGGTGGTGTGCGCCTCGATCAAGGGCATCAACCGGGCGATGACCGCCGGCCGGATCTCTTCTCCGATGTGCTCGGGAAGGTCGACCAGCGGTGCCGGGCCGTGCCGGTAGTAGAGGTTGGGGACGAGCACGTAGTACCCGTGCTCGGCCAGTTCGCGGGCCCTCTCCTCCAACTCGGGCCGCACACCGAAGGCGTCCGTGTACAGCAGCACCCCCGGGTACCGCGCGCCACGGTCGGGGAAGGCGGCGAAAGCGTCGGCCTGGCCGTCCGCGGTGGGAATCCGCAGGGGCTTGGTGGGCATGAACTCTCCTGTCGTGGTTGATGTGTTGAGCCTGTGATCAACACGACGGAGGCGGAGCCCGCGCAGCAGCGCCGGATCCTCGATCGAACAGCGGGCCCGCACTGGCCCGCACGGTGCTCAGCGCAGCACCGGGTCACCAATCCGTGTGTGGCGCAATGCCGTCCCGGTCGTCATGGCCGCACAGCATAGCCCATCGGACGAAAGCCAACGCCAGGAGCCCAGTTCACAGTTGTCTGTTTGCGGCGAGTCCCCGGAAGGTTGTCCACCGTCAGGGCGCCCTGGCGGGCCTCGGCTCGCTCGGGCGAGATCCGCTCCAGTTCCTCGGGCTCGACGATGACGTACTCGCCCCCGGTGGGCTCGTGGCCATCGGACGGGTCGTCAGCTGTCGCTCTGCGGACCGGTGAGGTTCTTGGTGAGCCACTCCAGGGCCATCGGGATCATCTTCCCGAAGTCCGAGGTGAGGTGCTTGCCGCCGGGCTGTTCGTAGTACTCGACGGTGGTCGGGGGGACGGCGTCGGCGACCCAGTGCTTGACCAGGTTGACCTCGTAGGAACTGCCGCCGCCGGCGGTGGCGAGCATCTTGACGTCGGCCTTGCTGGTGGAGATCAGCTTGTCGGGGCTGTTGGCGGCCTGCTGGGCCTCGTGGCCCTTCCAGAGCGTGGAGTCCGACTTGAAGTCGCCGTCGATCGGCACGGCGGCCTTGTAGAGGTCGGGGTGCTGCATGGCCAGCTTGGCGCTGCAGTCAGCGCCGCTGGAGGCACCCATCAGACCCCAGCTGTCGGGGCCCTTGAGGGTACGGAAGTTGGCGCGCACGAAGTCCGGTATGTCCTGGGACATCCAGGTGCCCATCTTGGGCTGACCGGGGATGTCGGAGCAGTCCAGGGACCGGTGCTCGTCACCCGTCAGGTTCTGCACCGGCATGATCATGATGAAGGGGTGCGCCTGCTGCTGCTGGGAGAGCTGGGCGTCGATCTCCTGGATCGGCAGCTGCTTCTCGTCCGTCCAGGTGTTGTAGCCGTTGCTCTGACCGCCCGCGTAGAGGGTGAGCACGGGGAAGCCGAACTTGGCGTACTTCGGGTCGTTGTACTGCGGCGGCAGCCAGACCCAGACCTGGCCGGTGACACCGGACTTCTTGCCCGCCAGGGTGGTCACCATGATCGGACCCGCCTTGGTGTCACGGTCCTTCTTCAGGTTGGTGGCCGGACCGGTCGGCATCACGACCTTGCCGTCCGCCGGCGGCGCGCTGCTCGCCGCTGCGGACGGGGGGCCCGGGGCGGCCGCCGCCGCGTTGCCGCCCGCTTTGGCGTCGGCGGCCGGCTTGCTGCCGCTGCCACAGGCCGCCAGGGCGGCGGACAGTGCGAGCGCGGTGATACCGGCCAGGACCGCACGGGTGCGGGTGGACTGCGACTGCGGCTGCTGCACGGTGAAGGAGTCTCCGATCGATATCACACCCGGCCCGACGGAACCGGGCGGCGGCCTCCGGGTGAGGCCGCCGAGGAGGTCGCGAGCAGTGTTCCGGCGTACCGGCGGCGGGCTGCCGGGGATGCACTCCTCCCGACCTCAGGACGGCGCACCTGCTCCGGGTGGAGTGGCGCGCTGTCCATGATCCATGACGCTGCTTGAGCCCTCGGCAGTTGCCTGGCCTCGCCATACCGTTGGACGCCGGCTGTCGCGGACCGAGTCGCGGACCGAGTCGCAGGAGTCCGCCACCGTGACGGCGTGCCGGCACACCGCCCCGAAGGCCGACCCGATCACCCGGCGCGCCCGCAGTTCACGGTCCGGGCGTACCGGGATCGGGCGTGCCGGGATCCGGCGAGGAGGGTCCCAGCAGCCGCCGGGCCAGCGCGTCCAGGTCGAGGTGCTCGCCCTCCAGGCCGAGCGGGACCAGGCACTCGGTCTGCCGCAGGAAGTCCCGCACCTCGTGGGCCGGCGCTCGCAGCACGACTCCCTCGTCCTCGTAGCCGAGGCAGATGTAGACGGTATCGGCCTCGCCGTCCGTGCCCGGGTGGACCGACACGTCACCCAGGCCCGCCCACTGGTGCAGCCCCGTCGCCAGCAGCTCGCGGGCGAACACCCAGGTGATGGGGGCGTGCATGTCGACGTGGGTGTCCAGGTACACCGCGTACGGCTCCGCCCGGACGTAGCGCAGGCGGGCGGCGACGGGGACGCTGAGGCCGGGGAGGATCACCGCCCGCAGCTCGAGGCGCAGGGCGCAGGTCGCGGCGCCGGAGCGCTGTGGTGGGACACCTGACGGGTCCTCGGGTGTCACTCGTGCTCCCGGAGGCCGGGGAGGCTCCTGGCAGTGCGGCCGAGGAAGAACCGGGGTGGTTCGGCCAGTCGGCACCACTCCTGATCGGGCTGCCCTGGCACCATCCGGCCGTGATGGTGCCAGAGCTCGACGAGACGCGTGAAGATCGGGGCCTCGTGCAGAATCGTTTCGCCCAGCGCGGCAGGCGATCGGAAGTCGGAACACATGCCTGGAGCAACGAGGCAGGCGATCCGGGGTAACCCCTTCGCCGACGATTCACCTGGCAGCGCACTGGTCACACGATCACCTGGTAACCGGGTCATCCGGTCGGCTTCAGCACAGTCGGCTTCAGCACGGGCGCGCGGGGATCCCCCGCCACCTGCTGCGCCGGGGCAGCCGTTCGCCCTTCATGACCAGCGACAGCGCCTCCAGCACCGTCCCGGCCCCGACCTCGGCGTCGTACAGCACGACGCACCGGGGTCCGACCGAACTGCCGCGCCCGACGGTGACCTTGGACATCTTCATCACCCGGTCCTCGAACAGGTGGGTCTGCAGCGAGGTGGCCTCCCCCACGGCGGCGTCGTCAGCCACCTCGACCAGGTCGAACTCGGTCAGGTAGGTGGTGGCCAGGTGCGTCCGGCGGCCGATCCGGGCACCGAACAGGCGCAGCACCCAGGGCGCCAGCGGCGTGCCGGTGAGCAGGCCGAGCAGGGCGGGCACCACGAGGTTCTCGTACAGGCCGGTGATCAGCTCGGTGCGCCGCACCCAGATGCCCCAGAGCGGTTCGACCCGTGGCCGGTAGCGGCCGATCACCAGCCACTTGAGCAGCACCACGATCAGGGTGGCGATGGTGCCGCCCGCCAGCAGCAGGGCCGGGCCGAGCAGCAGGACCAGCGGGACCGGCTCGGTCTCGGCGAGCCGCAACGCGAGGCGCAGGGTGATCAGGGCGCTGAGGGCGCCGATCGTCGCGGGCAGGGTGACCCGCAGGAACTCGATCGCCAGGCGGGCCGCGATCAGGCCGGGGGTCGGGTCGTAGGTGTACTTCGCCGGGAAGGTCCGGCTCGCCTCGCGGCGCGGCAGGAAGATCGCCGGAGAGCCCAGCCAGGTCGTCTCGGCGCCGATCGGTTTGGCGGGCGCGACGGAGTGCACGCCGAGCAGGCTGTTGTCGCCCATCCGGCCGGCGGCGGGCAGCAGCGCGCCGTTGCCGACGAAGCTGCGGGCGCCGACCTCGGTGGGTGCCAGCGCGATCCGGCCCCGGTGGAAGAGCGCGGGCCCGACCACGCTGGCGTCCGCGAGGAAGCTGCGCTCGCCGATCACCAGCAGGTCCGGGTCGACGAAGCTGACCGTCGCCACCTCCGACCAGCGGCCGGTGCGCGCGCCGAGCAGCCGCAGGAACGGCACCAGGTAGAGCGTGGAGTAGAGCGACTGGGTGACCGTCAGGCTGTAGCCCAGCAGCCGGTCACTGAGCCACTTGCGGGCCCCGAAGCCGCTGCGCTCGGGGTGGATCCCGGCCCGCGCCCGTGGCAGTACGGCGCGCTTGAGCAGCAGCACCAGCGCGCAGTTGACCGCGACGAACACCGGTCCGACCAGCGGCGTGGCGAGGACGGCCGCACCGAAGCCGTCCCGTTCGGCCACCACCGCGACGGCCGCGCCGGCGGTGGTGAGCACCAGCACCGGCAGCAGCAGGAGCAGCAGCGCTCCGGCGGCGTAGCCGGCCAGCACCCGGATCGGCCACGGCCGGTCATCCGCCTGCGCGGCCATCGCCTGCAGCACCGGTGGCGCCGCGGGCAGCCGGGCGGCGGGCGACCCGGCCCAGTGCTCGCCGGCCGGCACCACCTGGTCCGCCACCAGCAGCGACTGCTCACCGACGGAGGCGCCCGCGCCGACCACCGCGCCGGGCAGCAGCACGCTGTTGGTCCCCAGGAAGCTGCCGTCCCCGAGGCGCACCGGTGCCAGGCGCAGCCAGCCGCCCTCGATGGTGTGCGTCTCGACGCGCGCGCCGTAGCCGATGCTCACCTGGTCGCCGATGGCCACGAACCGCGACAGGCCGCCCGCGGCCGCCAGGTGGCAGCCGCGTCCGACCCGTACCCCGAGCAGCCGCAGGAACGGCGTCAGCAGCGGGGATCCCGCCAGCACGGTGACCGGGGTCAGCGCCTGCACCTTGGTGTACAGCCAGAACCGCAGGTGCACGGCGCCCCAGAGCGGGTACCAGCCCGGTCGCAGGCCGGCCAGCAGCAGCCGGCCGCCGAGCGCCGGGAGCAGCACGGCGTTCGCCAGCGTCCAGCCGATCTCCAGCGGAACGAACCGGTCGACGTCGAGGTGGGCGAGGCGGCCGAGGGTCCCGCCGGCGCTCAGGCCCGGCACCGGCACGCCCGCGACCAGCAGCAGCCGGTACAGCAGCACCAGGGCCGGCAGGCCGACCAGCAGCAGCCATCCGTAGAGCGCGGCGAGTTGGGCCGCACCGCAGACCGCGACCCGGGCGGTGGAGTGCCGTACCGGGCGCGGCGCCGCGCCGATCGGGGCCTCGGCAAGCTCCTCGGTCGGGTGATCGGTCGGCTGGTCGGTCTGCTGGTCGGTGGCCGTCACGAACGCGGCCAGGCCCCGCACCGTGGGATGGGCGTACAGGTCCGCCATCGCCAGCCGCGCCAGCGCCGGCAGCCCGCGCAGCCGGGACATCAGCCGGGCCGCCGTCATCGAGTGGCCGCCCAGATCGCAGAAGAGGTCGTCCTCCACCGAGATGTCCGTACCGCCGCCCAACGTCTGCCGCCACAGCTCGGCGAGTTGACGTTCCAGCGCGGTCGCGGGGGCGACGTGCGGGCGCGAGCCGCGGCCCAGCGGCGGCGAGGTGGGCGCGGGCAGTGCCTTGCGGTCCACCTTGTCGGCGGCCAGCAGCGGGAACTCGGCGAGCACCTCGACGAAGGCGGGGACCATGTAGTGGGGCAGGCGGCGGCGCAGCGCGGCGTGCAGCCGCTCGCGCAGTGCGGCCTGGTCGTCCGGACGGTCCGGACCACCGCGCAAGTCGCCCACGCCACCCACGCCACCCACGCCACGGTCCGTCAGGGTGACGTAGCCGACCAGCTGCGGGATGCCGTCCTGCTCACCGGTCTCCCGGGCGAGCACCACCGCGTTCTCCACCGCGGCGTCCTCGCGCAGTACCTCCTCGATCTCCGCCAGCTCGACGCGGTAGCCGCGGATCTTGACCTGGGTGTCGATCCGGCCGAGGAACTCGATCTCACCGGTGGGGGTCCACCGGCCCAGGTCTCCGGTCCGGTACAGCCGCGGGCTCGACTCCCGGTCCCGCTCCACCGGGTTGCCGACGAACTTCTCGGCGGTGAGGTCGGGCCGGTTGAGGTAGCCGATCGCCACGCCGGGACCGCCGACGCAGATCTCGCCGCTCTGCCCGTCCGGGACCGGTCGCAGCCGCTCGTCCAGCAGGTGGACGCGGTAACCGGGCAGCGGCACGCCGATGGTGACCGGGCGGCCGGGCAGCAGTTCCGTCCAGGTCGCGGTGACGGTCGCCTCGGTGGGGCCGTACAGGTTGAGCAGCCGCCGACCGGGGCGGGCCCAGCGGCTCACCAGGTCGGGCGGGCACGCCTCACCGCTCACCAGCAGGGTGCGCAGCGCGGGCAGCTCGGCTTCGACGGTGGTCAGCAGCGTCGGCACGCAGCACAGGACGGTGATCGACTGCTCGTGCAGGAACTCGGCCAGGCCCTGCCCCGCCCGCCGCTCCTCGCCCGGTCCGGCCACCAGCGTCGCCCCCGCCACCCAGGCCGGCCAGATCTCCTCCACCGAGAAGTCGAAGGCGATCGACAGGCCCTGGTAGACCCGGTCCCGCTCAGCCACCTGGTAGACCGGCGCCGCCACCCGGACGAAGTTGACGATGTTGGCGTGCGAGACGGCCACGCCCTTGGGGCGGCCGGTGGTGCCAGAGGTGTAGATCACGTAGCAGAGCGAGGCCGGATCGACCTCGACCTGCGGGCGCTCGGCCGACTCGACCGACAACTTCTCCGCCGCCTCGTCGAGTTCCAGCACCGGGCAGCACAGGCCGCGGGTGCGCTCCAGCAGGGCCGAACCGGTCACCAGGTCGGCCAGGCCCGCGTCCCGGGCGATGAAGGCGATCCGGTCGGCCGGGAACGACGGGTCGAGCGGCACGTAGGCCGCACCGGACTTGAGCACGGCGAGCAGCGCGACATAGGTGTCCAGGGACCGCTCCAGCAGGATCCCCACCCGGCTGCCCTTGCCCACGCCCCGCCGTCTGAGCAGCCAGGCCAAACGGTTCGCCTGCCGGTCCAGCTCGGCATAGGTCAGCTCGGCCGGCCCGCAGCTGACCGCGACGTTCCCGGGTACCCGGTCGCAGGTCCGCTCGAAGTACTGGGCCAGCCGCCGGACCACCGGCACGGGCGGCAATCCGCCCGCGCCAGGTGGCGCCGTCGCGCAGTCCGGCGCGGCGCTGTGTTCTGTCTTCTCCATACCTGGCGAACGATCCCGGCCCGCCCTGGTTGTGGAGCTTCCGGTCGGTCTAAGAAACCGCGGTCACCGACAGAGGGCCGCGTCCACGGCAGCCGCCTGGTGCTGGGCGGCGGCGCTGCCCGGGAGGGTGGTGACGGTGAGGTCGACGGCGCGGCCGTCGTCGGTGGCGCCCCCGGCGGTCTCGTAGCCCGGAATGGCGCCGCCGTGGCCCCAGTACACGCCGCCGCACGACAGCGGACGGCTCACCAGGCCCAGGCCGTAGCGGGCGCCGGGGCCCAGCGGGTCGGCGGGCACCGTGCTGCGCATCTGGGCCAGTTGGGCCGGCGCGAGGAGTCGGCCGCCGAGCAGCGCGTTGTAGAACTGGTTGAGGTCGGCGGGGGTCGAGATCATCGCGCCCGCCGCCCAGGCCCAGGAGGGGTCCAGCTCGGTGAAGTCGCGCAGCGGTGCGCCGGCCTGGTCCTGGAGGTAGCCCTCCGGGTGGGGTCCGTGGATGGCCATGTCCCCGGGGGTGGGGAAGGAGGTGTGGCGCAGCCCGATGCGGTCGATGACGCGCTGGGTGATCTCCTCGCCGACGGGTCGGCCGGTGACCTGCTGGATGATCAGGCCGGCGACCACGTAGTTCGTGTTGCTATAGGCCCACTGCGTGCCCGGGGCGAACTCGGCCTTCTTGGCCAGGGCCTGGTCGAGCAGGTCGCGGGGTTCGGCGTACCGCTTGGGGTTCGCGATGATGGCGCTCTGGTTCACGTAGTCGGGCAGGCCGCTGGTGTGCTGGAGCAGTTCGTGGACGGTGATCCGGCGTCCGTCGATGCCGTCCCCGCGCAGCAGGCCCGGCAGGTAGGTGTCGACGGGCGCTTCCAGGTCGACCTTCCCTTCGCCGACCAGTTGCAGCATGACCACGGCGGTGAAGGTCTTGGTGTCGCTGCCGATCCGTACCAGCCCGTCGGTGGGCACCTTCGCCTTGGTGGTCAGGTCGCCGACGCCGGCGGTGTAGTTCCGGGTGCGGCCGTCGCGGTCTTTGACGGCGGCCAGCGCGGCCGGCATCCCGTCGTCGTGCACCAGCGCGTCCAGGCGCTGCTGGACGCTGTCGGGCCGGGCGGCGGCGAAGGCCGGCAGCGGGGCGGCGGTGCCGATCAGCAGCGCGCCGGCGGCCACGGCGACCGCGGCCGCGATGGCTCCGGGTCGACCGTCGCGCTGCCGCCGGGGAAACCGCGACCGGTGGGAGACCTGCTCGTGCACGGGACAACTCCTGTGGTGGGTAAGGCGCCGGGCGACTCCCGGGCCGACCCCAAGACGATCACGCGCGGCTGCGGCGGCGCGTCCGCGCCAGGGACGAGGGCGAGGCCGGGAGCCTGCTCCCGGGAGCCCGCCGACCGGGACCGTGCTCCTGGTCGCGGGTCGGCTCCAGGTCCCGGCGCCGACCTGCCCGCACACGTGCGGCGTTGCCACCCGGGCCCCAGGCCGCTGCGGTGCCGCCGATGGCTGACGATCTGCCCAGTGACCGCACCGCGCCCACGGGTTGGCCGCCCCGGGCAGGCGGCGACCGCGAACCGGCCGGCCACCGTCCCCGCGCAGCAGGCCCGGCAGCGCTGGCGCACCCCCGGACGAGCGGATGAGGGACCGTTCAGGGTGCGTCGCGAGACGTCGACGTCCGGTGCCCGGCACACTGATGGATCATCAGAGGCGAGGCCGTGAGAGGGCCGACGCAGCGGCAGCACGGCTGAGAGACTGCCGTCGGCACGGACGGGGAACTGACACGCATGGGTGACCACCAGCCCTCCCGCGACCCGGCGGACGAGGACGGGAAGCCGAGGCGTCGGCGGCGCGGGCGCCGCATCGCGCTGTGGCTCGGTGTCCCGTTGGCGCTGCTGCTGGGCGCGGGGGCTTATGTGTACCTGGAGTTGGACGGCAACATCAGGAGCAGCCCGCTGTTCAGCGGGTCCGGGAGCCAGGCGCCAGAGACGAAGGACGCCGCCGGACGCAGCCCGGAGAACATCCTGGTGATCGGCTCGGACACCCGCAACACCGCGGCCGACTGCGCGATCGGCGGGGACTGCGGCCCGGGGGCCAACGCGGACGTCGAGATGCTCGTCCACCTGGCCGCCAACCGCACCAACGCGACGGTGCTGAGCATCCCGCGCGACCTCGTGCTGGACCTGCCCGGCTGCACCGACCCGCGGACCGGGCAGCTGCACCCCGGCACCGGCCCGGCCCTGATCACCAGCAGCCTGCAGTACGGCCCCGGCTGCACGGTGGCGGCCGTCCACCAGTTGACCGGGATCACCATCGACCACTTCATGATGATCGACTTCGCCGGGGTGGTGAACATGTCGGATGCCGTCGGCGGGGTCCGGGTCTGCGTCGACAACAATGTCTACGACCCGGACTCGCACCTGAAGCTGACCGCCGGCACCCACACGCTGCAGGGCCTGGCGGCACTGGAGTTCCTGCGCACCCGGCACGGCTTCGGCGACGGCAGCGACCTCGGCCGCGAGGACGCCCAGCACGTCTTCCTGTCCGCGATGATCCAGAAGCTGCGGAGCGCCGGCACCCTGACCAACCCGGGCACGCTCTACGCACTGGCCAACGCCGCGACCAAGTCCCTGACCGTCGACCCCGGCCTGAACGGACTCGCCGACCTCGCCGAACTGGCCGCCCAGCTCAACGACGTGCCCACCAACAAGATCACCTTCCTGACCACCCCCAACTCGCCCTACAACGGCCAGGACCCGGTCTTCGCGCAGGACCTCGTGCTGGCCCCCGAGGCCACAGCGGTCTTCCGGGCGATCCAGGGCGACCAGTCGTTCTCCGGCGGCGGTACCCCTGCGGCCACCGCGGCGGACGCCGTCAAGGCCGCCGCGCCGCGCAGTGCCGGGAATGGCGGTGGCAGCAGTACCGGCCCGACCACCGCCCCCGGGGGCGCGAACCCGCTCAACGCGGGCTCCGCGCCGGGCTGCGCCAAGGTCAGCACCGAGGACACCACCCCGTTCGGCTCGCCGATCGAGGCTTTCGCCCAGAACCCGGACGTGCCCAACTCGGCGCCCTGACGCCCGGCGACAGGCGGGTGCGCGAGGCCGGCCTCCCGGGGGAGCAACGGGCCGTCGGGGTCGGCGCGTTCGGGGATCCGGTCGAGCGGCTCGGGGCGGTGGCGGCAGCGGCGCGCGTTGCGGACGACGCCGGCCGGCAGCTGTCGGCCAGGTGCCCGACTCCCCGCACCGCGGGCGACTCCGTAGGGCCGTTCGAGTGGTCGCACTCCAGGTAGTTTGAAGACGTTGTGACCCATAGTGAAGTATTGATCACTCAGGGATGCAGCGAGCTTCGGGGAGTACTCGTGGGGCCTCAGGACTCGACCACCAACACGGACTCGGCGGACGCCCGGGAACGGATCGCGATCATCGGGATCGGTTGTCGGCTTCCCGGAGGCGCCGGCGATCACCGCACGTTCTGGCGGAACCTGATCGAGGGTCGGGACTGTCTGACCCCGACTCCCGCCGACCGGTACGACGTTGCGACGCTCGGCAGCCGGGACCGGGCCAAACCCGGGCGGCTGGTCGGTGGCCGGGGCGGGTACATCGACGGCTTCGACGAGTTCGAGCCGGCCTTCTTCGGGATCAGCCCGCGCGAGGCGGAGCACATGGATCCGCAGCAGCGCAAACTGCTGGAGGTGTCCTGGGAGGCGCTGGAGGACGGCGGCCAGCGGCCGGCCGCGCTGGCCGGGCGTGAAGTCGGCGTCTTCATCGGCGCGTTCACCCTGGACTACAAGATCCTCCAGTTCGCCGACCTCGGCTTCGAGTCGCTGGCCGCGCACACCGCCACCGGCACCATGATGACGATGGTCTCGAACCGCATCTCGCACTGCTTCGACTTCCGCGGTCCCAGCATCTCCCTGGACACGGCCTGCAGTTCCTCCCTGGTGGCGGTCCACCTCGCCTGTCAGAGCCTGCTCCGCGGCGAGAGCGAACTGGCGCTGGCGGGCGGCACTTTGCTGCACATGGCACCGCAGTACACGATCGCGGAGACGAAGGGCGGGTTCCTCTCCGCCGAGGGCCGCTCCCGTACCTTCGACGCCTCGGCCGACGGCTACGTCCGGGCCGAGGGGGTCGGGGTGGTGGTGCTCAAGCGGCTGGCGGACGCGCTGCGCGACGGCGACCGGGTCCACGCGGTGGTGATCGGCAGCGGGGTGAACCAGGACGGCCGCACCAACGGCATCACCGTGCCCAGTCCGGACGCCCAGGTCGCCCTGATCGAGCGGGTCTGCGCCGAGGCCGGTGTCTCACCGGGCAGCCTGCAGTACGTGGAGGCGCACGGCACCTCCACGCCGGTCGGCGATCCGCTCGAGGCGGCGGCGCTCGGCCGCGCGCTCTCGCTCGGGCGCGAGCCGGGCGCCAAGTGCTATGTCGGCTCGGTCAAGACCAACATCGGGCACACCGAGGCCGCTGCCGGAGTCGCCGGGCTGATCAAGACGGTGCTCTGCCTGAAGCACCAGCGGATCCCGCCGCACATCAACCTCGAACAGATCAGTCCCGACATCGATCTGGCGTCGCTGCCGTTCGAGATCCCGACCCGACCGACCGACTGGCCCGAGCACCAGGGGCCCGCGCGGGCCGGGGTGAACGCCTTCGGCTTCGGCGGCACCAACGCGCACATCCTGCTGGAGCAGGCACCGGAGCAGGCGTCGGAGCAGGCACCGGAGCAGGTATCGGACCAGGCAGGAGCCGCCCCTGCCGAGAGCGGCACCGTCACCGTGCTGCCGCTCACCGTGCTGCCGCTCACCGCGCGCGAGCCGGCCGCGCTGCCCGAGCTGGCCGACCGGCTCCGCCAGGAACTCGCGGACTCCACCACCTCGTTGACCGATCTCGGCTGGACCTTGGCACACCGCCGGCAGCATCTTCCGGCGCGGCTGTCCGTGGTGTACTCCTCGCGCGCGTCGCTGGACGAGGCACTGGCCGCCGCCGTTCGGGGTGAACCGCATCCGCGGCTGCTGTCCGGTCGGCAGCGCGAGTCCCAGGAGCGGGGCCTGGTCTGGGTCTTCACCGGCGTCGGGCCGCAGTGGTGGGCGATGGGCCGCCAGTTGTTCACCACCGAAGCCGTGTACCGCGAGGCGATCGAGCGCTGCGACCAGGAGATCCGCCGCCAGACCGGCTGGTCGCTGATCGCTGAACTCCAGGCGGACGAGGCCGACTCCCGGATGGGTGAACCCTGGCTCGCGCAACCGGCGAACTTCGCGCTCCAGGTCGGCCTGGCGGCGCTGTGGCGCAGCTACGGCGTGCGACCGGACGCGGTGGTCGGGCACAGCACCGGCGAGGTGGCCGCGTTCCACGAGGCCGGGGTCTACAGCCTGGCGGACGCGGTCAAGGTCACCGTGCACCGCAGCCGCCTGCAGCAGCGGCTGGTCGGCACCGGCACCATGCTGGCGGTGAACCTGTCCGAGGCGCAGGCCGGGCGCCGCGTGCGGCCGTGCGGCGAGCGGGTGTCGGTGGCCGCGGTCAACAGCCCGACCTCGGTCACGCTGGCCGGGGATCGTGAGGCGCTGGCGCGGCTCGCCGCCGAGCTGGCGGCCGACGACCTCTTCGCGAAGTTCCTCGCCGTCGAAGTCCCGTACCACAGTGCCCGGATGGCACCGATCAAGGAGGAGCTGCTCGCCTCGCTGGAGGGGCTGAAGCCCGACCGGGCCCAGCTGCCGCTGTACCTGACGGGCCGCGAGGGCACTGCGCTGGGCCCCGAGCTGGACGCCGCGTACTGGTGGACCAACGTCCGCGAGCCGGTCCGCTTCCGCGCCGCGGTGGACCGCCTGGTGGACGACGGCCACCGGCTGTTCCTGGAGATCGGCCCGCACCCCGTGCTCAGTGCGGCGATCGTGCAGAACCTGGCCGCCAAGGGAGTCGAGGGGACGGCCCTGCCCTCGATCCGCCGCCACGAGGACGAGCCGGAGCGCTTCGCCCTCTCGCTGGCGTCGCTGCACAACCTGGGCGTCGACCTCGACTGGCGGCGGCTGCACCCGGTGGGCCGGCCCGTCACGCTGCCGCCCTACCCGTGGCGGCGCGACCGGTACTGGGCGGAGCCCGCATCGGTCGCGCAGGTCCGCCTGGGCCGGGTGGACCACCCGCTGCTGGGTCGTCGCACGGCGGGTGTCGAGCCGGTCTGGGAGGCCCGGATCGACACCGAGGCGCTGCCCTACCTGGACGACCACCGGATCCAGGGCAGCGTGGTGTTCCCGGCGGCGGGCTATCTGGAGATGGCCGCGCAGGCGGTGCGGGCGATGACCGGCAGCTCCCGGGCGGTGCTGGCCGACGTCGAGTTCCGCAAGGCGCTCTTCCTGCCGGACGACGGCGTCCGCACGGTGCAGTTCTCCTTCGCGCCCGAGAGTGCCGCGTTCACCGTCGCCACGGCCGACAGCGGGGAGCGCGCGGTGCACGCCCAGGGCGTGGTGCGCGCCGGTCAGCGGCTCAGCCTCGGCGCGCCGCTCGACCCCGAGGCGGCCGTGGCCCGCTGCGCCCGCCGGCTGGACGGGCCGGCCTGCTACGCGGCGCTGGCGCGGCTCGGGTACCACTACGGCCCGGCGTTCCAGGGGATCGAGGAGGTGTGGATCGGCCGGGACGAGGCGCTCGCCCGGATCCGGCCGCCGGCATCGCTCGGCAGCGATCCGGCGGGCCACCACGTCCACCCGGCCGTGCTGGACTCCTGCTTCCAGGCGCTGCTCACGGCGCGACTGCCGGACGGACAGGCGCAGGGGCAGCCGGACGGGCAGGCGGACGAGCCAGGCGGCCAGCCAGGCGGGCCGCCGGACTTCGCGTCAACCGAGGAGCCGCGCGGCATGCTGCTGCCGCTCTCCGTCGCGGAGGTGCGCCTGGAGCCGGTCGGCGACCGTCCGCTCTGGGTGCACACCAGGATCTCCCGGCGCGAGGGCGCCGAGCTGGTCGGCGAGATCTCGCTGTACGAGGACGGCGGCCGGCCGCTGGGCCGGATCAGCGGTTTCCGGGCGGCCGACATCGAGCAGACCCAGGCCGCGGTCGCGCTCGGCACGATCGACGGCTGGCTCTCCGAGCCCACCTGGACGCAGTTGCCGGGCCTCGGCCAGCAGAGCGGTGAGCTGCCGGACGTGACGGGAGCCGGCTGGCTGCTGCTGGCCGACGCCTCGGGGGTCGCCGACGAGCTGGCCGCCCTGCTGACCGCCCGGGGTGCCCACTGCCATCTGGTGCGCCCGGGTGCGGAGTTCCGGACCGGGGCGCGGGATTCCACCATCGGCTCACTCGCCGACCTTGCCCCCCTGCTGACCGAACTGGGCCGCGCGGAGCGGCCGTTCGACACCGTGGTGCACCTGTGGAACCTCGACCTGCCGACCCTCGGCGCCGCCGTTCCCGCCCGGTTCGCCGAGTACACCGGCCACGGCTCGTACTCCCTGGTGGCCCTCGCCCAGGCGCTGCCCGCCGCACTGCCGGGCAGCAGGCTGCACATCGTCACGCGCGGGTCCCAGGCAGCGGCCGACGGCGACCGGGTGGAACCGCTCGGCGCACCGGCCTGGGGGGTCGCCCGGGTCCTGTGGTACCAGGAACTCACCGCCCACCGAGGCAAGTTGGTCGACCTCGAGTCGGCCGGCGGCACGGACCCCGCCGCCGACCGGTCGGCGGCCGAGGCCCTGCTGCGGGAGCTGCTCGTCGACGACGAGCCCGAACTCGCCCTGCGCGGTGGCCGCCGCCTGGCCTGCCGGCTCACCCCGCCGGCCGGCCTGACCCGGCCGCTGCCGCTGCGCCTGCGCGCGGACGGCAGCTACCTGGTGACCGGTGCCTTCGGTGCGCTCGGCCAGGTGCTCTGCCGCGCCCTGGCGCGCCGGGGCGCGCGCCGACTCATCCTGGTCGGCCGCAGCGCGCTGCCCGAGCGGGGCAGCTGGTCCGGTCTCGACCCCGACAGCCCGGCCGCCCGCGCGGTGCGGCTGGTGCGGGAGTTGGAGGCGCTGGGCGCTCAGCCGATCCCGGTCCGGCTCGAGATCACCGACGAGGCGGGGCTGACCGCCTGGCTGGCGGAGTACCGGCGCACCGGCCAACCGCCCATCCGAGGGGTGTTCCACCTGGCCGGCCAGGTGGACGACACCCTCGTCGCGGACCTCGACCGCACCCGCTTCGACGCCGTCCACGATCCCAAGACCGTCGGCGCCTGTCTGCTGCACCGCCTGCTGCCCGCCGAGCCGATCGAGCACTTCGTGCTCTTCGCCTCGCTCGCCTCGCTGCTCACCACCGCCGGTCAGGCGAACTACGCGGCGGGCAACGCCTTCCTGGACGCGCTGGCCCAGCACCGTCGCGCGCTCGGCCTGCCCGCGCTGAGCCTGGACTGGGGTCCCTGGGCGACCGGCATGATCGAGGAGCTGGGGCTGATCGACCACTACCGCGACAGCCGTGGCATGAGCCCGCTGTCGCCGCAGGTCGGCACGGCGGTGCTGGAGCGGGTGATCGGCCAGGAGCACGCGCAGCTGGTGGTCGCGCCGATCGTCAACTGGTCGGTCTTCCTGGCCTGGTACGACTCGCCGCTGCCGCTGGTGGCCGAACTCGCCCTCGAGGACGGCCCGTCCGCCCAGGAGCAGAGCGGCTTCCTGGAGGAGTTCCGGGAGGCGGACGAGGCGGGCCGGCGGCTGCTGGCGGCGCGCATGCTCACCGCGCTGGCCGCCGGTGTGCTCCACCTGCCGCCCGGGCAGCTGGGTCCGGAGGCCGGCCTGACCGCGCTGGGGCTGGATTCGCTGCTCGCCATGGAGCTGCGCGCCCGGCTGCAGACCGAGCTGAAGGTGACGCTGCCCGTGGTGGCGCTGCTCGGCAGCGCTCCGCTGGGGCGGCTGGCGGAACAGGTCCACGACGCGCTGGCGAGCCGACTCGCGGCCGGCGCGGCCGGCGCGGACGGCGGCCCGGCGGTGGAGCTCTTCAGCGACGAGCAGCAGTACCCGCTGACGCAGAACCAGAAGGCGCTGTGGTTCCTCAAGCAGCTCCACCCGGACAGCTTCGCCTACAACATCGGCGGTGCCGTGGAGGTCCGCACCGAGATCGATCCCGAGCTGATGTTCGAGGCCTTCCGGGTGCTGCTCGCACGCCATCCCAGCCTGCGGGCCAACTTCCTGCTGGAGAAGGGCCAGCCGGTGCAGCGGATCTGCGCCGACCCGGTGCCGGACCTCGCCCTGTTCGATGTCCGGGAGCAGGAGTGGGAGTCCATCCGCGCCCTGATCGTGCGCGAGTACCGCAAGCCGTACCAGCTGGAGAGCGATCCGCTGGTCCGCTTCCGGCTCTTCCAGCGGGGGCCGGACCACTGGGTGATCATGAAGGCGGTCCACCACATCGTCTCGGACGCCATCTCGACCTTCACCTTCATCGAGGAACTGCTGGCGGTCCACCAGGCGCTGCGCGAGGGCCGTGGCGTCGACCTGCCGCCGGTGCCCGCCCGCTACCTCGACTTCCTCAACCGGCAGAACCGTTTCCTGGCGGGTCCGGACGCGCGGCGGATGCTGGACTACTGGCGCGGCCGGCTGCCCGCCGAGATCCCGGTGCTCAGCCTGCCGACCGACAAGCCCCGGCCGGCCGTGCAGACCCACAACGGAGCGTCCGAGTTCTTCCTGCTGGACGCCGAACTGAGCGGCCGGGTGCACGCGTTGGCGCGCGAGCACGGCGTCACCGTCTTCATGGTGCTGCTGAGCGCCTACTACCTGCTGCTGCACCGGTACTCCGGGCAGGACGAGGTCATCGTCGGCAGCCCGGTGGCGGGCCGCACCGAGGAGGAACTCGCCTCGGTCTACGGGTACTTCGTCAATCCGCTGCCACTGCACGTGAGTCTGGCCGGTGAGCCCACCGTCAGCGAGCTGCTGGCCCGGGTCCGCGAGACCGTACTGGGCGGCCTGGACCACCAGGAGTACCCGTTCGTGCTGCTGGTCGAGCAGCTCGGCCTGCGGCACGATCCCAGCCGCTCGGCGGTGTTCCAGGCGATGTTCATCCTGCTCACCCACAAGGTCGCCACCGAGAAGTACGGCTACCGCCTGGAGTACATCGAACTCCCCGAGGAAGAGGGCCAGTTCGACCTCACCCTGTCCGTCTACGAGGACGAGGCGGACCAGCGCTTCCACTGCGTGCTGAAGTACAACACGGATCTCTACCTGCCCGAGAGCGTCCAGCGGCTGGCGGCGCACTACACCAACCTGGTGGACGCGCTGACCCGGGCCACGGCGACGGAGCCGGTCGGG
The DNA here is from genome assembly GCF_036242395.1 of Kitasatospora sp. NBC_01266. Taxonomy (NCBI): domain Bacteria; kingdom Bacillati; phylum Actinomycetota; class Actinomycetes; order Kitasatosporales; family Streptomycetaceae; genus Kitasatospora; species Kitasatospora sp. NBC_01266. The sequence continues at coordinate 7,467,841 of NZ_CP108458.1, read as the reverse complement.
CGGCTGGAGCTGCTCGGTTCGCGGGAGCGGGCGGTCATCCTCGACGAGTGGAGCGGCGCCGGGCGCCGGGTCTCCCCCGACCTGCCGGTGCACGAGCTGATCCTGCGCAGCGCGGCCGAGCAGCCCGCGGCGGTCGCGGTGGTGGCGCCGTCCACCTCGGGTGCGACCCGACGGCTGAGCTACGCCGAGCTGGCGACCGGCTCCGGCCGGCTGGCGGACCGCCTGCGGGCTCGCGGGGCCGGGGCAGGCACGGTGGTGGGGGTCTGCCTGGAGAAGTCGCCCGAGCTGATCACCGCCCTGCTGGCGGTGCTCAGGACGGGCGCCGCCTATCTGCCGCTCGACCCCTCCCACCCGGTCGACCGGCTCCGCGCGCTGGTCGGCAACGCCGGCGCGACCCTGGTGGTCACCGGGACCGACGCCCAGAGCAGCGACCTGGCCGAACTGCCGGCCGAGATCCTGGCCCTCGCGGACCCGCCGGCACCGGACACAGCACCCCGGCACGCCGCGACCGCGCCGGCCGATCCCCCGGTCGACCTGGACTCGCCCGCCTACCTCATCCACACCTCCGGATCGACCGGCCGCCCGAAAGCCGTCCAGATCAGCCACCGCAACCTGGCCTCGGCGTACGGCGCCTGGCGCGAGGAGTACCGCCTCGACACCGACGTCCGGGTCCACCTGCAGCTGGCGGCCCCGTCCTTCGACGTCTTCACCGGGGACCTGGTCCGGGCCCTGTGCTCCGGCGGCACCCTGGTGCTGGCCGACCGCGACCTGCTGTTCGACACCGCCCGGCTGTACGAGACGATGCGCACCGAGCGGGTGGACTGCGCGGAGTTCGTCCCGGCCGTGCTGCGCCCGCTGCTCGCCCACTGCGAACGGACCGGCCACCGCCTGGACTTCATGCGCCTGCTGATCGTCGGCTCGGACGTCTGGCGGGTCGAGGAGCACCGGCGGCTGCACCGGCTGGCCGGGCCGCGGACCCGGCTGGTCAACTCCTACGGGCTCACCGAGGCGACCGTCGACAGCGCCTACTACGAAGGGGCCGCCGAGGTGCTGGAGGCGACCCGGATGGTGCCGATCGGGCGGCCGTTCCCGAACAGCGCGCTGTACATCCTCGACGAACACCGGCAGCCGGTCCCGCCCGGTGTCCCCGGCGAGTTGTGGGTCGGCGGCGAGGGGGTCGCGATCGGCTACACCGACCCGGCGCAGACCGAGGAGCGATTCGTCACCGTGGCGCTGGGCGGTGAGCCGCTGCGGCTGTACCGCACCGGCGACCTCGCGCACTGGGACGGCGGCGGCGGTCTCCACCTGCTCGGGCGCCTGGACCGGCAGGTGAAGGTCCGCGGTCACCGGGTGGAGGTCGGCGAGATCGAGGCGCAGCTGTCCCACCGTCCGGGTCTGACCGCCGCCGTGGTGACGGCCCGCCAGGACGACAGCGGCGAGTCGGTGCTGTGCGCGTACTGCGTGCCGGGCCCCCGGTCCGCGCTGAACGCCGGCGAACTGCGTCGGCAACTCGCCCGCACCCTGCCGTCGTTCATGATCCCCGCGCACTTCGTCGAGCTGGCGGAGCTGCCCCTGACCCCGAACGGCAAGGTGGACCTCGCGGCGCTACCGGCCCCGCGCTCCGTCGACACCCGGGCCTTCGAGCCGCCGGTGACGCCGTACGAGGTACGGATGGCCGATCACTGGCAGCGGCTGCTCGGCCTGGAACAGGTCGGCCTGCAGCACGACTTCTTCGAGGTCGGCGGCAGTTCGGTGCGACTGATCGAGCTGATCCACGAGCTGCGGACGGAGTTCGGGTTCAGCATCCCGGTCAGCCTGCTGTTCCGGGCCACCACCCTGTCCGGCATGGCCGCCACCGTCGAGCAGCTCGCCGCCGGCCGGGGCGGCGACACCCGGCCCTGCCTGCACTTCAACACCGGCGCGGCCACAGCGCACGCGCCGCTGTTCGCGTTCCCGCCGGCCGGCGGCCACGGCCTGGTCTACCGGCAACTGGCCGAGCATCTGGATGACTTCGAGGTCATCGCGTTCAACTACCTGGCGGGTGACGACAAGACGGCCCGCTACGCCGATCTGGTCGAGTCGCTGCAGAGCGACGGCCCCTGCACCCTGTTCGGCTACTCGCTCGGCGGCAACCTCGCCTTCGAGGTGGCCAGGGAGTTGGAGGACCGCGGGCGCGAGGTGGCGCACGTGCTGATCATGGACTCGTACCGGATCCCCGAGTCCTTCACCGTCACCGACGAGCACCTCTCGGCGTTCGAGCGCGAGCTCGGCGCACACCTGCACCAGCACACCGGCTCCGAGATCGTCGCCCAGGAGACCCTCGACCAGGCTCGGGACTATCTGGACTTCTGCGGTCGGACGCCGAACCTCGCCACCCTCACCGCCCCGGTCAGCGTCATCTCCGACGTGCCGAAACTCGCGCTCTACGCCCAAGGCCGACAGGGCAGTTGGCACGGCAGCTCGCTGGGCGGGGCCGAGCTGCACCGCGGCTTCGGCGTCCATGCCGAGATGCTGGACCGGGAGTATCTCGCACCCAACGCCGGGCTGGTCCGCGCGATCCTCACCGGCGTCGGTGCCCGCGGTGCGTGACGGCCGAGCCGCCCGGGACGCCCGCCGGGCCGGCGACCCGCCCGAAGTGATCATCATCGGCGCGGGCATCGGCGGCCTGTCCACCGGCTGCTACGCGCAGATGAGCGGCATGCGCACGCGCATCCTCGAGAAGCACGTGCTGCCCGGCGGCTGCTGCACGGCCTGGTCGCGCGAGGACTACCTGTTCGACTACTGCATCGAGTGGCTGATCGGCACGGCCGCCGGGAACGACGCCAACCGGATCTGGCGGGAACTCGGCGCGCTCGACGGCAAGAGCATCACCAACTTCGAGATGTTCAACCGGGTCACCGACGAGCACGGCAGGTCGGTGACCTTCTACCACGACCCCGACCGGCTGGAGCGGCACCTGCTGGAGCTCTCCCCCGCCGACGCGAAGCCGATCCGCGCCTTCTGCCGGGACCTGCGCCGCTTCACCGCCCTGGACCTCCACCCCTTCCTCAAACCGACCGCGCTCCAGACACCCACCGAGAAGCTCCGCACGCTGCGCACCGTGCTGCCGGACTTCCGGCTGTTCTGGCGCACCGCCGCGACCCCGATGAGCGCCTTCGCCGAGCGGTTCCAGGACCCGCTGCTGCGCCGGGCGCTGCCCAACATCTTCTTCCAGGACCACGAGAACTTCCCGCTGCTGCCCTACCTGTTCAACCTCGCCGCCGCGCACAACGACAACTGCGGTATCCCCCAAGGCGGTTCACTCGGACTGGCGCGCTCGATCGAGCAGCGGTACACCTCCCTGGGCGGCCGGATCGACTACCGGGCGCGGGTGGCCCGGATCCTGGTCGAGAACGACCGCGCGATCGGGGTCGAACTCAAGAACGGCACAAGGCACTTCGCCGACCACGTCGTCTCGGCCTGCGACGGCCGGACCACCGTCTACGGACTACTGGGCGGGCAGTACACCAGCCCCACCGTCGACCGGCTCTACCAGCAACTGCTCACCGCGCCCGGCATCCTGTACCCGGGCGTGGTCTCCGCCTTCGTGGGCCTGGACGGCGACCTCGGCCCGAACGAGGCGCACAGCACCACCTACCTGCTCTCCGGGGCCGAGCAGCAGGCCCTGCCGGGCTCGCTGCAGGGCAGCCTGGTGGTGCAACTGCGCTCACGCTACTCCGAGGGCTTCGCGCCACCGGGAAAGTCCGTGCTGCACTGCACCTACTTCAGCGACTACGCCCAGTGGAAGGCGCTGCGCACCGCGGATCGCCGGGAGTACCGCGCCCGCAAGTCCCAGGTCGCCGACTTCGTCCGGGACTTCCTGGAGCGACGCTATCCGGGGATCGGCCCGCGGATCGAACTGCTCGACGTGGCAACCCCGGTGACCACCGAGCGGTTCACCGGCAACACCCACGGCTCCATCCTCGCCTGGATGTCCTTCTCCGCGGCGGACGACCTGGCCACCCGGCTGGTCAACAAGGAGCGGATGCGCCTGCCGGGCTTGGCCGGCTTCTCGATGGCCGGGCAGTGGATCGGCATGGGCGGACTGATCCGGGCCGCCTCCTCCGGCCGGTTCGCCACCCAGTTCCTCTGCGCGGAGCTGGGCCTGGAGTTCCGGGCCTGGGAGAGCACCGACCGCACGCCCTGGCACCCCGACCGGCTGGGCCCACTGCCCCACCACGCCAAGCGGTCCACGCATCAGCCGGCCGCCAGACCCCGATAGGGCCCCAGACATGTCACGGCAGAAGCCGACCAGAGAAGCGATGATCATCATCGGCGCGGGGATCGGCGGCCTCTCCACCGGCTGCTACGCGCGGATGAACGGCTACCGGACCCAGGTCCTGGAGATGCACGAGATCCCCGGCGGCTGCTGCACCGCCTGGGAGCGGGGCGACTTCACCTTCGACGCTTGCGTCAGCTGGCTGCTCGGCAACGGCCCCGGCAACGAGATGCACCAGATCTGGCTCGAACTCGGCGCGCTCCAGGGCAAACGGATGCGCCACTTCGACGTCTTCAACATCGTCCGGGGACGCGACGGCCGAGCGGTCCACTTCTACTCCGACCCGGACCGGCTCCAGCAGCACCTGCTCGCCCTCTCGCCCGCCGACGCCCGCCTGATCCAGGACTTCTGCGACGGCCTGCGGACCTTCCGCAAGGCGCTCGCCAACTACCCCTTCCTCGCCCCGGTCGGCCTGATGCGCCGAGCGGAGCGCTGGCGGATGCTGGCCTCCTTCCTGCCGCACTTCAACGTGATCCGCCGGTCGCTCGGCACCCTGATGACCGACTACTCGGCCCGCTTCCAGGACCCGCTGCTGCGCGAGGCCTTCAACTTCATCCTCTACGAGAAGCACCCGGCCTTCCCCGTGCTGCCCTTCTACTTCCAGCTGGCCTCGCACGCGAACCGCTCCGCCGGCGTCCCCGAGGGCGGATCGCTGGGCCTGGCCAGGTCCATCGAGCAGCGCTACCGGCGGCTCGGCGGCTCGGTGACCTACAACGCCAAGGTCGAGGAGGTGCTGGTCGAGGACGACCGGGCGGTGGGCGTGCGGCTCAGCGACGGGCGCGAGCTGCGCGCCGACATCGTGGTCTCCGCCTGCGACGGCCGCACCACCCTGATGAAGCTGCTGAACGGCCGCTACCTCAACCCGACCTACCGGCGGCTCTACACCAGCACCATCGACCAGCCCGGCATGGTCTTCCCCGGCTACGTCACCCTCTTCCTCGGCCTGCGCCGCGCCTTCCCCGCCGGGGACCCCTGCACCACCTACCTGCTGGACGAGGACCTGGCCGCCGCGCTGCCCGGCATCCGCCATCCCAGCATCAACGTCCAGTTCCGCAGCCGGCACTACCCGGAGCTCTCCCCGCCGGACAGCACCGTCGTCTACGCCAGCTACTTCAGCGACATCGAGCCCTGGCGCGCCCTGCGCGGGGGCCCCGAGCAGTCCACCCGCAGCCGCGGCGGAACGGAGCTGCACACCCTGCCGGTGCGCCACAGCCGCGCGTACTCGGCCGCCAAACGCCAGGTGCGCACGACCATCCAGGGCTTCCTGGAAGAGCGCTTCCCCGGCCTCACCGAGTCGATCGCCGTGCGCGACGTGTCCACCCCGCTCACCCAGGTCCGCTACACCGGCAACTACGACGGGACGGTGCTGGGCTGGCAGCCGTTCACGGCGGGCGGCGAGACCCTCGAAGCCGAGATCAAGAAGAACGGCCCCGCGCTGCCGGGCCTGGCGAACTTCTACCTCTCCGGCGTCTGGGCCACCACCGGCGGGCTGATCCGGGCCGCCGCGGCGGGGCGGCACGTCATGCACTTCATCTGCCGCGACGACGGCAGGCCGTTCACCGCCTGGATCGACGACAGCGCGCCCCCGCCGACCCACGTCCTCGAACAGGTCCACCCACCGACCCTGCCCCGGCAACCCGCCGACACCACCCTGGAGCCGCTCCCGTGATCAATGACCGCCTCATGCGACTCGCCGCCGGCGGCTGCTTCGCCCGCGCCCTGGCGGCCGCCGCCCGGCTGGACCTCGCGGGCGTCCTGGCCGGCGGATTCCTGTCGCACGGTGAACTCGCCGACCGCACCGGTTCCCACCCCGAGGTCCTGCTGCGCCTGCTCCAGACGCTGGCCCTGGCCGGCGTCCTCGAACGCGACGAGCACGGGCGCTTCGGGCTCGCCGCGAGCTGCGCCGCGCTGCGTGGCGACCACCCGCGCTCGGTGCGCAACCTGTGCATCCTGCTCGCCGAGACCTACGACGACGCCTTCGCGGCGCTTCCCGAGACCGTGCGCACCGGGGAGTCCGGCTTCCGGCAGGTCTTCGGCAGCTCGCTCTACGAGCACCTGGAGCGCGAACCGGAGGCCGGGCGGGTCTTCGACGCGGCGATGGCCGAGCTCGCCCGCCCGGTGGCGGCCGAACTCGCCGACCGGCACGACTTCTCCGCCGTGTGCCGGGTGATCGACGTCGGCGGCGGCGACGGCACCCTGCTGGCCGGACTGCTGGCCCGCCACCCGCAGTTGGAGGGGATCTGCGTCGACCGGCCGAGCGTCTGCCAACGGGCCGTCAGCCCGCTGGCCCGCCTCCTCTTCCACCCCGCCGACATCTTCGCGGCCGTGCCCGCCGGCGGCGACCGCTACCTGCTGAAGAACGTGCTGCACGACTGGCCGCCCGAGGACTGCCTGCGCCTGCTGACCGCCGTGCGCACGGCGATGCGCGGCGGCGACCGGGCGGCCCGCCTGCTGGTGCTGGAACCGATGATCGAGGCGGAGTCGGACGGCCCGCACGCGCTCTTCCAACTGGTGCTCTGCGAGACCGGCACCAGGGGCTTCACCGAGCCCGAGTTGCGCAAGCTGCTGGACCGGGCGGGCTTCGAGGTGCTCGCCCGCGACCAGCTGCCCAGCGGTCACCACCTCCTGGAGTGCGCACCCGCTCCGACCGCCGACCGCCCCACCGACCATGCCACCCACCACCTCACCGACCAGCTGCCAGGGAGCACCACGTGAAGATCGAGAAGTGGGTCGTCCAGGAACACCTCGACGGCGTCCCCGATGTCCGCAGGATCTACCGCAAGGTGACCGAGCAGCTCGAGGTCCGGCTGCGGGACGACGAGATGCTGCTGCGGACGCGGTACATCTCTGTCGACCCCTACCTCCAGGGCATCTGCCAGGACACGCCGGTCGGCGACCACATGGGCGCCGACTCGATCATGGAGGTGCTGGAGGCGGGGCCCCGGGCGATGCATCAGGCAGGCGACCTGGTCCAGGGCTTCGGCGGCTGGCGCACCCACCTGATCAGCAACGGCGAGGCCGAGCTCTGGGCGACCGGGCGGTTCCCGATGGTCTTCCCGGCCTACCGGCGCCTCGACCCGGAGCAGTACGACGAGGCGCTGCCGCTCTCCACCGCCCTGAGCGTGCTCGGCGGCGCGGGCATGACCGCCTGGGGCATCCTGACGAAGTTCCTCACCGTCCGACCCGGTGACACGGTCCTGATCAGCGGCGCCTCGGGCACCATCGGCACTCTGGTCGGCCAGTTGGCCAAGCGGGCGGGCGCCCGCGTGGTCGGCACCACCGGCTCGCCGGAGAAGGCCGGCCACCTGACCCGGCTGGGCTTCGACCGGGTCGTCCCGCTCCGCACGGACGACGACGTGGAGAAGGCCCACAAGCTCCTCAGCGAAGCCGCTCCGGACGGCATCGACAAGTACGTCGACAACCTGGGCGGCAGCATCACCGACGCCGCGTTCGCCATGCTCAACACCGACAGCCAGGTCGCGGTCTGCTGGCAGTGGGCCACCCAGGTCGACGGGGAGCACAGCGGGCCCCGGCTGCTCCCGTACATCATGTTCCCCCGCACGACCATCCGGGGGATCTTCGCGCCGGAGTGGTTCACCGAGCCGAACTGGGCCGCGCTGCACCGGGAGTTGGGCGGCATGGTGCGACGCGGCGAGGTCCGCTACGACCAGACCGTGTACCGGGGGTTCGACGCCGTTCCGGAGGCCTACCGGAGCCTGTTCAGCGCCCCGGCGGGCAATCGCGGCAAGGTACTCGTCTCGCTGTGAAGCGCCACCGGAGCTGGGCCGGGCGGGTGAATCCGGCAACCCGTGCGAGTGACGGGCGTGACCACTCGAACGGGCCAACCAATCCCTTCGTAGACGACCATTTCCCTTGTGCCACAAGGCCGGCACCCGAGGCGGCCGGCATGACGCGCATGGTCACGGGTAGTGGCAACGAAATCACCAAATGTGGTCAACTTTCGCCGAATTCGGGCGCCCGGCCCGAAGCTTCGGAGGAGAGCACCATGCAACGAGTCATGTCCGTCAAGCGTTCGCTGACCCTCGCTGCCGCCGCCCTGGCGGTCGGCTCGCTGGCCGCGTTCAGCGTTCCGGCGCTGGCGAGCGACCAGCCGGTGGCCACCCCCAACCACGCGACCCGGGCTGCCAACGTGCAGAACATCACCATCGACAGTGGCAAGACCGCTGACGAGGGCAACAAGCCCCAGGGACTTGGCGACGAATTCAGCGGCCGGGCCAAGGTCAAGGACACCGACGGCAACGCGATCGGCACCGCCGACGCCAACTGCGGCAAGGTCGAGGTCGGCACGGACAGCGACTCCGTGCTCTGCAGCGAGCTGATCAAGTTCGACCAGGGCGGCCAGATCGCCCTCACCAACCTCCTCCAGATCCCGCACCCGGGGGTCACCTCGGAGCCGGAGAGCACCGGCGTCGTCACCGGCGGCACCGGACAGTTCGAGGGCATCACGGGCGAGTCCCACTTCAAGTTCCGCAGCGCCGGCGTCTACGACGTGTCCTTCAGCTGATCCCGCACACCGCGCCACGAGCCCCCCGCCCCTGGGCAGTTCCCAGCGGCGGGGGGCTCGCGCGTTCCGGCGGACGGGCCGAACGGCTCAGCCCGGTCCGCTCGCTGATTCACGGTCAGGCCGCTGTGGCGACCCGGCCGGCGCGGTCACCGCCAGGCCGCCGTCCGGCGCACCCGTCACCGGCAGCGGCTCGCCGCCCTGCCCCTGGGACGGCTCGGGAAGCCGCAGCGGCGCACCACCCGGATAGAACTGCCGGGCCCAGTGCCGGTACGGGCCGATCGGCCCGTCCCCCTGGGCGAGCCTCGGCGGGGACTGGTACCGCTTGGTGGCCCAGATCGGGAAGTCGGCAGCCGCGAACTCGCAGCTCCCCTTGAACAACGGCCCGGCCAGCAGATACGTCAGCGAGCGGTTCAGCTGCCGGGCCAGCGGCTGCGGCAGCCGAACCGGCGGCGCCACCAGGACCCGCCCGGACTGCCGCAGTTGCAGCCGGTGCGGCCCGATCATGGTGATCAGCACCATCATCCGGGTCCGGACGCCGAACCTCGGCAGATGCATGTCGCCGCGCAGGCAGCCGAGTCCGTAGCCGCGGAACTCCAGCTCGGTCAGCAGCTCGCCGAGGACCGGGACCTTCTCCCAGATCCGCATCGAGACCCGGAACGTCTCCCGGTCGAACTCGACCGGGGCCGCCAACTCCGCCCTGGCGCAGCCGTGCAGGGGGGCGAAGTGCCCCAGGTCCACGGCGTTCTCCATGACTTCCTGCGCATGGCCGGCCAGCTCCCAGGTGGTGGACCGCAGCGGCTGGTCGTCGAGCCCGTGGAAGACCGGGATCTCCCAGTCCGGCGCCCGGCCGTCGTGGTGGCGCCAGACGAAGACCGCGTCATTGACCTCGCGCACCGGCAGCTGCGCCAGCGCCGCCCTGGGCGGCGGCGCGCCGTACCCCGTCCGCACACAGGAGCCGTCCGGACCGAAGGCGAACCGGTGGAAGACGCAGACCAGGTCATCGCCCTCCACCGCACCGAGGCCGAGATGCGCACCCAGGTGCGGGCAGTACGGACGAACCGCCCGCAGCCGGCCGTCGCGCAGCCGGTACAGCACGACATCCTCGCCCTGGAGCGGCCGGGTCAGCACCGCACCGGGCTTCAACTCATCGGAGAAAGCCACCGCCGACCAACCATCCGGATAGGGCAGCACCGGCGGCAACGCCACATCGGCCGGAGTCGGCCCCTGCGTGATATTTCGCGCATATTTACGCGACAATCCCATGAATTCCTCCCAGATCGGGCATCCAGGGAAAATCCTAGGGCAGCCGAAGACTGATTCTTCGTCACCAACCATGCACAGAGCAGGATTTGGCTGTCGCAGTCGGAACGGCGATTCGCCACTTCGGACCCGACCGACACCGGTCGCGAGTGGTCGGCCCGCAGATCCTGACCGTCCTCCGTCAGCCTGGCCACCCCCGACTTCGCCGCGCGGCGCGCGCGGTCCCGCGCCCGGAGCGTCGAACTTCCGGCGCGAACCAGGGGAGTCCAGATTTCCGCGCAGTTCACAGGGGGAATCCGTTCCCCGCCCTTTGCCACCCAGGCAAAAAGTCGCACCGCTCGCCCAATTGGGGGCCCGGCGCTCGCGACTGTCCGAAAACTGACGCAACCCCGGCCGGAATGCCACCGTTTGGCGCGCACCGCCGCGGTCATCCTGTGATCTGAGTCGCACCCGCCAGCCATCTCAGCAGGTCAGGGAACTGACACATGGTCAACTTCGGTAACTGCGAGCTAGAGTGAAGGAGTCGGTCGCGCCACCCCGTGACCGTCTCCTCCTTTCGGCTGCACGCCGCCGGGCACCCCACTCCGGCGGAATTGCGGCACGGTACCCGCCCTATGCGGACTTCCGCATGCGACCCAACCCCACCCGGGCTGCGCATTCGATGAAGAGGACTGCCCACATGACGCGCGACGTGATCCGTCGGCGCGCCAGCAAGACTGGGGAGGTTTTTTGATGCAGCAGTTCTCTGCCGTTCAGCAGAGCGATATCAACGGGCTGTTAGCGCTCTATCGTCAGGTCTACGGGAGCGGCTACGCGCTGCCGATCGGCACCGATCCCGCCGTGATGGCACGGGAGATCGCCGCTCCGCACACCACCTGGCTGGCGGCCCGGGAGACCGGCAGTGACCGGATCATCGGGACCATCATCGGGACCCTCGATCCGCACGAACGGCTCGGCAAGCTCCAGGGGCTGGTCATCCACCCCGACGCGCGCGGCTCCGGCCTGGCGCACCAGGCGGTGCGGCAGTTGGCCGAGTCGCTGCTCACCGGCGACCAGCCCGCCGACTCGGTCTACGCCACCGCCCGCACCAACTCGACCGCACCGCAACGGGTCTGCCTGAGCGCCGGGTTCCGCGCGCTGGGCATCTTCCCGAACCTGCGCAAGGCCGAGGAGCACGAGACCATGGTGCTCCTCGCCAAGCACCGTCCTGGCGTGCTGGAGCGGCGGTTGCCCGTGGAGCGGGTGCCGACCGGGCTGGCCAGCCTGGTCCACGCGCTGCACCAATCGGTCGGCCACCCCGACCAACCGCTGCCCGCGGTCGACCACGAGCCGCTGCCGGTGCGCCAACGCCGCTCCGGCGGCGTCGAGATGGAGTTCGTCGACGCGCCGCAGTTCGTGCGGCGCCGCACCGCCGAGGCGCTGCCCGACCCCGAACAGCGCTTCTACCCGTTCCACACGCCGAACGTCATGCTGGCCTCGGCGGACGGCGCCCACGAGGTCTACGCCCAGCTGAACCCCTCGGACGGCTACTGCGCGCTGATCGGCGCCGCCAGCGGCAGCCTGGCGACGCTGGCCGAGGTCTTCGAGACCCTGATCGCCCGGCTGGCCGAGGGCGGCGCCTCGCACATCGAAGCCCTGCTGCCGCTGGACCGCTACGAGGACCTGCGGTTGCTGCTCGCGCACGGCTTCCTGCCCGCCGCCGCCTACCCGGCGATGCGCCGCCAGGGCGAGGGCTTCCAGGACTACGTGGTGATGACCCGCAGCCTGCAGCCGCTCGATTTCCGCGGCCTGTCCATCGACGCGGCCTTCCAGCCGTTCACCGAGCAGTACATCGAGCTGTGGAAGCAGCAGTACCTCAACACGCACGAGGTGTTCCAGTGAGCACAACAACCCCGGCGAGCCTGGCAAGTCGCTACCTCGACCCGGTCCAGGTCCCCGACCCGGCCGCGCTCGGGCACGTCCAGCAGCTCTTCGACCTCACCGAGCCCTACCTGGTGGGCCCCGAACTCGACGAGCTGTTCGCGCTCGCGATGAACGAGTCCAACGCCTGGCACGCCGCCCGCTCGCCGTTCTTCGGCAGCCTCTGGGAGTCCCACCCGGCGTCCGCGCGCCCGCTGGAGTCGGCCGCCGACCTGGCCCGACTGCCCTTCGTGCACGCCAACTTCTTCAAGGCGCACGAGGTGGTCTCGATACCCGAGGAGGAGGTCAGGATCCACCTGACCTCCTCGGGCACCACCGGGCAGAAGTCGCAGATGTTCTTCGACGACTGGACGCTGCGCAACGGCCAGCGGATCGTGGCCCGGATCTTCGACTCCTACGGCTGGCTGGGCGAGGACGAGCCGGTCAACTACCTGCTCTCCAACTACCAGCCCCGGCCGGGCCTGAACCTGGGCACCTCGTTCACCGACGAGTACCTGTGCCACTTCGCGCCGGTCCGCTCGGCGGAGTACGCGCTCAAGCACACCGGCAGCGGCCACGAGTTCGACCCGTTCGGCTGCGTGCGGGCACTGCTGCGGTTCGCCGAGGAGGGCGCGCCGGTGCGCATCCTCGGGTTCCCCGCCTTCCTCTCCTTCACCCTCGACCGAATGCGCGAACTCGGCCTGCCACCGATCACCCTGGACCCGCGCTCGCTGGTGGTCTTCGGCGGCGGCTGGAAGTCCAACGCGGACAAGCAGGTCACCAAGCCGGAGCTGTACCGGCGGATCCACGAGCAGTTGGGCATCCCGGACGAGCGGATCCGGGACGGCTTCGGCGCGGTCGAGCACTCGGTGCTCTACATGGAGTGCGCCAACCACCGCCTGCACGTGCCGACCTGGTCGCGGATGCTGGTGCGCGACGTGCGCACCCTGCAGCCGGTGGGCTACGGCGAGCGCGGCTACGCCCAGTTCATCTCGCCCTACATCACCTCGGTGCCCGCCCAGTCCGTGCTGATGGGCGACCTGGTCTCGCAGCACGCCCCCGAGGAGTGCGGCTGCGGCCTGCCCACACCCTGGTTCGCCGTGCACGGGCGGGCCGGGCTCAGCCGTAACCGCAGCTGCGCCATCGCCGCCGCCGAACTGCTCAAGGGGAACTCGTGACCACCGCACCGCACTCCGTCTCGCGCGGCCTTCCGGACGGCGTCTCGGACGGCCTCGTGGACCAACAACCGCACAGCCTGCCGCACTACTGGCAGGGCGAGTTCATCGACGACACCGAAGCCGAGCACCGGCTGGCGGAGTTGGACGCCCAGGTCCGCTCGGTGCTCGCCGGTCCGCCGCTCAGCCCGCTGACCGTGCTGGCCGCCTGCGACCTGCTGTCCACCGCGCTGCACGACCCGGAGAGCGCGCAGCGCAAGCTGCTGGCCGAGGAGTTGGCCGCCGCCCAGGTCACCGAGGACGAGGCGGTCCGCACCCTGCGCGACGTCGCCGAGGCGCTGGAGCGGGAGGCGCTGGAGACCAAGCTGATCCGCGAGCTCGGCGGCATCGACCCGGGCCGGCTGGCCCGCTTCGACTTCCGTCGGGAGATCTTCGAGGGCTGGCTGCCGGTCGGCCTGCTGGTGCACGTCACGCCGGGCAACGCGCCCGCCGCCGGCGCGCTCAGCGTGATCGAGGGGCTGCTCGCCGGAAACGTCAACGCGGCCAAGACCAGCGGCGGTTCGCGCTTCACCCAGCTGCTGCTGGCCCAGCTCGCGGCGCTCGACCCGACCGGCGCGATCGCCGCCCGGGTGATCGTGCTGGCCTTCCCCTCCAGCCGCACCGACTGGCTGGCCCGGCTCTGCACCCCCGCCGACGCCGTCGCCGCCTGGGGCGGCGAGGAGGCGCTGGCCGGGGTGGCCCAGCTGGTGCCGGCCGGCTGCCGACTGGTCGACTGGGGCCCCAAGCTGTCCTTCGCCTATCTGACGAAGGAGAGTTGGGCCGAGCCGCAGACCCTGCACGCGATCGCCGCCGACGTCTGCCGGCTCGACCAGCAGGCCTGCTCCAGCCCGCAGGTGGTCTACCTGGACACCGAGGACGAGGAGCAGGTCTTCGCCTTCGCCGAGCGCTTCGCGGCCGTGCTGGCCGAGGCGGTGGGCGAACTGAACGTGCGTGAGCGCGATCTGCTGGAGAGCGCGGAGATCAGCAACACCGTGCAGGTGGCGGCGCTGGAGGAGCACCTGGGCCTGACCCGGGTGCACGCCGACCCCGAGGGCAACTGGCACGTGCTGGCCGACCTGCGCAGCGCGCTGCGCGCCTCGCCGCTGCACCGCACCGTCTGGGTCAAGCCGCTGCCGCGCACCCGGATCGTGGAGGTGCTGCGCCCGATGCGCCGCTACCTGCAGACGGTGGGACTCGGCGCCGACCGGGCCGACACCGCCGTGCTGGCCGGCCTGGTGCTGACCGCCGGCGCCCAGCGGGTCACGGTGCCGGGCGGCATGCTCGACAGCTACAACGGCGAGCCGCACGACGGTGTCTACGCGCTGCAGCGCTACAGCCGCCGGGTCGACGTCCAGTTGGACGAGCGGTTCAGCACCGACGCCTGCCTGGACGACCTGCTGGGCGTCAGGGAACTGACGGTACCTCAGGTGTCGGTGACGGTGAAGAGCGAGTTCGAGCGGTTGCAGGGCGATCTGAGCCGGGCCGAGGTCTTCTTCCGCAGCGGCGGCAGCTCGGGTGCCCCCAAGCTCTCCGCCTTCGCCTGGGAGGACTACCGCGAGCACATGCGGGCCGGCGCCGAAGGCCTGCTGGCGGCGGGCTTCGACCCGCGCACCGACCGGTCGATGAACCTGTTCTTCAGCGGGCAGCTGTCCGGCGGGTTCCTCAGCTTCCACTCGGTGCTGGAGACCCTGCAAGCCGTGCAGTTCCCGATGGCGGCCCAGCAGGACCACGCGCTGGTGGCCAGGTCGATCGTCGAGCACCAGGTGGACACCCTGTTCGGGATGCCGAACTACCTGCTGCGGGTCTTCACCGAGGCGGCCGACGAACTGCGCGCCTACCGGGGCGTGCGCAAGCTCTTCTTCGGTGGCGAGCACTTCCCGCAGCGCCAGCAGGACTGGCTGCGCGAGGAGTTCGGCGTCGAGCTGATCCGCTCGGCGGCCTACGGCAGCGTGGACGCCGGGCCGCTCGGCTACCAGTGCGCGCACTCCCCCGAGCGGGTGCACCACCTGTTCAGCGGCGCACAGACGCTGGAGATCCTGGACCGGAGCGAGGACCGCCCGGCGGCCGTCGGCGAGGTCGGCCGCCTGGTCTTCACCGCGCACACCCGGCGCGGTCAGCGGCTGGACCGCTACGAGATCGGCGACCTCGGCCGCTGGATCGACGGCGACTGTCCGTGCGGCCGGCGCACCCCGCGCTTCGAGCTGCTTGGTCGGTTCGGCGACATCTTCCGGGCCGGCGGGCACTTCCTCAACTACCGCCGCTTCGTGGCGATCGCGCAGGAGGCGCTGGACCACGTGGGAGCCGTGCAGCTGGTGATCGAGGAGAGCGCCGAGTCGGGCGCGACGCTGACCGTGCTGCTGGCCGACTTCGCACCCGGTGACCGCAGCGCCGAGCAGCTGGCCCGGGCCTTCCTGGCGGAGTATCAGCAGCTGGCAGAGGACGTCGAACAGGACCGCGTGCTCGAGTTGCGGGTCAAGGCGTCGCCGGTGGACGCCTTGGCCCACACCGAGGCCAGCGGCAAGCTCCGCGAGGTGGTCGACCTGCGGACCCGCGACGACCTCTGAGTCGCTCCACCGCTGGGGGTGACGGCAGCCGCCGTCACCCCCAGCGGTGCGCCCGCTCAGCCGAGCCGCTCGTCCAGCAGCCGGATCGCCTTGCCGCTGCGCGGGTTGACGGTCAGCCCGGTCGGGCCGACCCACTCCACGGCCAGCGGGTGGACCG
This sequence comes from Kitasatospora sp. NBC_01266, assembly GCF_036242395.1. NCBI lineage: Bacteria > Bacillati > Actinomycetota > Actinomycetes > Kitasatosporales > Streptomycetaceae > Kitasatospora > Kitasatospora sp. NBC_01266. The sequence goes on along the minus strand of NZ_CP108458.1, from coordinate 7,451,904 downwards.
CCCCGCGTGCCACGTGATCGGCGAAGAACGGACGCAGCACGTCCAGTTGCTCGGCCAGCGCCACGGCCAGCGCCTCGCGCCCGGCCGCCTGCGGCGTGCTGTCGGCCAACCGCAGAACCATCTGGTCACGCCCGTCGTGGTGGCGCAGCACCACCTGCACGCCGCCGACCCGGCCCTGCGTGTCGGCGCCCGCCACCAGCGCCCGCACGTCCTCCAGGTAGACGGTGACCGGTCCCACCCGGGCCCCCTCCTCGGCGCGGCCCAGCAGCCGGAAGGTGCGGCTGGGGAAGTCCACCCACTCGGCCATGTCCCCCACCGGATAGCGGATCACCGGCGTCAGCCGCCGCACCAGGTCGGTGGCCACCACCCGCCCGGCCCGCCCCGGCTCCTCGATCGGCTCACCGGTCTCCGGGTCCAGCAGCTCCACCACCTTCTCGGGGGTGAGGACTTGGTGCACCCGGTTGTCGAACTCCCCGGCCACCGGCGAGGCCAGCACGCCCGCGTCCACACTCGCGTAGCCGATGGAGCGCACCGTGATGTTCGGGAACGCCTGCTTGATCAGGGGCAGTTGGTCGTCATGGAAGGCTTCGCCGCTGAACAGCGCGAGCCGGATCAGCGGCAGCGTTCCCACGGTGTCCACCACCTCGCGGGCGAGCCGGGAGAGCGAGGTGGGCAGGGCGGCGATCACGGTGGCGGAGAAGTCCCGCAGCGTCCCGACCACCTGTTCCGGCGTGGCCGCGCCGCCGATCGGCAGCTGGACGGTGGGGACCGACGCCTCCTGGAAGAGGTTGAGGGTGAAGATGAAGCTGGAGTACAACTCCCCGGCATAGAACAGGTTCGCCACCCGGTCCCCGGGCCGCACCCCGGCAGCCGGCATCCCGTCGCTGAACCGGCGGGCCATCGCCCGCCACTCCGCGCGGGTGTAGAACGAGATCCGGGGCATCCCGGTGGTCCCGCCGGTCTTGAAGACGATCCCGTCACCGTGCGGACCGGTCAGCAGCCGGCTGTCCGCGACCGTGTGGGCGTCCCAGAACGCGGTGTGGTCGATGAGCGGGAGGGAGGGGAGATCGGCGACCGCTGCGGGCAGGTGCGCGTAGAGGTCGCGGTAGAAGGGCGAGTGCGCCCGGGCGAAGGATATGAGGTCCGCGAGGTCCGCCGGGTCCGCCGGGTTCGCAGGGTCCGCCGGGTTCGCAGGGTCCGCAGCGTTCGCAAGGTGAGCGTCAGTCATGGTGTCACTTCCGCCTAGTGGTCAGGACGGTGGTCCTGTGATCACTCTAGGACGGGCAACGGCGCTGTGATCAACCGGGTCTGACGGTTCGTCTCTTCTCTTGTGCGATCCCCGAATCACCGTCAGGGCCGAGTGACCACGCTGGGGCCCTCGACGGACGGGGCCGGGTCCACGATCGACGACGGCGACGGACTGGTGATGCCCGGGGAGCGGGCGGGCTGCACCGGCGCCGGGGCCGACGAGTGGCCGGGCAGCAGCACCAGCACGCACCCGGCCGCCACCGCGGCGGCCACGCCCAGCGCGCCTAGGGCGATCCCGCGCACCCGGCGCACTCCCCAGCCGCGCCCCTGCGGCGGCACGTCGTGGCGCAGGTCGGCATGCGTGACGAGCGCGGCACGGGCGGCCAGTGCGGCGCGCAGCCGGTCCTCGGTCGCGGACCGGCGGTCCTCCTCGGCAGTGGGATTCATCGGTCCGCCTCCAACTTCTTCGCCAGGATGTCCAGCGCGCGGCTCGCGGTGGACTTCACCGTGCCACGCGCCAGCCCGAGCGTCTGCGCGATCTGCGCCTCGGTCAGCTCCGACCAGTACCGCAGCACCAGCACCTCTCGCTGGCGCCGGGTCAGTTGCCGCATGGCGTCGATGACCTGCCGGTGCTCCTCGGCGAGCAGCAGCCCCTCTTCGACGGGCGGCCCGTAGCCCTCGTGCGGCGGCGTGAAGGCACGGGCGGTGCGGCGCTTGCGCAGCACGGAGCGCGAAGCGTTGAGCACCGCGGAGTGCAGATAGGCCGCGGGGTCCTGGAGCCCGTCCAGCGAGCTGCCGTGGGTGCGGCACAGGGCGGCGAAGGCGTCCTGGACCACGTCCTCGGCGGTGTGCAGGTCATCCACCAGGAAGAGCGCGAGCCGCACCATGTCGAGTCGCCGTGCCCAGTACAGCTCGGTCAGCGTGGGCGGTTGCCCGTCGCCGTACGGCGCCGCGACCGCCCGCAGCCGGCGTGCAGGTCGCGGCCCGTCCTCGGTCCGGGGCAGGCCGGACACCGGGGAGGTCTGGGGCAGGCGGGCGAGCAGCCGGGACCACCAGGTCGGCGCTGCGGGAATGGCGTACTGCATGGGCCTCGATCCGGTCGCGGGAGGGGTGGGCGGGCCTGCGCGCGGCCCGCCCACCCCGTGGTGGTGCTGTTGCTGCTACTTCTGGACGCCGGTGCCGGGGTTGAGCACCTGGGGCGCGTTCCCGGCCGGGGCGGACCCGACGGCGGGCCGGCCCGCGTTGCTCGACTGGCCCGGCGAGACGACCTTAGGGGTACCGGCGGAGCCGGCAGCGCCCGGCGTGACGACCTGCGGCGTACCGGCGGACACCGACCCGCCCGGCTTGACCACCTGCGGAGTGCCGGCAGCCGCCGACCCACCCGACGTGACCACCTGCGGGGCGTTGTCCCCGGTGCTGGTGACCTGCGGCGCGGAGCTCGAGCCACCGGAGTCGGCGACGGCCTGCGCGGCGAAGCCACCGCCCAGCAGCAGCGCGACACCGGTGACGGTGCCTACGACCCGGGCGCGGGGACGATAGTTCCGCTTGGCGTGCAGAGACATGGGACTCTCCCGAGGAAGTAACGGAAAACGGTCTGGAACAGCAGCTGAAGGGCGCCTTCAACCCACTAGACGCACGGCACTGCCCGAGGTTGCGACCGGTTCCGAAAAAGTTTTCCGCAGCCGCGGCAGGCGGGTTTCTACAGGCGCAGCAGGCGGTCCGCGGCGGCCAGGCGATCCAGCACGAGGGCGGTGGCCGGGCTGACCCGGCCGCAGTCGCCGTGGGTGAGCCAGGCGAGTTCGGCGATCTCACGGCCGGGGGCGGGGATGCCGGTGTGGCCGGCGGCGTAGCAGGTGAGGCGGACGGTGCTGCCCGGGGGCTTGCCGTGGGCGGGGGCGTGGACGGTCAGGACGGGGGTGATGGTGGCCGGGTCCAGGGTCACCCCGAGTTCCTCGCCGATCTCGCGGACCAGGGCCTGCTCGTCACTCTCGCCGGGTTCGGGCTTGCCACCGGGCAGGTAGAAGGCGGCCGTGCCGTGGGTGCGGGCGGCGAGGATCCGGCCGTCGTCCAGCCGGAGCCACGCCACCTTCGCTATCGCGTCGGGCATCGTCGGCGGCTCAGCTCGCGGTGGGGGCGCCGGGCACCCGGCGCTCGCCGCCGTTGCGCTGCTGCCAGGCCCGGTAGACGTCGACGGCCGCCTCGCTGGGCCGGTAGCTCATCGGCAGCCGCCGGTCCTGCCATTCCTTGGCGAACTCGCCGTAGAAGGTGCCCAGTTCGAAGTACTTGCGGTCGTCGACGTAGTGGGGTTCGTAGTCGTCGCGCTGGGTGAGGAAGACGACCTCGTCGGGGCTGCAGTAGTAGAGCGAGCCCAGGCACATCGGGCAGGGGTGGGCGAGGACGTAGATGGTGGCACCGGTCAGGTGCTCGGTGCCGAGCTTGGTGCAGGCCTCGCGGATGGCGAGGATCTCGGCGTGCGCGGTGGGGTCGTTGGTCTGGGCGACCAGGTTCGGGCTCTCCGCGAGGATCCGGCCGTCCTTGACGATGACGGTGGCGAAGGGGCGCCCGCCCTCCTCGACGTTGCGGCGGGCGAGGTCGATGGTGCGCTGTGCGTAGTCCACGTTGCTGCTCCTTGGCGGTGTCTCTGGGTGAGGTGCTTCTCAGGGTTCTTCTCGGGGTGCTTCTCGGGACAGGCGGGCCGGGGGACGGTGCACCCCCGGCCCGCCTGTCCGGCTCAGAACGGCTTGGTGGGCAGGTACTTGCCGTCGAGGGTGATGACCGCGCGCTCCCCGCCCTCGGGGTCGGCGACCTTCTTCACGTCGAGCTTGAAGTTGATCGCGCTGATGATGCCGTCGCCGAACTGCTCGTGGACCAGGGCCTTGAGGGTGGTGCCGTAGACCTGGAGCATCTCGTAGAAGCGGTAGATGGTCGGGTCGGTGGGGATGCCGCCGGGGATGCTGCCGCGCATCGGCACGGTCTGCAGCAGCAGGGCGGCGTCCTCGTCCAGCCCCAGCAACTCGGTGACGGCCTTGGCCGCGTCGGCGGGCAGCGGGTGCTGGCCGAGCAGCGCGGCGGTGGTGAACGCCACCGACAGGCCGCTGGCGTCGGCCAGCTGCTGCCAGCTGAGGTCCTTGCGGGTCTTGGCCTCGACGGCGGCGATCGCCAGCTGCTGGCGGGCGTTCGGGTCGGCCTGTGCGTGCATCATGGGGAATCCTTCTTCTGACGGAGTTCTTCGGACGGAGTTCTTCTGCGGGAGGTGGCGATCCGGCTCGAACGCCCGGATCGGGTGTCGGGGGTGGCGGTGTCAGCCGGCCAGGGCGACGAACTGCCCTTCGGCGGAGTCGAGTTCCTCGACCGCGCCGGAGCCGATGTCGTAGACCCAGCCGTGCAGGCGCACCGTGCGCTGCGCCAGGGCGCGGACGACCACCGGGTGGGTCATCAGGTTCGCCAGCTGACCGCGCACGTTGGCCCGGACCAGCGCGGCGACCCGGTCGGCCCGGGTGGCGTGCTGCTCGGCGTCAGTGCGGGCCTTGGCCGCGTCGGCGTGGCGCAGCCAGCCGGCGACGGCGGGCAGCCGGTCGAGCGAGCCGTCCGAGGCCAGCGCGGTCATCGCGCCGCAGTCGGAGTGCCCGCAGAGGACCACGTCCGCGACGCCCAGCACGCCGATCGCGTACTCGATGCTCGCCGCGATGCCGTCCGCGCCGGGCGCATAGGGCGGCACCAGGTTGCCCGCGGTGCGGATGACGAACAGCTCGCCCGGTTCACGCTGGGTGATCAGCTCCGGTACCACCCTGCTGTCCGAGCAGCCGATGAAGAGCGCGGTCGGCCGGTGGACGGTCGCCAGCCGCGCGAAGAGTTCCGCCCGGACCGGGAAGACGTCCTGCTTGAACCGCTTGAATCCGTCCGCGATCTCGTTCACGACTGCGCTCCTTCTCAGTGGCCCTGCCCCTTCGGCCTGACGCGTTCCACCCTGCCCGAGCTGCACCTATAGTGTCCAAGACGCAGTGACCATCGGAGCTATTCGCCACACCTATAGTTGTTCCCATGGAACTGCGCCACCTCCGGTACCTGCTCGCGGTCGCCGAGCACGCGAGCTTCACCCGGGCCGCCGAGGCGCTGCGCGTCTCGCAGCCCACGCTCTCCCAGCAGATCAAGCAACTCGAGCGGCAGCTCGGCGTCCAGCTCCTCGACCGGACCGGACGCACCGTGCGGCTGACCGACGCCGGCCAGAGCTACGCCCACTACGCGCGCCTGGCCCTGCAGGACCTGGCGGCGGCGGAGCGCTCGGTACTGGACGTCCAGGACCTCACCCGCGGCACCCTGCGCCTGGCGGCCACCCCCACGCCCACCGCCTACCTGATCGGTCCGCTGACCGCCGAATTCCACCTTCGGTACCCTGAAATCACCCTGGAGATCCAGGAGTTGACGCAGGATCAGCTCGAGTCGGCGCTGCTCGACGACCGGCTCGACCTCGGCATCGCCTTCAGCGGCGAGCATCTTCCGCAGCTCGCCGCCCAGCCGCTGTTCAGCGAGACCCTCGGCCTGGTCGTCGGCGCCGCGCACCCGTACGCGCGGCGCCGGGATCCGCTGCCGGTCGCCGACCTGCACTCCCACCGACTCGCCCTGCTCAGCCCGGACTTCGCCACCCGGCGGCACATCGACCGGTACTTCGCCGAGCACGGCTGCCGACCGCAGGTCAGCGTCGAGGCCAACACCATCACCGCGCTCACCGAACTCGTCCGCAGAACCGCGCTGGCCACCGTCCTGCCCGAGGCCATCACCCGCGAACACCCGGACCTGCACCCGGTCCGCCTCGACCCGGCCCTGCCCGCCCGCACCGTCACCCTGCTGCGCCGGGACACCGCCTACCAGAGCGCCGCCGCCCGCGCCTTCACCGCGCTCGCCACCCGGCCGGCGGCCGGCGGAGAGTAAAACCCGCTGGCCGCAAGGCCGGTGGCCGTCCGGCGACGCTTTCGTTGCCTCCGATTCATGTGCCGTACAGCGAAGTTGTCCAGACAAGTTCCCTGCCGCTGGCCCACCTTTCTCGGTAGTCATGACCCACGAGTGCAGCGCGGTGCTGGCTCCGCGCTGCCCCGAAGAAAGGTCCTCGCATGTCCCCGATCTCCCGCCGGGCGCTGCTCGGTTCGGCCGCCGCCATCGGTGCCGGCAGTGCGTTCGGTGTGCTCCCCGGTTCGGTCCGCCGAGCGATGGCTGCGAGCACCGGGGGCGGTTCGCTCTCCTCGGTGAAGCACGTGGTGATCCTCATGCAGGAGAACCGCTCCTTCGACCACTACTACGGCACCCTGTCGGGCGTGCGCGGCTACGGCGACACCTCGCTGCTGCGCTTCCCGAAGGGCTCCAACGTCTGGAACCAGAACACCAAGGGCTCGGCCGGCGGCGGCAGCATCCTGCTGCCCTGGCACCTGAACACCGCGCTGACCGACGCCCAGCAGGTCGAGGACCTCGACCACTCGTGGAGCGGCACCCACGGCGCCTGGAACGGCGGGCTGAACAACAACTGGATCCCGGAGAAGACCGGGTACACGATGGGCTACTACAACCGCACCGACCTGCCGTTCCACTACGCGCTGGCCGACGCCTTCACCATCTGCGACCAGTACTTCTGCTCGGTCCAGGGCCCGACCAACCCGAACCGGCTCTACCAGTGGACCGGCATGATCGACCCGAACGGCACCGCCGGCGGCCCGGTCACCGACAACAGCGAGGCCGGCTACTCCTGGACCACCTACCCGGAGATGCTGCAGGACGCGGGCGTCTCCTGGCGGGTCTACCAGGAGGCGGACAACTTCGACGACAACCCGCTGGCCTGGTTCACCCAGTTCCAGAACGCCGCGACCAGCGACCCGCTGTACGTCAACGGCATGGCCCGGGTCAGCGACATCGCGGGCGCGATCACCTCGGACATCGCGGCCGGCACCTTCCCGACCGTCTCCTGGGTGGTGGCCCCCACCGCCCAGTGCGAGCACCCGGCCAACCGCCCCGCCGACGGCGCCGACTTCGTCAGCGGCGTGCTGGCGGCCATCGCGAGCGACCAGGCCACCTGGGACTCGACCGTGGTCTTCTACAACTTCGACGAGAACGACGGCTTCTTCGACCACGTCGCCCCGCCGACCGCGCCGTCCGGCACCACCGACGAGTTCGTCAGCGGCCTGCCGATCGGCATGGGCCCGCGGGTGCCGATGACCGTGATCTCGCCCTGGTCCACCGGCGGGCGGGTCTGCTCGCAGACCTTCGACCACACCTCGCCGCTGCGCTTCGCCGAGCTGGTCACCGGCGTGCGGTGCACCAACATCTCGGACTGGCGCCGCGCCGTCTCCGGCGACCTGACCAGCGCCTTCACCTTCGGTGTGAGCCCGGTGGCGTTCCCCACCAACCTGCCGAACACCGCCGCGCTGGTCACCGCCGCGAACAACGAGAAGTCGCTGCCCGCCCCGACGGTCCCCAGCGCGGGCGCGCTGCCCGCCCAGGAGTCCGGCGACCGCGGCGCGCAGTCGCTCGGCTACGTCTTCAACACCACCTCCTGGACCGACACCTCCACCGGCCGGATCTGGTTCAAGACGGTGTCGGCGGGTGCGCTCGCCGGTGCCTTCACGGCCTACACGGTCAACGACCGCACCTACGCGGCCTGGCCGTACACCTGCGCGGCCGGCGGCTCGATCTCCGACTACTTCTCCGCCAAGACCTACGGCGGCGGCCCGTACGACATCGACCTGCACGGCCCCGACGGCTACCTGCGCGGCTTCCAGGGCAACGTGCTGACCTGGTCGAGCAGCACCAAGGCGCACCCCGAGGCGTACGTGGTGGACGCGCAGGACGGCGCCACCCTGACCCTGACGCTGAGCAACGCGGGCTCGGTCGCCGCGGTCTTCACCATCAACCCCAACGCGGCCTACCTCGCCTCCGGCGGCTCGGCCACCCAGGTGACGGTCGCGGCCGGCGGCACCGCCACCGCCACGCTGCACGCCACCAGCGCGGGCCGGTACGACTTCACGGTCACCGCCAACACCGGCGACGGCTTCGCCCGCCGCTTCGCCGGGCGCCTGTACGCCCAGTAACCCGGTAGCCCGGTAGCCCAAGTCCGGGGGTGCCCGACAACGACGGCCCCGCATCCGTGCGGACGCGGTGCCGTCGTACGGCCCGGCAGGACGGTTCGTCGGGCCCGCCGGGCGGGGGGCGGTCAGGCAGGCAGCGCCTGCTGGGGCTCCGCGGCCAGGCCGGTCGTCCCCGCCCGCACCTCGTCCGCCGGTTCGGTCGCGGTGCGGCGCGGTGCGGCGAGGACCGTCAGCGCCGCGACGGCGATCACCGACGCGCCCACCCAGAGCGCCGGGACCAGGCCGTCCACGTAGCGCCGAGCGCTGCTGTAGTCCCCGTGCGCGGTGAAGACCGCGGTGAGGACGGCGACGCCGAGCGCACCGCCCACCTCCCGCAGCGCGTTGTTGATCCCCGAGGCGACGCCCTGCTCCTGCGGGCGGACCGAGCCCATCAGCAGCGTGGCGACCGGGGCGAAGAAGAGCGCCATCCCGACCCCGGACATGACCAGGGCCGGGACCTGCGCGGCGTAGCTGACGTCGGCCGTGGCGACCGCCGCGAACCAGCCGAGGCCGAGCGCCTGCAGGGCGAGCCCGGCGGCGATGATGTTCCGGCCGCCGATCCGGTCCGCCAGCAGCCCGGCCACCGGGGCGACCAGCATCGGCATCCCGGTCCACGGCAGCATCCGCACGCCCGCCTCCACCGGGCTGAACCCCTGCGCCGCCTGCAGGAACTGGCTGAGCAGGAAGATCGCCCCGAACATGCCCAGGGACATCAGCGTGGTGGCCGCGTTGACCGCCGAGAAGGCCCGGCTGCGGAACAGCCGCAGCGGCAGCGCCGGCGCCGAGCTGCGCCGCTCCCAGGCGAGGAAGGCGATCAGCAGCACTCCACCGCCGATCAGGCCGGTCAGCACCGGGGCGCTGGTCCAGCCGTCGTCGTTGCCCCGGATGACGGCGTAGACGATGCCGAAGAGCGCGGCGCTGACCAGGGCGGTGCCCGTGGCGTCGAGCCGGCCGTTCGGGCCCACGCTCTCGGTCAGCCGCAGCCGGGCGAGCGGCAGCAGCAGCAGGCCCAGCGGAACGTTCAGGGCGAATATCCACTGCCAGGACAGGTGCTCCACCACGGTCCCGCCGATCAGCGGGCCCATCGCCACGGCCATTCCGTTGACCGCGCCCCAGGCGCCGAAGGCCAGCCCGCGCTTGGCCGCCGGCACCGCCGCGGTGAGCAGCGTCAGGCTGACCGGCGTGAGCATCGCCGCGCCGACTCCCTGCACGGCCCTGGCCGCGATCAGCGCGTTGATGTTCGGAGCCAGGGCGGCCGCGAGCGAGGCGAGGGTGAAGACCCCGAGCCCCACGGTGAAGATCCGGCGGCGGCCGAACCGGTCACCGAGCGCCGCGCCGAACAGCAGCAGGACGGCGAAGCTGAGGGTGTAGGCGTTGACGGTCCACTCGAGGTCGCTGATGCCGCCGCCGAGATGGCGCCGGATGGCGGTGAGTGCGGTGGTGACGACCAGGTTGTCCAGCGCGGCCATGAATCCGGCGGTGCTGGTGATGACGAAGGCCCAGATCGCCGGGCTGCCTCTGCGCATGACGGAACTCCTCACGAGAACCAGGTGGTGCTGACAGGAGATAGGTAGTAATTGCTCAATAACTTTCGTGGGCAGAAAGAGCCCAGGACCACCGGGCGCGCGGCCAAGCGCCGGTCCGGCCGCAGCCCGCCGCTACCCGCAGCGGTCACCCTTGATCCCGAACCCGTCCCAGATCCGGTGGTCGCGCGGAAAACCCATGGCGAGCAGCGTGTTGATCAGCATCCCGTGCGCGAAGAACTCGGTGACCTTCTCCGTGCTCATGCCGGAGGCCTCCTGCACGGAGTCCCAGAGGTCGAGCCAGAGCGCCCGTACCGCCTCCCCCACCTCCGCCTCCCCCTGCGCCTCCATGGCGGCCGTGGAGACGTACATCTGCATCTGCATCAGCAGCAGGCTGCGGTCGGCCAGCAACTCGAGATACGCGTCACCCATCGCCGCGGCCCGGGCCTCCGGATCCTCCAGCCCCTCGACCGCCCCGATGAGCGTCGCCTTGACGTCGTGCACGCAGCGCCGCACCGCCGCCTCGAACAGCGCCCGCTTGCTCGGGAAGAGCCGGAACAGATACGGCTGGGAGACACCGACCCGGGCGGCGATCGCCTGGGTGGAGGTGCCGTTGTAGCCACGCTCGGCAAACTCGATCACCGCCGCGCGGATGACACTCTCGCGCCGTTCCTCCGCCGACATCCGCATGCTCGTCCTTGCCATGGAACTAAGTTATTGGTCACTCACTAACTTGGTCAAGGGGCTGCCCGGCGATTAGCGTCCCCCGTCATGACTCCCACGCTGCACACCGATCGGCTGCTGCTCGAACCGTACGCACCCACCGACGAGGACGACTTCGTGGCGCTCTTCATGGATGCCCGGGTCTCCCGGTGGATGGGCGACGGACCCTGGCCCGAGGCCGACTACCGCGCCGCGTTCGCCCGGATCTTCGCCCATGCCTACCAGCGCGAGCGCTTCGACGTCTGGGCGGTGCGCCAGGGCGGCCGCCTGGTCGGCCACGCGGAGATCAAGCCGGCGAAGGTCGTCGAGGGGCACGAGCTGGTCTACGCCCTCACCCCCGAGCTGTGGGGGCGCGGCCTCGGCACCGAGCTGGCGAGGGCCGTGGTCACCCACGGCTTCGGGACGCCGGACCTGGCGCAGGTCTACGCGACCGTGGCGGAGCAGAACGCCGCTTCGCTGACGGCCCTTCAGAAGCTCGGATTCCGGCAGCTCAGGGACCTCACCGAGGAGGACGGGAGCATCACCCGGCTGCTCTGCCGCGATCGGAGCGAGCAGCCCACCGGGCAGGGCTAGACCGCCCCCCTCCTGCCGCCCTTCCTCGAGATCAGGCCGCCGGTCGCCAGCCGAGCGCGGGGCCGAGCCTGGTGGCGATGTCCGTGAGGATCTGCAGGTAGTCGTCGCGCTGGAAGGTGAAGGGCAGCGCGAAGGCGACCTCGTCGACCTCGCGGAAGGCCGGGTGGGCGTAGAGCCGTTCGGCGATCTCCGCAGAGCTGCCGACGAGGTCGGGGGCGAACATCAGGCGGGCCGGCCCCTGCGGCGCGGCGGTACGCGGCGCCCGTTTGCGCGCGTACTCCTCGTACCTGGCGCGCTGCTCCCGGGTGGCGGTGTCGGTGGGGATGACGACCAGGCCCTGGGAGACCCGGGCGCGGTCGCCCTCGGGGTGGGCGGCCCGGAACGTCCTGATCTGCGACAGCTGGATCTCGGCGAAGTCCTCGGACTGCTCGGCCTTCACCACACTGCTGGTCAGCAGGTTCATCCCGTGCTCGCCGGCCCACCGCGCCGACCGCAGGCTGCCACCGCCGTACCACAACCGGCGCCCCAGGCCTGGAGCGTGGGGCTGAACGCGCTTCGAGAACTCCTCGAAGCCCTCGGTCCCGCTGAACTCGCTGACCGGCTCGCCCCGGACGAAGTCCAGCAGCCGCCGGACCCGGTCGAAGCCGAAGTCCTCGCTGTCGCCGGTGTCGGGGTAGAGCGCGCCCTTGACGTGGTCGTAGTGCGTCGGCGGCCCCACGCTGACCCCCGGGTTGAGGCGGCCGCCGGAGAGGATGTCGACCGTCGCCAGGTCCTCGGCCAGCCGCAACGGGTTCTCCCAGCCCAGGGGTATCACCGCCGTGCCCAGCTCGATCCGGCTGGTGCGCTGCGAGGCCGCCGCCAGGACGGCCACCGGAGAGGAGATGCCGTACTGCAGATGACGATGGCGCACCCACGCGCTGTCGAATCCGAGTTGCTCACCCAGGGCGATGAGTTCGAGCGTCGCCTCGTGGCCCCGCCCCGGGTCGTCCTCCTCGAACAGCCCGATCGTCAGGAAGCCCAACTTCCGTAGCGGCTCCGCCTCCAGCGGCACAGCTTCCTCCCTCGTCCGGGTCCTGGCCGGGTGCGCACCGAGCAGGCGCGCACGGCAGCCGACTGTAACCGAGGCACCGGCCCCGCAGCGGGCACAGAGCGCGACCGGTTTCGACCAGAGCGGCATCAGCACAGGTCAGCGCGGTACCCGGTGGCACAACCTGCAATGCTGCCGCAACACGCCGAGTTGGCGCGGGAGCGAGGTCGGGATCGCCCGCACCCACCAGCTGGGCCGCGACCGCCCGTCCTCGCGTTCACCGTCACCGGGTGCCACGCTGGAACCGCAGGATCTTCGCCGCGATCGGAGGCGGTCATGGGCCGCGACTACCACTTCCACTGCGAACACGCCGGCTGCTCCGTGACCGCCGAGGTGTACCTGGGCGGGACTCGGGAAGTCGACCTGCTGGTCGACGGCAAGGAGGTGGCGGTCGACCGCGTCCACGACCACCATGCCCAGGTGCGGTCGCTGACCACCGTGCTGCCGACCGACCCGCCGTGCCCCATCGAGGTACAGGTGAGCCTCCCCGGCCGCATCACGGGCGAGCCGACCAGTGTCCTGCTCCAGGACGACGTGCGGCTTCAGATGACCGAGCGGGTGCCGCTGCACCGATCGCGGCCGACCGAGGTCTCCTGGTACGGCTGAGCTGGCACGGGTGAGCTGGCACGGGTGAGCCCGCGCGTCAGGCGCGCAGGACGCGGACGCCGTGCTTGGCGATGGCGTCCTCCTGCTCCGCGGCGAGCGCGTCGTCGGTGACCAGGTCGTCGATCTCGGCGAGCGGGCAGATCCCGGCGAAGGTCACCCGGCCGATCTTGGTGCTGTCCGCGACCACCACCGAGCGGGCGCTGCTGCGCAGGAACGCGCGGTCGGTGTGGGCCTCCATCTCGTCGTGCGTGGTGCAGCCCTCGCTCGCGGTCAGGCCGTCCACGCCGATGAAGGCGACGTCCAGGTGGTACTGGCTCAGCATCCGCTCGGCCGCCGGTCCGACCAGCTCGTAGCTGGCCGTTCGGGCGTTGCCGCCCACGACCACCAGCCGGTTGTCGGGGCGGACGATCAGGTCGGCGGCGATGTTGACGGCGTTGGTCACGATGGTGAGCCCGCTGCGCTCGGCCAGCACCCGGGCGATCTCGGTGACGGTGGTGCCGCCGGTCATGCCCACCACGGCGCCCTCCGGGACCAGTTGGGCGGCGGCCAGCGCGATCCGCAGCTTCTCCGCCTGCTGCCGTCCGGCCCGGTGCCGCAACGGCAGTTCCAGGTTGACCGCACCGGTCACGGCCCCGCCCCGGGTGCGGTGCAGCAGCCCCTGCTCGTGCAGGGACTGCAGGTCCCGGCGGATCGTCGCGCTCGAGACGCCGAGCAGCTCGGTGAGTGCGTGCACGTCGGCACTGCCCGCCTTGGCGACGTGGTCAAGGATGCGCGCAATTCGATCAGCTTTGAGCATGGCGGCAGTGTAGCCGCTGACCGGCCCGATACCGCCCGAATCACCCTTCATCACAGCTCAGAGCGGCCGCTACGGGTGGACTGGCGCCGCGTAGCCACTGCTCACACCTGACGCCAACTGAGCAAGAGCGAGCATCGCCAGATCACAACGGTCCAGTAACGACCCCTGGACCCATGAGTCCACCTTCGTGAATACTTCGCGGCGCGGCAGCATCCTTTTCGGAACTGCTCAAAACTTGCCAGGTCTGATCAGCTTCACGCATCCTATGGTCGGGGCGACGCAACGCTGCCCGAGCTCGTCAGACCTTGCACATCCCAGGAGTGGACCCTCACAGGCGCGGGTCCGACGGTGCGAAGGCGGTAACTGCAGTGAACAAGCGTGTGCTCAGCTTTGCGGCGGCGTGTGCGATCAGCACCCTCACGCTCACGGCGTGCGGCAGCAGTGGCGGCAGCGGGTCCGCCTCCGCGGACGGGACCGTCACCCTCAAGCTCGTCGCGGCCGACTACGGCGACCAGGCGTCCAACAGCTCTTCGCTCTACTGGAACGACCTCACCAAGACCTTCGAGGCCGCCAACCCGAAGATCAAGGTCGACGTCCAGGTGATCAACTGGAACGACATCGACACGCAGGTCAAGACGATGATCCAGAGCGGCAACATGCCGGACATCCTGCAGACCGGCGGCTACGCCGACAAGGTCGCCGACAACCTGCTCTACCCCACCTCCGACGTCCTGTCCCCCGCCACCGCGAGCAACCTGATCCCCAGCTTCGCCAAGGCCGGCCAGGTCGACGGCACCCAGTACGGCATCCCGTTCGTCTCCTCGGCCCGCGCCTTCTTCTACAACAAGACGATCTTCGCCCAGGCCGGCATCACCACCCCGCCGCAGACCTGGGACGACATCAAGAACGACGCGGCCCTGATCAAGGCCAAGGTGCCCGGCGTCACCCCCTACGCGCTGCCGCTCGGCCCCGAGGAGGCACAGGGCGAGAGCATGATCTGGGAGCTCGGCAACGGCGGTGGCCCCACCGACGGTTCCGGCAAGTACACGCTCAACAGCCAGGCCAACATCGACACTTTCAGCTGGCTGAAGAGCAACCTGGTCGCCCCGGGCCTGACTTACGCCAACCCCGCCACCACCGACCGCAAGACCGCCTTCGCCGACTTCGCCGCGGGCAAGGCCGCCATGCTCAACGGCCACCCCTCGCTGATCCAGATGTCGACCGCCGGCAAGGTCGACTACGGCGTGGCGCCGATCCCCGGCAAGAACGGCGCGCTCAAGTCCACCCTGGGCGTGGCGGACTGGATGATGGCCTTCAAGAAGAACGGCCACCAGGCCCAGATCAAGCAGTTCCTGGACTTCGCGTACTCCGAGCAGAACACGCTGAAGTTCGACGAGACCTACAACCTGATGCCGGTCACCCAGGACACCCTCCAGGCGATGACCTCCAGCGGCAAGCACCCGGACCTGACGCCGTTCTTCGCGCTGCTGCCGCAGGCCGCCTTCTACCCGGTGGGCAACACCACCTGGGACACCGTCTCCGCCCAGATCAAGCAGAGCATCGGCACCGCCGTCAGCGGCGACCCGGCCAAGGTGCTGGGCGACCTGCAGAAGAAGGCCCAGGACGCCGCCTCCGACAACTAGGCCCCCGGACGCCGGTGGGGGGACGGCCGCTCCCCCCACCCACCGCGCACCGCACGTCGAAAGCCGTACGGCAGGCACTGCCGCACACACACGGAAGGCACCACCCGTGTCCCTCACCTCCACCGCCCCCAAGGCCCCCGGGCCGAGCCGGGGCGAACCGCCCCGCTCGGCCCAGGCGAAGCCGCGGCGCTCGGGCCTCGAGCGGCTGGGCCCGCTGCCCTGGATCGCCCCGGCGGTCCTGCTGATCGTGCTGGTCGTGCTCTGGCCCGTCTACGAGATGGTCCACACCTCGTTCCTGCGGATCAGCAGCAGCGGGTTCGTCCGCGGCTCGGCCGGCCTGGACAAGTACCGCAAGCTCTTCGCCGAGCCCGACCTCGGCCACGTCCTGGTCTCCACCGTCATCTGGACGGTCACCGTCGTCGGCCTGACGATGCTGCTCTCGCTGGCCCTGGCGCAGCTGTTCAACCAGGAGTTCCCGGGCCGCCGGCTCACCCGGTGGGCACTGATCGCGCCCTGGGCGGCCTCCGTGCTGATGACCGCCATCGGCTTCAAGTGGATGCTCAACCAGACCGCCGGCGTGCTCAACACCGCGATGACCGACCTCGGCCTGATCAGCGGCCCCAAGGACTGGCTCGGCTCCCCCGACACGGCCTGGCCGTGGATGATGTTCGTCGCGATCTTCGTCTCACTGCCCTTCACCACCTACACCCTGCTGGCCGGACTGCAGACCGTCCCCGGCGAGGTGTACGAGGCCGCGCGGGTCGACGGCGCGTCCACCTGGCAGACCTACCGCAAGATCACCCTGCCGCTGCTGCGCCCGGCCTTCCTGGTCGGTGTGGTGATCAACCTGATCAACGTCTTCAACTCCTTCCCGATCATCTGGGGCATGACGCAGGGCGGTCCGAGCAACGCCACCTCCACCACGACGGTGTTCATGTACCAGCTGAAGGACACCGACATCGGCGAGTCCGCGGCGATGTCGGTGGTCAACTTCGCGCTGGTCGTGGTGATGGTGCTGGTCTTCCTCAAGGTCAGCCGCTGGAAGGAGGACGAGAGCTGATGAACCGTCAGACGGATTCCGTGAAGCCGCGGTTGCGACCGCGTACGATGGTCGTCGCCGCCGTCGCCTGGCTGCTGGCCATGGTCTTCCTGCTGCCGTACGCCGAGATGGTGATCACCGCGCTGCGGCCCGCCGACGAACTGCGCGATCCCGGCTACCTCCCCCACCACTTCGCCTGGTCCAACTTCATCGACGTGTGGCGCGACTCCACCCTCGGCGACAACCTGAAGGTGACCCTGCTGGTGGCCGCCGGCTCCACGCTGCTGGCCCTGCTGGTCGCGCTGCCCGCCGCGTACTACACCGCGCGGATCAAGTTCCGCGGCCGCAAGTACTTCCTGCTGCTCGTCCTGGTCACCCAGATGTTCCAGCCCACCTCGCTGCTGGTCGGCCTGTACCGCGAGTTCTTCCAGCTCGGCATGCTCAACTCGGTCTGGACGCTGATCCTGTGCAACGCCGCCTTCAACCTGGCGTTCGCGATCTGGATCCTCACCGCCTACATCTCCTCGATCCCGGTGGAGTTGGAGGAGGCCGCCATGATCGACGGGCTCGGGCGGCTCAGCGTGCTGCGCCGGGTGATCCTGCCACTGGCCATGCCGGGGGTGGTCACCGCCGTCATCTTCACCTTCATCTCGGCGTGGAACGAGTTCGTGATGGGCCTGACCCTCTCCACCGTTCCGAGCAGCCAGCCGCTCACCGTCGGCATCAACAGCTTCATCGGCGACTACACGGTCCAGTGGAACTACCTCTTCGCCGGATCGGTCATCGCCATCGTGCCGGTGGTCGTGCTCTTCGCGTTCATCGAGCGCCAGGTGGTCTCCGGCCTGACCGCCGGCTCCGTGAAGTAGCCGCTCCGCGAAGTAGCCGCTCCCTGAAGTACCCGCTGCGTGAAGCAACCGCCCCACCTCCCGCCCCAACCCCCTCTGCTCCGAAGGAGCTTGCGCATGCCCACCACACCCTCCCGGACGAGCGTCGAGATCGCCTCCCAGCCCGACTGCTGGCGCCAGGCCGCCGCCTCGCTCACCCAGCACGCCGCCGCCCTGCCCCGCCGGGGTGAGAGCGTGGCCGTCATCGGCTGCGGCACCTCCTGGTTCATGGCGCAGTCCTACGCGGTGCTGCGCGAGAGCGGCGGCCACGGCAAGACCGACGCCTTCGCCGCCTCGGAGTTCCCCGGCCCGCGCGACTACGACCGGATCCTGGCCATCACCCGCTCCGGCACCACCACCGAGGTCCTGGCGCTGCTCGACCAGGTGCGCGGCACGGTGCGCACCGGCGCGATCACCGCCGATCCCGCGACGCCGGTGATGACGGCGGCCGACGACGTGGCCGTGCTGGACTTCGCCGACGAGGAGTCGGTGGTGCAGACCCGCTTCGCCACCACCGCGCTGGCGCTGCTACGTGCCCACCTGGAGGCCGAGGACGCGCTGCCGGCCGGCGTGCGCACCCTCGCCCGGGCGGCCGAGGACGCCGAGCGGGCGATCGCCGCGCCGCTGGCCGAAGAGGTCCGCGGCGCCGAGCAGTTCACCTTCCTCGGCAGCGGCTGGACCTACGGGCTGGCGCTGGAGGCCGGGCTGAAGATGCGCGAGGCCGCCGGCGCGTGGACCGAGGCCTACCCCGCCATGGAGTACCGGCACGGCCCGATCAGCATCACCAGGCCCGGCCGGGTGACCTGGATGTTCGGCGCGCTGCCCACCGGCCTGGCCGGCGACATCGCCCGGGTCGGCGGCACCCTGGTGGCCGGCTCCCAGCACGCCGCCGAAGACCTGGACCCGCTCGCCGACCTCATCCGGGCCCAGCGCCTGGCGGTCGCGATCGCCGAGGCGCAGGGGCTGGACCCCGACCGCCCGCTGAACCTCACCCGCTCGGTCGTCCTGGAGAACTCCGTTGCCTGAAAAGCCCGTTGAGGGCGAGTGTGTGATCGCCCTGGACGTCGGCGGCACCGGTATGAAGGGCGCGCTGCTGGACCGGGACCTGACGGCCCTGCGGACGGTGCGCCGGCCGACCCCCCGGGGCGCCGGCCCACAGGCGGTGGTGGACGAGATCGCCGCCACCCTGCTGCTCCTCGCCCGCCAGGCCGCCGAGCGCGGCCTGGCGGTCCGCCGGGCCGGGGTGGTCGTGCCCGGCATCGTCGACGAGGAGTCGGCCCGCGCCGTCTACTCGGCGAACATCGGCTGGCGTGATCTCCCGCTCGCCGAGCTCCTCGAGCAGCGCACCGCGCTGCCCGTCACGCTCGGCCACGACGTGCGGGCCGGCGGGTACGCCGAAGCGGTCCGCGGCGCCGCCCGCGGTGCGCGCGACGTCCTCTTCGTGGCCATCGGCACCGGCATCTCCGCCGCCGTCATCAGCGACGGCCACCCGCTGCGGGCCGGTGGCTACGCGGGTGAACTCGGCCATCTAGTGGTCGAGTCCGATGGTGCGCCGTGCGGGTGCGGCAGCCGCGGGTGCCTGGAGACAGCCGCCGCCGCGCCGGCCGTCGCCGCCGCCTACCGCGCCCGCACCGGGCGCGCCGTCGAGGGCGCCCACCAGGTCGCGGTGCTGCTCGCCCAGGGCGATCCGGACGCCCACGCGGTCTGGCAGCGCGCGGCCCGGGCCCTGGCCACCGCGCTCGCCACCGCCACCACCCTGCTCGCACCCGAGCTGATCGTGCTCGGCGGCGGCCTCGCCGAGGCCGGTGAACTCCTGCTCGCACCCGTGCGGACCGCGCTGGCCGAGCAGCTCACCTTCCAGCGGCAGCCGAGGGTGGTCCGCGCGGCGCTGGGCGACGAGGCCGGCTGCCTGGGCGCCGGGCTGTACGCCTGGCAGGCCGTCGGGTCCGGGCTCGCCGGGGCGGTGGCACCGTGATCCTCACCGTCACG
Source organism: Kitasatospora sp. NBC_01266 (assembly GCF_036242395.1). Classification (NCBI taxonomy): domain Bacteria; kingdom Bacillati; phylum Actinomycetota; class Actinomycetes; order Kitasatosporales; family Streptomycetaceae; genus Kitasatospora; species Kitasatospora sp. NBC_01266. Next base: position 7,432,684 of record NZ_CP108458.1, on the reverse strand, counting down.
CTCAACGCCGCCCTGGACGTCACCTACTTCGTCGACGCCCTGGTCCCCCGCGCCTCGCACCGGGTCGACGCCTTGCACGAACGCGCCGGCGGCAAGGGCGTCAACGTCGCCCGGGTGCTCGCCGCCCTGGGGCAGCCGACCATGGTGACCGGCCTGGCCGGCGGCCCGACGGGTGCCGCGCTGCGCGGCGAACTGCGCGCGGTCGGGCTGGCGGACGAGCTCGTGCCCATCGCGGGCGACTCCCGGCGCACCGTCACCGTCGTCTCCCGCGAGGACGGCGACGCCACCGTCTTCAACCAGGCCGGTCCGACCGTCCAGCCCGACGAGTGGCGCGCCTTCACCGCCCGCTACGCCCAACTCGTCCGTGACGCCGAGGTCGTCGTGCTCTCCGGCAGTCTCCCCCCGGGGCTGCCGGACGACGCGTACGCGCAGCTGATCACCCTGGCCGCGGTGGCGGACGCGGCGACCGTGCTGGACACCAGCGGCCCCGCCCTGCTGGCCGCGCTCGACACCGGTCCCGACGTGGTCAAGCCCAATGCCGCCGAACTCGCCGCCGTCACCGGCCACCAGGACATCGCGGCCGGAGCCGCCGCACTGCGCGCCCTGGGCGCCCGCGCGGTGGTCGCCTCCTGCGGTCCGGACGGGCTCTACGCGCTCACCGAGCAGGGCAGTTGGCGTGCCACGCCGACCGAGCGGCTGAGCGGCAACCCGACCGGCGCGGGCGACGCCTGCGTCGCCGCCCTCGCCGCCGGACTCGCGGCGGGCACACCCTGGCCCGGCATCCTGCGCGAGGCCGTGGCCCTGTCCGCCGCCGCCGTCCCCTGCCCGGTGGCCGGCGACTTCGACGCCGACACCTACCGCCGACTCCGTACCGCCGTACCCGTGGAGGACATCCATGCCACTCACACCCACCCATGACATCGTCCGGCACGCCGCCGAACACAGCGTCGGCGTCGGCGCGTTCAACGTGGTGCAGATCGAGCACGCGCACGCCATCGTGACCGGCGCCGAGGCCGCCGGTCGCCCGGTGATCCTGCAGATCAGCGAGAACACCGCCCGCTACCACGGCGCCCTGGAACCCATCGCGCTCGCCTCGCTCGCGACCGCCCGGGCGGCGCGGGTGCCGGTGGCCGTCCACCTCGACCACGCCGAATCCGCCGACCTGGTGCGCGAGGCCGTCCAACTCGGCTTCACCTCGGTCATGTTCGACGCCGCGAAACTCCCCTACGCCGAGAACGTCGCCGCGACCCGGGAGATCACCGCGTTCTGCCACGACCACGGTGTCTTCGTCGAAGCCGAACTCGGCGAGGTCGGCGGCAAGGACGGCGCCCACGCCCCCGGCGTGCGCACCGACCCGGACGAGGCCCGCGAGTTCGTCGCTGCCACCGCCGTCGACGCGCTCGCCGTAGCCGTGGGCAGCTCGCACACCATGCTCACCCGCGACGCCGTCCTCGACTTCGCGCTCATCACCCGGCTGCGCGATGCCGTGCGCACCCCGCTGGTCCTGCACGGCTCCTCCGGCGTCGGCGACACCGACCTCACCAAGGCCGTCAACGCCGGAATGACGAAGGTCAACATCTCCACCCACCTCAACAAGACCTTCACCCGGACCGCCCGCGGCTACCTCGACGCACATCCCGAGGTCGCCGACCCCCGCAAGTACCTCGGCCCCGCCCGCGACGCCGTCGCCGCGGAGGTCGCCCGGCTGCTGCGCATCCTGACCGGCGCCTGACGCGTCCAGCCGTCAGGCCAACGCGGCCCGGGCCAACCGCCGTTCCCCCTCCACCGCCGGATCGGGAACCGGCACGGACGCCAACAGCCTCCGGGTGTAAGGATGCTGGGGGTTCTCGTAGATGTCGTCGGCGACCCCCAGCTCCACCACCCGGCCGGCTCGCATCACCGCGATCCGGTCGCTGACCTGCCGCACCACCGCCAGGTCGTGCGCGACGAAGACCAGCGTCAGCCCGAACTCCCGCTGCAGCTCGGCCAGCAGCCGGACCACCTGGGCCTGGGTGGAGACGTCCAGCGAGGAGACCGGCTCGTCGCACACCAGGATCTTCGGCCGCAGCGCCAATGCCCTTGCTATGCCCACGCGTTGGCGTTGTCCGCCGGAGAGTTCGTGCGGATAGCGGCCGTACCAGTCCGGTTGCAGGCCGACCCGTTCCAGCAGTTCGCCCACCGCCGACCGGGCCTGCGCCTCACCGGCCCGGTCCTGCACCCGCAGCGGGTCGGCGATCGCGTCGCCGATCGTCCGGCGCGGGTTGAGCGAGGACAGCGGGTCCTGGAAGACCATCTGCAACTCGCGCCGCACCGGGCGCAGTTCGCTCTCGGAGGCGTGCGCCAGGTCGCGCCCCTCGAAGAGGATCCGCCCGGCGGTGGGTTCCAGCAGGCGCACCAGCAGGCGCCCCAGCGTGGTCTTGCCGCTGCCGCTCTCCCCCACCACGCCCAGCGCCTCGCCGCGGTGCAGGTCCAGGCTGACGCCGTCCAGTGCCGCCAGTCGCTCGCGCCGGCCGAACAGCCCGCGGCTGGGGATCGGGTACTCCTTGCGCAGCTCCTGGACGCTCAGCAGCACCTCCCCGGCCACTGCCGGCGCCTGCCGACGGGCGTCCAACCTCGGTACGGCGCTGATCAGTTCCCGGGTGTACGGGTCCGTCGGCGCACCCAGCACCTCGGCCACCGGACCGTGCTCGACGGCCCGGCCGCCCCGCATCACCAGCACCCGGTCGGTGTTGCCGGCCACCACGCCCAGGTCGTGGGTGACCAGCAGCAGCGCCATCCGGTGCTCGACCCGCAGGTCGTGCAGCAGGTCGAGGATCTGCGCCTGGACGGTGACGTCCAGCGCGGTGGTCGGCTCGTCGGCGATCAGCAGCTTGGGCGAGCAGGCCAGGGCCATGGCGATCAGGGCCCGTTGCCGCATCCCGCCGGAGAACTCGTGCGGATGGGCGGCGGCCCGCCGGGCGGCGTCGGGGACGCCGACCCGGTCCAGCACCTGGACCGCCCGCTCGGCCGCCGCCCGGCGGCCGGCGCCGGTGTGCACCCGGTGCACCTCGGCGATCTGCGCGCCGATCGGCCAGTAAGGGTCCAGCGCGGAGAGCGGATCCTGGAACACCATCGCGGCGCGGGCGCCGCGCAGCCGGCGCAACTCGGCGTCGGAGGCGCGCTGCACGTCGGTGCCGTCCAGCCGGATCCTGCCGCTCACCGCGGCCGCACTGGTCCGGTGCAGCCCGAGCAGGGCCGCGGCCACGGTGCTCTTGCCCGAGCCGGACTCGCCGACCAGACCGAGCGACCGGCCCGCCGGCAGCGTGAAGGAGAGCCCGTCCACGGCGCGCAGCGCGCCGAAGTCGACGGTCAGGTCCTCGACTTCGAGCAGGTCGGGGTCGTCCGTCACTGGAGTCCCACTCTCGGGTCGGCCAGCGCGTAGAGCAGGTCCGCGACGGCGTTGGCGATGACGATGAAGAAGCCCGCGAAGAGCGTGACCCCCACCACCACCGGCAGGTCGATCTTGTTCACCGAGTCCACCAGGAGCCGACCGATCCCGTCGAACCCGAAGACCGACTCGGTCAGTTGGGCGCCGCCGAGCAGTCCGCCCAGGTCCATCGCGAGCAGCGTGATGACGGGGGTGAGCGCGCCGCGCAGCGCGTGGCCCAGGACGATCCGCCGCTCGCCGAGGCCGTAGGCCCGGGCGGTGCGGATGTGGTCCTCGGCCAGCGTCTCCAGCAGGGAGCTGCGGGTCATCCGGGCGTAGCCGGCGGCCATCACCAGGGCCAGCGAGAGCCATGGCAGGAGAAGGTTCGAGGCCCAGCCGAGCGGGTCCTGGGTCAGCGGCACATAGCTCGGGAAGGGCAGCCACTGCAGATAGCCGCAGAAGAGCATCATCAGCAGCAGCCCGACCAGGAAGACCGGCATCGCCATGCCTGCCAACGTCACTCCGGTCAGCGCCCGTTCGCCGATCCCGCCGCGCCGCAGCGCCGACAGGACGCCGGTGCCGATGCCGAGCAGCAGCCAGAGCACCGCCGCTCCCACCGTCAGCGAGGCGTCCAGCGGCAGCCGTGCGGTGATCATGCCGAGCACCGGCTGGTCGGTCTGGAAGGAGTAGCCGAAGCAGGGCGCGGCGCAGTGCGTGACGTCGGTGCCGGCGTCGAAGTCCCGCCCGGCCAGCAGCCCGTGCAGGAACTGCCAGTACTGCTGCCAGAGCGGCAGGTCGGTGCCGAGCTTGTGCCGCACCACGGCCAGCCGGGCGCCGTCGCAGCCCTTGCCGCAGACCAGGACGGCGGGATCGCGCGGGGCGGCGTAGAACACCAGGTAGACCACCACGGACAGGACCAGCATGACGATCAGCGTGCTGACCGCGCGGCGCAGCAGGAAGCGGCTCACGCCGACACCGCCCGACGTGAACGCGTCCTGCGCAGACGGGACTTGGCGCGCGGGTCGAGCGCGGTGCGCAGCCCCTCGCCGAGCACGGTGAAGGCCAGCACGGTGGCGAAGAGCAGCCCGGCCGGCAGCAGCACGTAGGTCGGGTCGGCCTGGTACCAGGTGGTGGCCCCCGAGAGCATCTGCCCCCAGGAGGAGGTGGGCGGGCGCACGCCCACGCCGAGGAAGGACAGGCCCGCCTCGGCGGTGACGTTGCCGGGCAGCAGCAGCGCCGCGTAGGTGATCACCGGCGCGGCCAGTCCGGGCAGGATCTCGCGCCGCGCGGTGCGCCAGCCGCGGGCCCCGCTGAGCCGGGCCGCCGCGACGTGGTCCAGCGAGCGCAGGGTGAGCGCCTGCCCGCGCACCAGCCGGGCCGTACCGCCCCAGCCGAGCACGCCGAGCACCAGCATCAGCAGCACCGGGCGCGGGAACGAGCCCGGCACCACGGCCATCAGCGAGATGGCGAAGACCAGGCCGGGGAAGGCGATCGCCAGGTCCATGGTCCGGCTGAGCACGGTGTCCGCGAGCCGGTTGCCGAGCCCGGCGGCCAGCCCGATCAGCGTGCCGAGCGCGATCTGGACGATGGTGGCGCCCACCGAGACGGAGAGCGAGACCTGCGCGCCGTAGACCAGCCGGGCCAGCACGTCGCGTCCGGTGCCCGGCTCCACGCCGAGCCAGTGCCGGGCGCTCGCCCCGCCGAACGGGCCGATCGGCACCCCGCCGGTGGCCGAGTCGATCAGGTCGTTGTGGAAGGCCGTCGGGTTCTGCCCCTCCAGCGCGGCGACCAGTGGGGCGGCGGCGGCCAGCAGCAGGAGCAGCACGACCACCGCCAGCCCGGCCATCGCCGCGCGGTCGGCGCGCAGCCGCCGCCAGATCGGGTTGACCGCCGAGGACGCGGACGATGCTGATCCCGACATCTACTTGACCGAGATCCGGGACAGGTCGTAGACGCCGTTCCACTGGCTGACGTACGCGTTCTTCACGTCCTTGCCGAACAGCCGCTTGTAGATCGGGTGGTAGAGCGGCACCGTCCAGGCCTGCTTGCCGAGTTGGGCGTCCAGCTGTCCCCAGGCCCGCTGCGCGGCGGCGGGGTCGGTGAGCTTGTTGGCCGCGTCGATCTCGGCGTTCACCTGCGGGTCGTTCAGCTGGGCGGAGTTGAAGTTGCCGCCGGCGGTGAGGATCTGCCGGCCGTCGAAGATCGGGGCCAGGAAGGGGCCGCCGGAGGGCCAGTCCGCTCCCCAGCCGCCGATGAAGAACCCGGGCTCGCTGGCGGGCAGTTCGGTCTTGGTGAAGTAGTCGTCGTCGGCGGACGGGTCGAGCTTGACGGTGATCCCGGCCTTGCCCAGCGCCTCCTGCACCGCGGCGGCGACCGCCGGGCCGAGGTCGGTCTCGTCGGTGGCGTGGCTCAGCGTGATGCTCAGCCCGTTCGGGTAACCCGCCTGCGCCAGCAGCTGCTTGGCCTTGGCGGGATCGCCATTCGGGCCGGACGGGAAGTAGTCGTAGGGGGTGTAGCCGAAGGCCGCCTGGTCGGGCAGGAAGGTGGTCGCGGGCTTGGCGACCGCGCTGCCGCCGACCGCGTTGATCACCGACTGGCGGTCGACGGCGTAGGAGATCGCCTCGCGCACCAGCGGGTTGTCGAACGGCTGCACCTTGGGGTTGAAGGCCAGGTACTGGGTGGCCCCGAAGTCGCCGGTGGCCACCCGGCTCTTGAGCTCGGAGTCGCTGTTCAGCCGGGCCAGGACGCTCGCGTCGATGTCGGTGTCGCTGGTGACCGCGCGGGCGTCGTCGCCGCTGCTGGCGGCCAACCGCTGGTTGATCACGGCCGGATCGAGCCCCGAGGTGAAGACCACCTTGTCGGGGCAGGCCAGCCGCTGGTCGTCGATGCTCCGCGACCAGTACGGATTGCGTTCCAGCACCATGGAGTTGCCGTTGTCGTTGCTGGTCACCTCATACGGTCCCGAGGAGATCGGGTGCTTCTGGTAGTCGGTGCCGGTGTCCTTGGCCTTGGGCACCGGAGCGAACTGGGTGGCGGTGGCCAGATAGGGGAAGTCGCCCTCGGGCTTGGTGAGTCGGAAGATGATCGTGCTGCTGTCGGGGGTCTCGATCGAGGGCAGGTCGGCGCCCTTGAAGGGGCCCTGGTACTGCTCGCCGCCGATCAGCCAGTCGCGCAGATAGGGTGGCCCGCCCGGCAGTTCCGGCGCGAAGGAGCGCTCGATGCCGTACTTGATGTCGGCCGACGTGATCGGCGTGCCGTCCTCGAACTTCAGCCCGGCCTTGAGGTGGTAGGTCCAGACCGTGGCGTCCTGGCTGGGCTCGCCGGTGTCGGTGGCCAGGTCGGGGACCACCTTGGCGCCGTCCGGGCCGCCGGTGGTGTGGTTGCGGGTGGTGAGGGTGCGGAACACCAGGTTGGGGACGTTGCCGCCACCGGAGGTGTACAGCTCGGCCGGGTCGAACTTGCCCATCCCCTGCTGGGCGAGCACCGAGAGCGTCCCGCCCTGGCAGGTGGCCGGGTCGAAGGCGGCGGCCAAGCCCTTGGCCGCACCGCCGCCGCAGGCCGTGGCCAGCCCGGCCAGCAGCACGAATCCCGCGGTCGCGGCGACGGCCCTGCTCTTCCTCATGCCCAACTCCTCGTGCCTGGGGGGGGTCTGTGCGCCCCCGGCTGACAGCAGGGACCTGACATGAACTCTGCGACTCCTGGCAACCCCGGTCAAGACCGCCCACCGAACTGCCATCCACCCGCAACACGAGGAAAGCCGAGGCAAGGCGGAGGCAAGCCGGGGACAGCCGCAGGACATGCCACCGTGCGGTTCACGGTGCTGGCCGCACGGCAGGCCCGGCCCTCCGGCCGGCCGGCCGCGTACCGGCCGAGCCGCCGGCTCTCCAGGCCGGTCAGCGGGCGAGGATCTGGCCGTCGTGCGGACGGTGGTCGCGGGACCGGCGCAAGTCGGCGGTGACGTAGGTGCGTTGCAGCCAGCGGTCGGCTCCGTCGTAGCGGGGCTGGAAGGCGGTGCGGCCGTGGACGGTGACACGGTTGTCGATGATCACCAGGTCGCCGGGCGTCAGGCGCAGCGTGCGGGCGGTGGCCTCGCAGGCGCGGCCGAATTCGCTCAGTGCCGCGGTGGCCCGAGGAGTGAGCGGGGTGGTGACGAGCTGGGCCATCCGGATGTCGGGGTCCTCGGCCGCGCCGGACAGCACTGGTCGGGGCTCGGCGGCGGGCTCGCCGGTGGCGGCGGGGCCGAAGGAGGGTGGGGGTGTGGTGCTGAACTCCGGTGCGAACAGGGTCTGGCGGGCGGCCGGGGTGAGGAGCGGCAGCGCTTGGCGGAGGCCGGCGGTGCGCAGGCCGGCGATCCGGTCGTGATCGGCGCGCAGGCACAGGAAGACCACGTAGTCGGGTGGATGGGGGTGGAAGCCGTTCTCGGTGTGGAAGGAGAGCGGCGCCGATCCGGCGTTGCCGTGGAAGGTCTCCTGTCCGGGCACGGGCACGACGTCCTGCACGAGGGCGCCGGACTTCTCGGCCAGGTAGGCGAGCGGCTCGCCGAGCCCGCAGGCCACCATGGTGAGCAGCGCGGCCGGGACGGTGGCCCGGCGCTGGACCGAGCCGGGAACGGCCGGTGTCGCGGGCAGGGCCGCCTGATCGACGGGCAGACCGCCGACCACCAGGGTGCCGTGCGGGCCGGAGTGCCTTCGGAACCGCCGCACCGCACGGCGCAGCGGTAGCGGCAGGTCCTCCCAGGCGTCCCGGGCCCGGGCCAGCCACTCGGGGTCGTCGACCTCGTCCTGCGCGCCGGTGCACAGGCTGCGGGCCAGTCGCTCGCACGCGCCGGCATCGGCCGTATCCAGCGCCCAGTCGGCGGCTTTCTCGGCGACCGTGCTTCGGGCGGTGTCGGGCGTCGTCTCAGGCATCAGGGTCTCCTGCCGAGGGGTGGGCGGCGGACGCGCGGACTCACGAGTGGCGCAGACCGGCCACGGCGTCTGCGATGTAGTGGTCCCCGAACCGGATCAGGGAGGCGTACTGGGCCGCCCGGCGATGGCGCATGAGCCGCAGTTCGGCGACGGCGTTGTCAGGGCCTTCGGGTTTCTGGGCGATCGAACGACGCAGGTGCACCATCGAGTACGCGAGGGTGACGTGCCGTTCGCCGTCCACGAGGTCGGCTTCCAGTAGCGCGCCCCGCGCCTCGGCCAACTCCGGGTCGCGGGCCGCCAACTGCTCGAAGGAGTCCGGAACCACCGACAGCAGGTCCTTCATCGCCGCCCGGAACAGCTTGTACCCGCGGTGCTGACGCCCGCTCAACGGGACGTCCACCGACGGCGGCGCCATGGTGTGGCGGATAGCCGCCATATAGTAGTCGGCCGGGATCGTACTGGCGTGGGTCATGGCCGCCGGGAAGCCGCGCACGTACACCGTCGCGTCCACCAGCCGCAGCAGCGCCGCCTCGCCGTCACCGTGCCGCAGTTGGCGGGTGGCCTCGGCCACGGCGACCGCGGCGCAGACGTTGAACAGGACGTGGACCTGGTGCCCGATCAGCCACCGGGCAGTCCACACGCTCTCCAGCGACTGCCCCGCACCGGGCTCGGGACCGGCCACCGGCGAGACGGGGTCAGGGTCGGGGTCGGCGCCCGGCAGTGCGCCGGTGAGGTCGAGCACCGACTGCCGCATCCCGGCCACCTCCAGCGCCAGGTCGGCACCCGACAGCGGGGCATCACACAGATCCTCCAGACCGCGGTGGATGACCAAGGCGCCGTGCAGGGCGGCCTGCTGGTCCGACAACTCCACCTCACGGACCCGGAAGAACGACTGGCTGACCGACTCCGCCGGCAGTCCCTCACCGGCCACCGCCGGAGCCAGCGCCGCCAGCGCGGCCACCAACTCCCCCGCCACCGCGGCGGCCTGCCGCAGTGCGACGCTCCGCTCGACCGGTCTGGCATGGGTCGCCACCCCGGCCAGCACCCGAGCGGTCCGCTTCGCCGAAGCGTCGACCCACGGGCCCAACTCCGGGACGGGCCGCCCGCCTCGGGGTTCACGGAAGACAGCGACAGCAGGATGGCCGGCAACCGGCGATAAGCCCATGGTTGAAGTACTTCGCCAGGAACACGTCACGCGAAACCCTGATCCGCACCACGATTTCCCTGCGGTGCGGTGGAGTTGGCGGCCGCGCTGTCGGCGCCGGCTCCGGCCGACTGCCCCAGCTGCCCTGGCGGGAGCCGCTGCGCTGCTCCCGCCGCCCGTCCGTTCCCGGGCTGCTCTCAGCCGGCCAGCGGCTGCTCGGGCGCGAGCAGCTCGGAGATGCGCTCGGCGATGGTCTGGGCCGTGTTCCCGTCGGGCGTCGCACAGCCCTTGGTGGTGGCGACCGCGATGGCGAGGTGCCGGTCGGGCAGGTAGGCCTGGATGGCGGCGTAGCCGGAGAAGGACGGGTTCTGCACCACCCAGCCGTGCAGCACCAGGATGCCGAGGCCGTAGTGGGTGGCCTCGGTGTTCGCGATGCAGACGGTCGCCGGGCAGGTGGCGGTGGGGCCGCCGAGGCCGACCGTGCCGGGGTTCAGCTGGGTCCGGAACGCCTGCGCCGAGAGCAGCTCTCCGCTGCCGATCGCCACCGCCGAGCGGGCCAGGTCGCAGATGTCGGTCGTGATGACCGCGCCGGGGGCGGTGGTCCAGGAGGGGTTCCAGAAGGTGGACTCCTCGTACCTGCCGCGTTCGGCGGTGAAGGCGTGCAGGACCGGGGTCGGGATGTCGGGGGTGTAGCTGTTGCGGGTGTCGCGCAGGCCGAGCGGGTCCATGACGCGCTGTTCCAGCAGCTTGTCGAGCCGGGTGCCGGTGATCTTCTCCAGGGCGGCGCCGAGCAGCACGAAGTTGGCGTGCGAGTAGCTCCAGTTGGTGCCGGGCTCGTACCAGAGCGGGTGGCTGGTGGAGTAGCCGACGAGCTCCTGCGGCGTCCACTGGCGGAACGGGGCGGCTTCGAGCGCGGCGAGGAAGTCCGGGTCGGTGACGTAGTCGTGCAGGCCCGAGGTGCTGGCGCCGAGCATCCGCAGCGTGATCCGGTCGGCGTGCGGCAGGTCGGGCAGCCAGCGCGAGACCGGGTCGTCGAGGCTGACCTGCCCCTCGTCGGCCAACTGCGCCAGGACGGTGCCCAGGTAGGCGATGGCCACCGAACCGGCGCGGAAGTGCATGTCGGGTTCGGCGGGGACGCCGGTCATGGACTCGCCGAGCGCACCGGTGACGACCTCCCGGCCGTCCTCGGTGACCCGCAGGATGACGGAGTTGAGGTCGAACTCCGTCTTGGCCTGCCGGGCGATGTCGAGCACCTGGCGAGCCTGCCCGTCGACCGGTTCCGGGGAGCCGACGCAGTGCCGCGCAGCACGGCTCGCGGCGGGAGTGGCTGAGGCGGCGGATGAGGCGGCGGACGCGACGGCGGTGGTCTGGAGGGTCGCGGCGAACAGGGTGGCGGCGCAGAGCAGCGCGGTTCGGACACGTGTCATGCCGCACTATGCGCCGACGGCGGCGGTGAACCGGCGGATGCCACTCCGTCCGTTACGCCGTCCGGCTGGTCGTGCTCGTCGCGGGCCGACGCCGCCGCGGGCCACCCCGGCCCGGCCGCCCTCGGCGCGGACGGCGGGTGAGGTCCCGGGCGTGGTGCGGGTCCCGCCGGGCGGCGGTGGGGTACACATGGTGTCCGAGCCCCGGGCGCTCCTCCCGGCCGCCGACCGCGACAGTGCCGGGTCGACGTCCGGGCGTCGGCATGAGCGGCGACCACCGCTCCCATCTCACAGGAGCGGGATGCGACGTCCACGGCCGTCGGCGACGGTCCGCAGCGTGGCCGGCCAGATCTTCGTGCTGCAGGTGCTGATCATCGTGCTGCTGGTGCTGGCCGCCGTGACGGCGCTGCTGCTCAGGGCGCGCAGCGACCGCTTCGACGCGGCCCGCGACCGCTCACTCGCCGCCGCCGCGGCCTTCGCGCACGGCCCGGGCCTGGTCAGCGCCATGCAGGGGCCGGACCCTACCGCGGTGCTGCAGCCGATGACCGAAGCCGCCCGCATGCAGGGCCGGGTCGACTTCATCGTCGTGATGGACCGCGACGGCATCCGCTACACCAGCCCGGTGCCCGCGCAGATCGGGCAGCGGTTCATCGGCACCATCGGCCCGTCGCTGGCCGGGCGGGTCACCCTCGAGACGACCAACGGCTCGCTGGGCGAGGACGTGCAGGCGGTCGTCCCGGTGATGGACGCGAGCGGCGGGGTCGTCGGCATGGTGGCGTCCGGAGTCACGGTCAGCCAGGTGAGCAGCGCGGTCTGGCGGCAACTGCCGCTGGTGCTCGGGGCCGGGGCCGCGGCACTCGTGCTCGCGACGATCGGCGCGGCGCTGACGGGCCGTCGGCTGCTGCGGCAGACGCGCGGTCTCGGGCCGGCGGAGATGACCCGGATGTACGAGCACCACGACGCGGTGCTGCACGCGGTGCGCGAGGGCGTGCTCATCCTCGGGGCCGACGGGCAGGTGCTGCTCGCCAACGACGAGGCACGCCGGTTGCTCGCCCTGCCCTCGGACGTGGAGGGCCGCGCGGTCGCCGAACTGGGCCTGGACGCCGCCATGACCGAGCTGCTGATCTCCGGACGCGCGGTCACGGACGGGGTGTTCCCGGTCGGGGAGCGGCTGGTGGCCGTGAACACCCGGCCGACCGGCCACGACGGCAGCCCCGGCGGCAGCGTGGCCACGCTGCGCGACTCCACCGAGCTGCAGGCCCTCTCGGGCCGGGCGGAAGCCGCCCGGGGCCGGCTGCGGTTGCTCTACGAGGCGGGCGCGGCCATCGGTACCAGCCTCGACGTGCGGCGCACGGCGCAGGAGCTGACCGAGGTCGCGGCGCCCGGGTTCGCCGACTACGCCACCGTCGATCTCGCCGAGTCGGTGCTGCGCGGCGAGGAGCCCACGCCCGGTGCGCACCGGGCGGCTCCCGAGTTGCTCCGGGTGGCGACCAGCGCCGCCCGGGACGACCATCCCCTGTATCCGGTCGGCGAGTTGGTGACCTTCGCCGCCTCCACGCCGGAGGCCAGGGGGTTCGTCGAGGGGCAGTCGGTGCTGGTGCCCGACCTGCGGGTCAGGTTCGACTGGCGGGCGCAGGACGCCGTACGCAGCCAGGAGGTGCTGGACTTCGGGATCCACTCCCTGGTCACGGTCCCCCTGCAGGCCCGGGGCGTCCTGATGGGCATCGCCAACTTCTGGCGCGCGCAGGGCAGCGAGCCCTTCGACGAGGAGGACCTGTCGCTGGCCGAGGAGCTGTCGGCCCGGGCCGCCGTGTGCGTCGACAACGCCCGCCGCTTCACCCGCGAGCGGGCGATGACGGTGACCTTGCAGCGCAGCCTGCTGCCGCACACGGTGCCCTCGCAGAGCGCCCTCGACGTCGCCCACCGCTACCTGCCGGCCGAGGGCGGTGTCGGCGGCGACTGGTTCGACGTCATCCCGCTCTCGGGCGCGCGCGTCGCGGTCGTGGTCGGCGACGTGGTCGGCCACGGCGTGCACGCCGCCGCCACCATGGGGCGGCTGCGGACCGCGGTGCAGAACTTCGCCACCCTGGACCTGCCGCCGGACGAGCTCCTCAGCCACCTGGACGAACTCGTCGGGCGCATCGACCAGGAGACGGCCGGCGCGCAGCGGCCGGCCCCGGTCACCGGCGCGAGCTGCGTGTACGGGATCTACGACCCCACCACCGGCACCGGCACTTTCGCCCGGGCCGGCCACCTGCCGCCCGCACTCGTCCACCCGGACGGCACGGTGGTCTTCCCCGAGCTGCCGGCCGGCCCGCCGCTCGGGCTGGGCGGGCTGCCCTTCGAGGCCGTGGAACTGTCCCTGCCCGAGGGCAGCGCACTGGTCCTGTACACCGACGGCCTGATCGTGGACCGCGCCCACGGCATCGGTGCCGGCCTGGAACTCCTCACCAGCACCTTGGCCGCCACCGGCCGGTCACCCCAGGAGACCTGCGAGGCGCTCCTCGCCGCCCTGCTGCCCGACCGGCAGCACGACGACATCGCCCTGCTGGTCGCCCGCACCCGCCGCCTGGCCCGCGACCGGATCGCCGAATGGGAGGTCCCCTCCGATCCCGCCGCCGTGGCCACCGCCCGCGCCGAGGCCACCGGGCAGCTGACCCGCTGGGGCCTGGACGAGGCGGTGTTCACCACCGAACTGATCCTCAGCGAACTGGTCACCAACGCCATCCGCTACGGCACCGCCCCGATCCGGGTCCGGCTGCTCCACGACCGGAACCTGATCTGCGAGGTCTCCGACGCCAGCAGCACCTCACCCCACCTGCGCTACGCGGCCGACGAGGACGAGGGCGGGCGCGGCCTGTTCCTGATCGCCCAACTCGCCGAGCGCTGGGGGACCCGCTACACCGCCCGAGGCAAGATCATCTGGGTCGAGCAGGCCCTGCCGGGAACGGCGGACGACGGCGCCGGCTGACGCCGGAAATCGCCTGCCCGCCAGCGGGCAACCAGCGCACCGGCAACCGGGTCGACAGTCACGCCCTTGCCTCGATGCCGAGTTCGGCGATGAGGTCCCGGATGCGCCGCTCGATCTCGTCGCGGATCGGGCGGACGGCATCGACGCCCTGCCCGGCCGGGTCCGCCAACTTCCAGTCCAGGTAGCGCTTGCCAGGGAAGTACGGGCAGGCGTCGCCGCAGCCCATGGTGATCACCACGTCAGAGGTCTGCACGGCCTCGACGGTCAGCACCTTCGGTGTCTCGGCGGAGATGTCGATGCCGACCTCCCGCATGGCCTCGACCACGGCCGGGTTCACGGCGTCGGCGGGGGCGGAGCCGGCCGAGCGGACCTGGACCCGCTCGCCGCCGAGGTGGGTGAGGAAGGCGGCGGCCATCTGGGACCGTCCGGCGTTGTGGACGCAGACGAACAGCACGGACGGGACGGCGGGAGTGCTCACGGCAGGGTGCTTCCTTGATCGAGAAGAGGGTGTGCGGGGAGGTGGCGCTCGCGGTGCGGGATGACGACGTCCTCAGCGGCAGGCGCGGGTCGGCCGAACAGCACGGCGACCAGGCCCACGCCGACGGCCAGGCCGACGAGTTGGGCGGCGACGAACGGCAGCACCGAGCCGGGCGCGATGCCGGCGAAGGTGTCGCTGAAGGCCCGGCCGACGGTCACTGCCGGGTTGGCGAAGCTGGTCGAGGAGGTGAACCAGTAGGCCGCGCCGATGTAGCAGGCGACGGCGACCGGCGTGAAGTGCGCGCGGCCGGTGCGGGCCAGGCCGAAGATCAGCAGGACCAGGCCGGCGGTCGCCACGACCTCTCCCAGCCACAGGTGCGGGGCCGATCGGTCGTGGGTGGACCAGCGCACCAGCGGCTCGGCGAACATCGCGTCCGCGAGCACCGCGCCGCCGATCGCTCCGGCGGTCTGCGCGGGCACATAGGCGGCGACCTCGCGCAGGGTCGGCCCCTCACCACCGCTGCGTCCGGTCCACCACGCGGCGAGGGTGACGGCAGGGTTGAAGTGGGCACCGGAAACCGGACCCAGCAGCGCGATCAGCACGCCCAGGCCGAAGACCGTGGCCAGCGAGTTGGCGAGCAGTTGCACGCCGACGTCCTGGGAGAGCCTGGCGGCCTGGATGCCGGAGCCGACGACGACGGCGACCAGCGCGCCCGTCCCGACGAACTCGACGGCCGTCCGGCGGCCGAGGCGGTACCCCCGGCCGGAGGCAGAGGGAGGCGCGAGCTCGGTCATCTGGAACCGCCCGAGCCGACCGGAGCCTGGAGGAGGGACGAGAGCTTGGCCAGCGCTGCGGGCAGCACCCAGTAGTAGACCCAGGTCCCGCGCCGCTCCGAGCCGACCAGGCCGGCCTCGCGCAACACCTTCAGGTGGTGGGAGATCGTCGGCTGGGAGACGTCGAACGGCCCGGTCAGATCGCAGACGCACGCCTCGCCGCCCTCGTGCGAGGCGATGAGCGACAGCAGCCGCAGCCGCACCGGGTCCGACAGCGCCTTGAACATCTTCGCCAGGTCGGCGGCGGCCTCTTCGCCCAGTGGCTCTCGGACCATCGGCGAGCAGCACGCCACCACATCGTCCTGGCCGAGCACCGGCAGTTCCAGATTCGACATGCGTCTATGTTGACAGCCATCTATTCAAGAGGCAACCTTGCCTGTATCGACAGCTGTCGATACAGAATGGATCGGGGAGACCGCCATGTCCCGTGTTCAGCTCGCCCTTCGCGTCGCCGACCTCGAAGGCTCAATCGCCTTCTACGCCAAGCTCTTCGGCACCGAGCCGGCCAAGCGGCGCCCCGGCTACGCCAACTTCGCCATCACCGAACCACCGCTCAAGCTCGTCCTGATCGAGGGCCAGGCCGGCGAGGAGACCCGCCTGGACCACCTGGGCGTGGAGGTGGAAACCAGCGAACAGGTGGCTGCGGCAACATCACGGCTGGCCGTGGCCGGGCTCGCCACCGTCGAGGAGAGTGACACGACCTGCTGCTATGCCGTCCAGGACAAAGTGTGGATCCACGGCCCCGGCCGGGAGCCCTGGGAGGTCTTCGTGGTCAAGGCCGACGCCGACGTCCTGGCTGGGCAGGACGGCGGTACGCGTTGCGCGACCGGCTCGGCAGGGGTTCCCGGGACAGCGGCCTCGGGCTGCTGCTGAACGTCATCGGTCCGCCGGGGCCGGAGCGGAAGATCAGTGGTCGCCGAAGAAGATCTCCCGAACCTCGCGAGCGGCGTAGTAGACCAGGACGTAGCCAGCGGCCGGGTCGGCCCACCACCAGCCGAGAGTGCTGTTGAGGACCAAACCGACCAGGACGGCGGCGGCAAGCAGCCGTCGATCAGGGTGACCCGGCCCTCGGTCTTGAGGACCGGATTGTCCAACGCGGCGCCGGTGCGGGCTTTGCCCGCTGCCAGGGCGAACATCACGGCAGCAGTCACTGCGGTCCAGGCGATACCGAGGGGCGAGTGGTGCGAGTGGAAGCCGCTGACCAGGACGAGGGTGGACTGCGCCAGCAGGTAGCCGGCAAGCAGAGCAAAGCCGACGCCGATCAGGCGCAGGCCCCGACGCTGGCGGGCCTCGCCGGTGCCGGAGAGCTCCCAGATCACCACGGTGGACGCGCCGATCTCGATCAAGGAGTCCAGGCCGAAGCCGGCCAGAGCTACCGAGCGGGCGGAGATCGCAGCGATCCCCAGCACCACAATGCCGACCATGTTCCAGCCCAGCGTCGTGTACTCCAGGGCGAAGCCACGGCGGAGCAGGTTCTGTCGGGAGATCGCGTTCATGTCGGCCACCGCGCGATTCTCGCAGACCGATGCCTTCTGCCAGCCAGGCCCTCAGTGCTGCGGAGGGCGGGCCCCGGCCGCCAGGCCGCCGCGGGAATGTCCTGGACCACGGCGGGGAACGCCTTGTGCTCGTCGTAGCTTGGTGGTGTTCACGCCCAGAGCTCCTTGAGGATCCATTTGATCTGGCTGCGGATCTCGGGTGGGCCGAGGGCACGGGCCCGCAGGTGGTCGAAGGCCTCGGTAGCCAAGGCGGGCGCGGTCAGCCGTGGTCGCGGATGTCCTCGCGGAGGCCGTCCGCGAGCGACCGGACGATCGGGTAGCGCAGGAACGAGTGGTGGTCGCCCGGTGTGCTCCGCACCTCGAGGTCGGGGGCGAAGGGGCGCCAGGTCTCCTTGACCGTTCCGTTGACCCAGTCCGGCAGCACCCGGTCCGCCGCCTCGTAGAGGGTCACGTGGCAGCCCACGGGTGAGGGGGCGTAGGTCGTGATCGCGGTGCCGATTCCCCGCATGACGGTCAGGTGGCGCACCAGGTCGTCACCGGCGATCTCGTACAGCTCCGGGGGAATGTTCAGCCAGTTCAGCTTGGTCAGCACCTCGTCCGGCAGGGCCCGGCCCGCCGTGGCGGGCTCGTTCTCTGCGGCGAGATGGGCGAGATCGGCGAGATGGGCGAGCAGCGCGTCGATCGTCTCGATGGTGGCTCGCGAGGCGGCCTGGTACTCCGCGGTGGGGAAGATGGTGTCCAGGGCGATGACGCGCACGGCGTTCCCGGTCGACTCGAGGAGCCTGGCGGTCTCCGTTGCCAGGACACCGCCGAACGACCAGCCCACCAGCAGGTACGGCCCCTTCGGCCGGCTGCTCAGGATGGCATCGCGGCAACTGCGCGCCATCTCAAGGAGGTTCCACTCGACCGTGTCCGGGGTGTCCCACCAGGACAGCTCGACGCCGAGCACCCGGGCGTCGGCGTTCAGCGCCCGGGCCAGCGGGACGTAGCCGGTGACGTTTCCCGCGATCACCGGGAAGCAGAAGACCGAGCGGTCACTGGTGCTGTCGTTCAGCGGCGAGATGATGCCGCGGCCCGCCGTCTCCGGCGTGCCCTCGAGGACGTCGCGCCCGATCCGGTCGGTGAGCTGGGCGATGGTCTGGTGGCGGTACATCATCCGGGGCGTGATGTGGATGCCCAGGCGGCCGGCCCGGAAGATGGCCTGGATGCTGACGATGGAGTCGCCGCCGAGTTCGAAGAAGTTGTCCTCGACCCCGACCTGGTCCAGCCCCAGGACCTGCCCCCAGATCCGCGCGATCGCCTCCTGGACCGGCCCCACCGGCGCCACATACGCCCGGCCCGTCGCCGGGCGCGACCCGTCCGGGGCCGGCAGCGCCCGCCGGTCCACCTTCCCGTTGACCGTCAGCGGCAGCGCATCGATCACCAGCACAAGCGACGGCACCATGTAGTCCGGCAACCGCTCCGCCAGCAGCCGCCGCAGCTCGACCACCTCGACGCCGGCGGCAGGGTCCAGCGGCACCACGTACGCCACCAACCGCTGCTCCCCCGGCACATCCTCCCGCGCCATCGCCACCGCGTCGGCGACCAGCCCGCTGGCCCGCAGCGCCGACTCCACCTCACCCAGCTCGACCCGGAACCCCCGGACCTTCACCTGGTCGTCCAGCCGGCCCAGGAACTCCAGGTTCCCGTCCGCCCGCCAGCGCGCCAGGTCCCCGGTCCGGTACATCCTCCCGCCGTCGAACGGACAGGCCACGAACCGCTCCGCCGTCAGCCCGGCCCGGCCGAGATACCCGCGCGCCAGCCCGAGGCCCGCGACGTACACCTCGCCCGGCACCCCGACCGGCACCGGATTCAGGTACCGGTCCAGCACGTAGACCCGCTTGTTCGCGACCGGACGGCCGACAATGTCCTCGGTCCGCTCCGCCCAGTCCTCGCTGACGGGCCAGAAGGTAGCGGTCATCGTGCTTTCGGTGGGGCCGTACTGGTTCACCAGGCTGCCGCGCACGGTCCGGTGGCCGCGCAGTCCGCCCAGGCGCAGGCTCTCACCGCTGACCGCCGTCAGCCGCACGGACTCCAGGTACTGCTCCGCGCCGGGGACGGACATGATCTCCCGCAGCTGCGAGGGGACCGCGCTGAGCAGCACCTCCACCTGGTACCGGGCGATGCACGCGGCGATCGCGGCGGGGTCGAACGGCCCCTCCTGGTGGAACAGTACGGCCGTGGCACCGCAGGTCAGCGGCCCGAGCAGATCCCGCACCGAGGCGTCGAAGGCGATGGACGCCAGCTGCAGCACCCGCGTTCCGGGCAGGATCCGGTACCGGGAGGCGATGAACCGCAGGTACGCCGCCACTCCCTCGTGCTGGATGCTGACGCCCTTGGGGAGGCCGGTGGAGCCCGAGGTGTACACCACGTAGGCGAGGCTGGCGGGTCCGCCCAGTGGCGCCGGGTTGTCGCCAGGGCGGGCGGCGATGGCCTGCTGGTCCTCGTCCTGGTCCAGGCAGAGGGCGGGGGTGGTGGCGGCGAGCCGGTCCCGCAGGTGCCGCTGGGTGACGAGCAGCGGTGCCCCGGTGTCGGAGAGGATGTGCAGCAGCCGCTGCGTGGGGTAGGCGGGGTCCAGCGGCACGTAGGCGGCGCCGGATTTGAGGATCCCGAGCAGGCCGACCACCATCTCCGGCGACCGCTCGACGCAGAGCGCGATCAGTGTCTCCGGCCCGGCGCCACGGTCCCTGAGGTGGTGGGCGAGCCGGTTGGCCCGCCGGTTGAGTTCGCCGTAGGTCAGCTCCGTGTCGCCGGCGACCAGCGCGACGGCGTCCGGTGTGCGGGCGGCCTGCTCCTCGAACAGCCCGTGCACACGGCGGTCGCGCGGCAGGGGTGCGGCGGTGTCGGTCCACTCGTCCAGCAGTTGCCGCCGCTCGGGCGCGGTGAGCACGGACAGTCCGGAGAGCCGGCGGTCCGGATCGGCCGCGATCCCGGTCAGCAGGGCGCCGAAGTGTCCGGCCATCCGGGCGATGGTGCCGGACTCGAACAGGTCCGTGCTGTACTCGATCAGGCAGCTCAGCTCCCCGCCGCGCTCCCGCACCGACAGCGTCAGATCGAACTTCGACACCGGCTGCTCCCACTCCACCGGCGTGACCGTGACACCGGTGAACTCGAAGGGCGCCACCGGGGTGTTCTGGAAGATGAACATCACCTGGAACAGCGGGTTGCGGCTGAGATCGCGCTCCGGGCGCAGTTCCTCCACCAGGCTCCCGAACGGCAGGTCCTGGTGCGCGTAGGCATCCAGCGCGGCCTGCCGGACCTGTGCCAGCAGCTGCGTGAAGGTCGGGTTCCCGGCCAGGTCCGCGCGCATGACCAGGGTGTTCACGAAGAACCCGATGAGCCCTTCGGTGTCGGCCAGGTTGCGGTTGGCGATCGGGGTGCCCACCGCGATGTCGTCCTGGCCGGAGTAGCTGGACAGCAGCAGTTGGAAGGCCGCCAGCAGCGTCATGAACAGCGTCGTCCCCGCACGGCGGGAGAGCGCGAGCAGCGCCGCGGTCAACTCCGGTGGCACCGCGAACTCGTACTCGGCTCCACGACCGGAGCGCACCGCCGACCGCGGGTGGTCGGCGGGCAGCTCCAACGGCGCCAGGCCGCTCAACCGCTGCCGCCAGTAGCCGAGTTGACGTTCCAGCACCTCGTCGCGCATCCAGTCCCGTTGCCGCACGGCGAAGTCGGCGTACTGGATCGGCAACGGCTCCAGCGGCGACGGCCCGCCCTGGCTGAACGCCCCGTACAGCACGGCGAGTTCGCGGGTGAGCAGCCCCATCGACCACCCGTCGGTGGCGATGTGGTGCACCACCAGGACCAGGACGTGCTCGCCGGCCGGCAGCCGCAGCAGCCGCGCCCGCAGCAGCGGAGCCGTGCCCAGCTCGAACGGCCGGGTACCTTCGGCCGTCACCACCGCCGACACCTCTGCCCGCGCCCGCTCGGCCGACAACCCGCTCAGGTCGGTCACCGGCAGCGCCAGCCCGGCCGGTGGCTCGATCACCTGCACCGGCACGCCTGCCACCACCTCGAACCTGGTGCGCAGCACCTCGTGCCGGTCGACGATCTCGCCCAGCGCCCGCTCCAGCGCCGCTTCGTCCAGTTCCCCGGCCAGCCGCAGCGCCCTGGTGAGCAGGTACTCGGTGCTCTCCGGGACGAGTTGGTCCAGCAGCCACAGCCGTTCCTGCGCGAAGGACAGCGGAAGTGCACCCTGCCGCGGCACCGGCCGGATCGACGGCATGCCGGGCTCCGCGTCGCCGCCCGCCCGCACGACGTCCGCCACGACGTCCGCCAGCCCGGCCACGGTCGGGGCCGCGAACATGCTGTGCACCCCGAGCCCGGTGCCGAACTCCTGCCGCAGCCGGGATATCACCCGGGTCGCCAGCAGGGAATGCCCGCCGAGTTCGAAGAAGTTGTCCTCGGCTCCGACCCGGTCCAGCCCCAGGACCTGCCCCCAGATCCGCGCGATCGCCTCCTGGACCGGCCCCACCGGCGCCGCGTACGCCCGGCCCGTCGCCGGGCGCGACCCGTCCGGAGCCGGCAGCGCCCGCCGGTCCGCCTTCCCGTTCGACTTCAACGGCACCGCGTCGATCACCATGACCAGCGACGGCACCATGTACTGCGGCAGCCGCTCCGCCAGCAGCCGCCGCAACTCGGCCACCTCGACCCCGCCACCGGGCTCCAGCGGCACCACGTACGCCACCAACCGCTGGTCCCCCGGCATGTCCTCACGTGCCATCACCACCGCGTCGGCGACCAGCCCGCTGCCTCGCAGCACCGACTCCACCTCACCCAGCTCGATCCGGACCCCCCGGACCTTCACCTGGTCGTCGACCCGGCCCAGGAACTCCAGGGTCCCATCCGCCCGCCACCGCGCCAGGTCCCCGGTCCGGTACATCCTCCCTGCTTCGAAGGGACACGCCACGAACCGCTCCGCCGTCAGCCCGGCCCGGCTCAGGTAGCCACGCGCCAGCCCCGTGCCCGCGAAGTACAGCTCCCCCGGCACCCCGACCGGCACCGGATTCAGGTATCCGTCCAGCACGTAGCCCCGCGCGTTGGCCAGCGGACGGCCGATCGGCACCACCTGGTCCGCGGCGAACCCCGGCTCGAGCTCCGCCCCCAGCACCCAGATCGTCGTTTCCGTCGGTCCGTACACGTTGGTGAGCCGGCGGACCAGCGGGCGGGTGGTGGCGGCGAGTTCGGGGTCGAGGGCTTCGCCGCCGAGCAGCAGGTGCAGGCGGGCGGACAGGTCGGGGAGCTCGTCGACGACCAGTCTCCACAGCGAAGGGGTGGCCTGCACGACGGTGATGCCGTCGTCGGCGAGCATCGCGGCGAGCAGGGCCGGTGAGGTGACCTGCGCGCGGGTGGCGAGGTGGATCCGAGCGCCCCGCACCAGCGGCAGCAGCAGGTCCACGGTGGAGATGTCGAAGGTGTACGGGGCGAGGGCCAGCAGGCGGTCCCCGGCGGAGAGTCGCATCAGGTCCTGCATCGCGAGCAGGCCGTTGGTGAGGTTGTCGTGCCGGGTCTGGACGCCCTTGGGGGCGCCGGTGGAGCCCGAGGTGTAGATGAGGTAGGCGAGGTTGCCGGCGGTGGCCCGCCGTGGCGGGGCGGTGACGGGGTACCCGGCAGGGCTGCCGTCGTCCAGGCACAGGACCCGCCGACCGTCCCGGGCGGGGATCCGGTCGGCCAGGTGCCGCTGGGTGACGACGACCGGGGCCGCGATGTCGTCCAGCATGAACGCCAGCCGCTCGCGCGGGTGGGCCGGGTCCAGGGGCACGTAGGCGCCACCCGCCTTGAGGATGCCCAGCAGCCCGGTGATCAGCTCCGGGCCGCGCTCCACGCAGAAGCCCACCAGGGTCTCCGGCCCCACTCCGGCCTCGATCAGCAGGTGCGCGAGCTGGTTGGCCTGCTCCTCCAGCTCCCGGTAGGAGAGCTCACGGTCCCCGCAGACCACCGCGGTCCGCTGCGGTGATTCGGTCGCCTGGCGGGTGACCAGCTCGTGCACGCAGGCGTCCGGGAAGGGCGCCCGGGTCGAGTTCCACTCGGTGACCAGCCGGTGCTCCTCGGCGGCGGTGAGCATCGGCAGCCGCGACACCGTGGTCGCCGGCTCCGCCACCACGCCGGCGAGCAGGGTCAGGAAGTGGCCCGCCAGCCGCTCGATGGTCGCCCGGTCGAACAGCTCGGTGGCGTACTCGAGGACACCGGTGAACCCTGCCGCGGTCTCCGCCATGTCCAGCGACAGATCGAACTTGGCGACGTCCCAGTCCAGTTGCTCGGCCTCGACGCGCAGCCCGGGCAGTTCCCAGCCGCGGTCGCCCGCCCGGGTGTCCTGAAGGTTGAACATGGTCTGGAAGAGCGGGGTGCGGGACAGGTCCCGTGTGGGAGCCAGGTGTTCGACGAGCCGCTCGAACGGCAGGTCCTGATGGTCGTAGGCGGCCAGCGCGGTCTGGCGGACCTGTGCCAGCAACCGCGTGAACGCCGGGTCCCCGGACAGGTCCGCACGCATGATCAGGGTGTTGAGGAAGAGTCCGACCAGTTGCTCGGTCTCGGCCCGGTTGCGGCCCGCGACCGGAGTCCCCACCGCGATGTCCTGTTCTCCGGTGTACCTGGCCAGCAGCACCTGGAACGCCGCCAGCAGCCCCATGAACGGCGTCACCCGGTGGGCGTCGAACAGGTCCTTGAGCTGTGCCGACAGCGCTGCCGGGATCTCGAAGGACAGCGTGGCGCCCCGCGCGGAGCGGACCGCCGGCCGGGGCCGGTCGCCGGGCAGCTCCAGCGGCGCCAGCCCCGCCAGCCGCCCGGTCCAGTAGGCCAGTTGCTCGTCCAGCACCCGCCCGTCCAGGGAGTCCCGCTGCCAGATGGCGAAGTCGGGGTACTGGATGGGCAGTTCCGGCAGGTCGTGGGTTCCGCCGTCGCGGTGGGCGGCATACAGCCGCCCCAGCTCCGCGGCGATGATGCCCATGGACCAGCCGTCGGCGATGATGTGATGGACCGTCAGCACCAGGTGGTGCTCATCCGGACCCTGCCGGAACAGCACGGCACGGAACAGCGGCCCGCGCTGCGGGTCCATCGGGGCCATCGCCGCCGCCGCGACCTCCTCGGGACCCGCCGGCCCGCCGGCCACCCGCAGCACCTGCGGGTCGGGCTCGCGCACGAGCTGAACGGGCTGGCCGTCACGCTCGCCGAACACCGTCCGCAAGGACTCGTGCCGGGCGGTCAGGTCGGCCACCGCCGCGGACAGCGCCGCGACGTCCAGCTCCCCGGTCAGCCGCAACACCACCGGGATCAGGTACTCCGTACTCCCCGGCGAAAGCTGATCCAGGAACCAGAGCCGCTGCTGAGCGAACGAAACCGGCAACAGGACATCGTCTGGCATCTGTTACCCCTGGTCCTCTGAGAAGATCCTGACTCACTGGTCAACATTCACGGCCGGGCACACGGTCCTGACCGCTCTCGCTCTTCGAAGCGCTGCCGATATGTGCGGCCTGTGCACCGATCGTCCGGTGCCGCAGGAGTTCCGCGACGCTGACCGCCGTCCCGGTCCGGACGAGCAGGGCCTGCTGCAGCCTGATGGCCAGAATGGAATTGCCGCCGCAGACGAAGAAATCCTCGTCCGGGCCGGCTGGAACGGTCCCGAACACGTCTCCCCAGGCCGCCCGCACCTGGTCCAGTATCCGATGGCTCAACTCGACGGTCCCCCTTGATAATGGCGCCCAGGGCCCGGGCGCTACCCCTGCCAGGCGCCCCACAGTCCCGCGTAGGCGCCGTCCTTGGCGAGCAGTTCCTCATGGGTGCCGAACTCGGTGATCCGGCCGTCATCGAGAACCGCGATCCGGTCGGCGTCCCGGGCGGTGTGCAGCCGGTGCACCACGGCGATCACGGTCCGGCCGCTGGTGACGGCGGCCAGCGACCGTTCCAGCCGCCGCGCGGCCTGGGGATTCAGCAGCGAGGTCGCCTCATCCAGGATCAGGATGTCGGGATTCGCCAGGATCAGCCGGGCCAGGGCCAGTTGCTGCACCTTCGCCGGGTCCAGCGCCGCTCCGCCGGGACCGACCGCGCTGTCCACGCCCGCCGCCTCGGCCCAGTCCCAGGCCCCGACGGCGGTCAGCGCGGCGGCTATCTCCTCGTCCCCGGCCTGCGGGCGCGCGATGGTCAGGTTGTCGCGCAGCGTGCCGCGGAAGACGTGGTGCTCCTGGGTCACCAGGGCCACCGTGGCGCGCCGCTCGGCGGGTGCCAGGCCGACCAGGTCCCGGCCGCCGATGGCGATGCCGCCGGTGTGCGGCTGGTAGATCCCGGCCAGCAGCTTGGCGAGCGTCGACTTGCCGGCGCCCGAGGGGCCGACCACGGCGAGCCATTCGCCCTGCCTGATGGTCAGGTCTATGCCGCGCAGCACGTCGTGCCCCGGCTGGTAGGCGTAGTGGAGATCCCGCACCTCGATGTCCCGCGACCGCGGCCGGGGTCGCGGCACCGTGCCGTGCCCCGCGGGCAGCGCTTCGGCCAAGGCCGGTGCCGTCGTTGCCGTCGCCGCCGAGGCGGGTTCCCGGAACCGCTCGAAGCCCAGCAGGCGGGCCAGCGCGGCCCCCGCCGACTGGAGCGAGTCCAGCCAGGAGACCAGCTGGTCCAGCGGGTTGAGCAGTTGCGAGGCGTACAGCGTGCCGGCCGTCACGGCGGCCAGGGAGACCATGCCGTGCAGGTAGAGCGTGCCGCCGAGGACCAGCATCGCGGCCACCGGCAGGCAGTAGCTGGCGTCGCACAGCGGGAGCAGGACGTTGCGCAGCCGCAGGGTGTAGCGCTCGGCGGCGTAGGAGTTGGCGATGTCCTCGTTGAGCTGGTCCATCCGGCGGGCGGTCAGCCGCATCGCCTCGACGGTACGGGCGCCCTCGACGGTCTCGGCCAGGCTCTCGGTCAGCCGGGAGTAGGACGCGGCCTCGCGCAGGTATCCCTCGTGCGCCCGCCGCAGGTACCAGCGCGCCGCGCCGAACAGCACCGGCACCGAGAGCAGGCCGGGCAGCAGCAGGACCGGGCTGATCAGCAGCAGGGCACCGAAGGTGAACCCGACGACGCCGATCGAGGTCATGGTCGCCGGGATCGCGGAGCGCACGGCGTTGGACATCAGGCCGATGTCGCGGGTGGTCCGGGTGAGCAGGTCACCGCGGTCCGCGTCCTCGACGACCTCCGGGGGCAGCGCCAGCAGGTCCGCCACGAACTCCTCCCGCAGCGCGGCCAGGATCTTCTCCCCGAGCGCGGCCGCGGCGTACCCGGCGAGCCGGACCAGTACGGCCTGGACGGCCAGGCAGCCGAGGATCAGCAGGACCAGGCGCAGCACCGTGTCGTGGCCGTGCGTCACGTCCGCGACCAGGTTGCCGAGCAGCCACGGGGCGAACAGCCCGGCGATCGCCGAGAGCGCCTGGAGGCAGACCACCAGGCCGAATTCGGCGCGGTGGGCCCCGATGGTGCGCCGCGCGTAGGCGCGCAGCTCGCGATTGGTGGCGACGGGCAGCTCGCTCATACGGCGGCCGTCCCGCGCTCCACCAGGGACCGGTAGCGCTCGTCCGCCATCAGCGACCCGTGGGAGCCCTCGGCCGCCACCGTGCCGTCGAGGACCAGGGCCACCTGGTCGGCCTGCCTCAGCAGCAGGATGCTCGTGGTGAACACGACGGTGGCGCGGCCCTGGCGCAGCCTCGCGATTCCCTCGGCCATCTTCTTCTCCGTGTTCGCGTCGACGGCGCTGGTCGGGTCGATCAGGATCAGCACCTCCGGATCGGCCATCAGGGCGCGGGCCAGCCGCAGCCGCTGCTGCTGGCCGCCGGAGAACTCCCGGCCGCCGGCGGCCACGCTGGTGTCCAGGCGGTCCGGCAGCGCCTCGACGATGTCCCGGGCGGCGGCCGCGTCGATGGCCGCCCACAGCTGATCGTCCAGGTCGCCACCGGCCACCCGGTCCGCCGGATCCAGCTCGCGGCGCAGCGGCCCGGCGAACAGGTGCGCGTCGGCGGTGGTGACCATGATGCGTTCGCGGACCCCGGCCAGCGGCAGGCCGGCCAGCGACCGGCCGGCGTACGTCGTGCCGGACTCGACATAGCGCCCCAACCGGTCCGCCAGCGCGACCGCGTCACCCGCGGCGCACACCACGGCGGTCAGCCCGCCGGCCGGCACCCGCAGGTCCGACACCGGGTCGGCCAGCACGCCGGGACCGGGCATCGCGCCCGTCCGCGGACCCGGCGCGAGGTCCGGCCGCAGGGCGAGCAGCCGGGTGACGCTCGCGGCGGCCACATGACCCTGCATGGCCGTGGAGACGGCGAACGTCATCTGGTTGAGCGGAATCATCAGGTACGTGGCGTACCCGTAGAAGGCGACCATCTGCCCGGCGCTCAGGTGCCTGGTCAGCACCAGTTCCGCGGCCAGGGCCACCACGCCGGCGAGCAGCAGGCTCGGCAGGAAGGTCCTGGCCGCGCCCAGCATCGCCGATGCCAGTGCCTGCCGCAGCGCGGTGGACCGCAGCCGCTGCGACCCGTCGCGGTACCGGCCGGCGAACAGCTCCTCGCCGCCGATCCCGCGCAGCACCCGCAGCCCGCGGACGATGTCGACGGCCTGGTCGGTGAGTTCGCGCTGATCTGTGCGGAGCTGGCTCTGCCGGCTGCGCAGCACCCCGGCCAGCCGCGTGGTGACGACCAGGATGGCCGGGACCGCGATCAGCACCAGCAGTCCGACCTGCCAGGAGGCGACCAGCATGAGCACGGCGACGGAGACGAACCCGACCACCCCGCCCACACCGCGGGCGCCGTACTGCAGCGTCTCGCCGATCAGGCCGATGTCCGAGACGCCGACGGTGACGAGGTCACCGGCCGACACCTCCCGGTCGACCGTCGTGCCCAGCTCGCAGGCCTGACGGGTGACGAACTGCATGGTCCGGTAGCCGGGTTCGACTTTGACCCTGAGTTCGAGGCGCTCCACCGCCATGGCGGACAGCGCCGTGCCGATGCCGAGACCCAGCACCGCCAGGCCCCAACCGACCAGTGCCGTCTGGTCCTTCGCCACCAGGCCGGTGTTGACGGCCTCCCCGATCACGGCCGGGGTCAGCGCCAGTCCCGCCGCCCACATCATGTTGAAGAAGCAGTCGAGAACGAGGACGGGCCAATGCCTGAGCGCCATCCACAGCAGATATCGCCACGGTCCGCGAATGTCGGGTGTCCCGGGATCCGCGGCAGCGAAAGTTCGCACCACTCAGCCCTCAACCTCCGTTGAAGCCCACATCAGTTGAAGCCTGCCCCGCACCCGAGCCTCCATCGTAGAACAGTAGCGATTGACCGACGGGCAGTCGTTTGGCACAGCAATTAACGGCGCAGACCGCGTGATCTGTCCATCCCCGAGGCTGTGCGTACCTGTCCTATCAGAGGCTGACGCGTCGTCAGATCTCCGTCCACCTGGTGGCCCCGGCCGGCCGGCGTGCAACTGCCAGACATTGCCGGTTGAACGGCGTCATCCGAAGCCACCAGGACGGACCCCTCAGAGGTCGAGCCAGGGCCGCCACAGGTCCCGGTCGACCAGATGCGGCCGACTCGCGACCTGCTGCTGCCAGTAGCGGCGCACCCCGGACCGCGCGGTCGGCGCGGCCGGATCGGCGCCCGCCGCACCCGCCGCGGGCAGCGCGACACTGGCGAGCGGTCCGATCCGCGCTCCTCGGGCGGACTTGGCGTCGTGGGACCCGGTGCCCAGGTGGACACCGCGCAGGCCGGTCTCGTAGCAGTACCGGAGCGACTCGTAGATCACCAGGTTGAAGTACGGGTAGGCGCCGGCCGGCGCGCTCTGGTCGAACCCGGCCATCCGCAGGTAGAGCCGGTCCTCCCAGCGGTAGCTGAGCGCCATCCCGACCACCGTCTCCCCGCGCCGGCCCTCGATCAGCACCCCGTGCTCGCCGAGTACCGCGCACTGCCGCTCGAACCGCGTCCGCAGCTCGTCCTCGCTCTCCTCGATCCCGTACTTCTCGTTGCCCAGCCGCGCGAACTCCACGATCAGGTCGAGCCGTTCACGCGGATCGGCGCGCACTGCGGTCAGGCCCTGCTCGGCGAAGCGGCGGACCTCCTTCCGGACGGTCCAGCGCCGCCCGGACGCCAACCCGGCGAGGTAGTCGTCGAAGCTCCGGCCGGGCGCCTCGAGCCAGGCGTCGCCGCTGTAGCTGAGCACCGGGGAGAGGTCCTCGGCGTAGCCCGCGACCTGCCGCAGCCCCCGCGCGTTGAGGTAGAGCAGGAACGCGTGCTGCTGCCCCTCCGCCCGGGCCAGTACGGCCAGTTCGTCGAGCAGCGCCGCGACCGCGCAGCGCTGCTCGGCCTGCGTGAGCCGGTCGGCCAGCAGCAGTTCGCCGCTGTAGCCGCTGCGGCTGCCGGCCACGCAGTACCGCCCGCCGCGGCCCGGCACTGCGGCACGGAACAGCAACTGCGGGTCGTAGTACGGGTTGGGCTCCCCGGCCACCAGGTAGACCGGCAGGGCACCGGCGATCCCCGCGCCGTCGTGGGCCAGCAGGTAGCGGCAGCGCCCCGGAGTCTCCTGCTCCACGAGCGAGAGCCACTCGTGGGAGAAGTACAGGCCGGCCCCGGTGGCCAGCGCCGCCCAGGTCGCCGCCGGCACCGCCGCGAGCGTGTCGCACACCCGCACCCGCATCATGAGGAACCGTCCCCGGACGCGTGGACCGCGTCCCGGTCCCGAGTCGAATCAGCCATGGACGGCACCTCCTGCAGCAGGACGGAATTTCGAGGAAAACGCGTTGCGCACCGAATGCGGTGAGCGCTCGGCACATTGCACCGCTTGCACGTCGGACCGTTTATGACATCATCCGACGGGGCGGGATTCGAGCTGACCAGTAGTCACCCGCCATGGTTTCCAGGGAAGGGCTGAGATGGCAAGAGTCCTCATAGGCAACGACTGGGACAGAAATCTGGGTGGCCACAGCGAAGGAGCCGTCTGGTGGGTGAACCACTTCGTCTGGTTCGCTCGCGACCATGACGTCCTGGTGCTCCCGGAGATCCCGGAGGAATCGTTCCTGCGGTACGTGACCGAGCACACCGGCGTCGACCGGCGGACGCTCACCGTGATCGTGCCGCCGACCCCCGCGTCCTCACAGTCGCGGATGCTCAGCAGGGACCAGCTCGCCGATCCGCGCCTGGCCACCGAGGTGCTGGCCGCGCTCGGGGGCCGGCCGGTGGAGCAGGTGATCCCGATGTGGCCGGACGCGTCGGTGGCGGTGCTGGCCGAGCGGTTGGGCGCACTGGCCGCGCTGCCCGGACACGCGTTCATCGACCAGGGCGGCGGAGCCATCGTCAGCAGCAAGGCGGTCTTCCGCGCGGTGGCGGCGGGAGCGGGCGCCCCCATCTCCCCGGGCGCGGTGTGCGCCGACGCCGGGGCCGCCGAGGACGCCATCACCCGGCTGATCGAGCAGGGCCACAGCGTGATGGTGAAGCTGGAGTACGGCGCCGGCGGCGGGGGCAACGAGGTGCTCAGCCCGGTGGAGGGGACGCGGCCGGTCGGCGCGCGGCGGACCGTGCTGCTGACGGACCGCGGGCAGGTGCGCGAGTACCTGGCGCAGCACTGGGACTGGCTCACCGACGGCGGGTCCCATCTGCTGGTGGTCGAGCGCTACTTCAACGACAGCCGCGCCTACTACGCCGAGTTCCACATCGAGGACCAGGGGATCGAGTTCGGCGGGATCGGCCAGCTGATGCACGCGCCGCGCTACCTCGCCGAGGTGACGCCGCCCGAGCTCGACGCCGAACTGCAGGCCGAGCTGATCGAGGGCGGCCGCAAGGTGTGCACGCCGCTGCACGCGATGGGCTACCGGGGCTGGCTGAGCGCCGACGCGGTCATCACGCCGGATCGGCAGGTCGTCTTCACCGAGTGGAACGGGCGCATCACCAGTTCGACGCACGCCTACCACGTGCTCGGGGAGGTCGTGGTGGGTCCGGGCTACGCCAAGGACCGGGTGCTGCTCAACAACGTGTGGCCGCGCGGCTGGGCCACCCCGTCGTTCGCGGCGATGCGCGATGCCATCGCGGGCGCGGGCCTGGCGTACGACCCGGCCACCAGGACCGGGGTGCTGATCGTGAGCGGGTACAACGAGGCCCGCCACGGCGCGACCTACTGCACCGTGGCGCCCGACCTCGACGACGCCTGGGAGGTCAACCAGAGACTCGGCGAGCTGTTCATCCCGGCCTGAGAGCTGTCCGTCCCGCCTGACAGGAGTGCAGCATGACGCGGAATCCGACCGAGCAGCCCGGCGACCGCCCACCGGAGGACGGGCGGCCCGCCGGCCGGCGGGCGGCCGGCGCGGCGGACTCGTGGCCGGTGCCGTCGGTACCGGCCCAGGAGACGCTGGTCCGCCGGTTCCGTGCCGTCGCCGCCCGGTTCGGCGACCGGCTCGCCGTGCACGGCCCCTCGGGCGCCTGGACCTACCGCGAGCTGGACGCCCGCTCCGACGCGCTGGCGGCCCGGATCCGGGCGGTGGCCGGTCGCGGTGAGCGGGTCGCCCTGCTGTACGGCCACGACATCAAGGTGGTCGCCGCCGTGCTGGCGGTGCTGAAGGCCGGCGCCGCCTACCTGCCGCTGGACCCGCAGCAGCCCACCGCGCAGCTGGCCGCCGCCGTCACCGGCACCGATCCGGCACTGATCCTCACCGACGCCGCGCACGCCACGGCTGCCGAGCGGCCGGCCGAGGGACGCCCGGTGCTGGCGGTCGCCGACGACGACGGGCCGGCCCAGCCGCCGTTCGAGCCGCACGAGCCGCACGAGGCAGACGAGGCAGACGAGGCAGACGGCACCCGCGACGCACTCGCGTGCGTCCTGCACACCTCCGGCCTCACCGGCGCGCCGCAGGAGGTCGGGCTGACCGACCGGGGCCTGCTCACGCGGGCGCTCGCGTTCGCCCAGCGCCTGGGCCTCGGCGCCGAGGACCGGGTGCCGATGCTCGCGCAGTGCGCCTTCGACGGCCCGGCGCCGGAGCTGTTCGGCGCGCTGCTGGCCGGTGCGAGCCTGCACGTCATCAACCCCTGGGCGGCACCGCCGGCCACCCTGCTGGGTGAGCTCGTCCGGCAGCGGGCGACCGTGCTGCCCTGCACACCCGCCCTGCTGCGGCTGTTCATCGCCCAGTTGGAGGCCGGCGCACCGGCACCTGAGCCGCGTGCCATCGTCCTCGACGGGAAGCTCGACGGGGAGCTCGACGGGGAGGGGGTCGCGGACGCCGATCTGGCGGGCGTGGCACGCCACTTCCCCGGCGCGGAGCTGGTCGACGGTTCCGGCGCCGGTGCGGTGGCGGGCGCGGTGGCGCTGCGGCGCCGGCCGGTGCCGGCCGAGGCGGAGGTGCTGCTCCGCGCCCATCCGACGGTGCGGCACGCGGCAGTGGTGGCCCGCCCGGACGGTGCGCCCGGCCACCGCCTGATCGGGTACCTCACCTCGCCGGGGCCGCAGGCCGCCGCACCGGAGGAACTGCTCCGCTATCTGCGCGGGGTCCTGCCCGACTACGCGGTGCCGGCCCGGCTCCTCGTGCTGCCCAGGCTGCCGCTCGATCCGACCGGCGCGCTCGACCCCGCGCGGCTGCCCGCACCCCCCGAGGCGGCGGCGGACGACACACCGCGGACCGAGCGGGAACGCCGGCTCGCCGCGCTCTGGTGCGAGGTCCTGGCCTGCCGGACCGCCACGCTCCGGGACCACTTCTTCGCCGGCGGCGGCGACTCGGTCAGGGTCATGAAGCTGCTGGAGCGGGTCAGGGCGGAGTACGGCGTGTCCGTCTCACTGCCGGCCTTCCTGACCGATCCCACCCTGGCGACGCTGGCCCGACTCGTCGACGGGCCGGCCGCGCAGCGGAATCCGAAAACGACCGGTGCTCCGACCGCACAACAGCGGTGAATTGACACATTGTCGAGCAGTCGGCGCGGTCGTAGCATGACTGGAAAATTCAAAACCGACAGAGGAGGCGGGCGCATGCGCCTGAACAGCTATGACGGTTGGTCGCCACTCCAGGAAGTGGTCGTCGGGTCAGCCGAGAACTACACGACGCACGAGCAGGAACTGTCATTCAAGCTGTTCTTCTACGACAACCTCGCCACCCAGAAATCCTTCTACGACCAGCAGTACTACCCGGTGGTGACCCCGCCCGGCGAAGGCAGCCGCCCGGCCGCGAGCCCGCAGTCGCCCATCAAGAAGCGGTACGTGGAGGAACTGACCGAGGATGTCGAGGGAATCGCCCAGACCCTCGAGTCCCTGTCGATCAAGGTGCACCGGCCGATGCCGCTGGCAGAGGTGACCCGGGTCGAAACCCTGGCCTGGCCGGCCGCGGTGCTGCCGCCGCTGAACATCCGGGACAACACGCTCATCCTGGGCGACGAGATCATCGAGACCCCGCCGCAGGTCCGGTCGCGGTACTTCGAGACGCAGCTCCTGAAGAAGGTGTTCCAGGGCTACTTCGAGGAAGGCGCCCGCTGGACGGTGATGCCCAGGCCGCTGATGACGGACGCGTCCTTCGATCCGTCCTATGCCGAGCGGTCGCCCGGCAGTCCGGCGGAGCTCATCAAGGAACCGAAGCCGTCGCCCTACGACACGGGCTTCGAGATGATGATCGACGGCGCCCAGTGCCTGCGCCTCGGCAAGGACCTGATGGTCAACGTCTCGACGGCGAACCATGCCCTGGGGTGCGACTGGCTGGAGCGCCACCTGGAGGGCCGGTTCAGGATCCACCGGGTCTCGCTGACGGACAATCACATCGACAGCATGGTGCTCGCGCTCCGGCCGGGGCTGCTCCTGGTGCGGACGCCGAAGGTGGCGGAGCTGCTGCCGGAACCGCTGCGCAAGTGGGACATGATCTTCGCGCCCGAGCCGGAGATCAACGCCTTCCCGAGCTATGACGACGACGACCTGGTGCTCACCAGCCCGTACATCGACCTCAACGTCCTGTCGATCGACCAGGAGACGGTCCTGGTGAACGAGGCGTGCCCGGAGCTCCGGCGGACCCTGGAACGGCACGGCTTCACCACCGTCCCGGTCCGCCACCGGCACCGGCGGCTGTTCGGCGGCGGCCTGCACTGCTTCACCCTGGACACCGTCCGCCGCGGCTCCGCTCCGGAGGACTACCTCAGCTGAGCAACCCCGCCTGGTGAGCGGAACGCCCGGCCCGCCCCGAGGGGCCGGCCGGGCGTTCCGCTCACCAGGCGGGGAAGAGAGCCTCGAACTCCGGCTGGATCACCGGGCTTCGTCGTGCCGGGCAGCGCGCGGCACCAGGCAGCTGATCGGCGACTGCTCACGCGGCAGGTGCGGAACCTTCGCCAGCCCCAGCCGCCTCCTCAGCCACACCCACAGGTCGAGGTGCGGCTTGCGGCTGCGGTGCCGGAAGGTCTCCCCCGTGTCCTCCTGCGGGACGGTCCGCAGGACCGAATCCCCCATCTCGAAGACGGTGAGGATCTCCACCAGGCGGTCGATCGCCAGCTGCACCGACCGGTCGTAGAGGTGCTGGTCGTTGTCCTGCGGGCGGATCTCCGGCCGCACCACCTCGAGCAGTTCGCCGCCGTCCAGCTTGCCGGCGACCAGGTGCAGGCTGGCACCGATCCGCTGGTAGTCCTTGCGCAGGAAGGCGAAGAAGACGCAGTGGTTGCCCTTGTAGTGCGGCAGGAAACCCCCGTGAATGTTGATCATCAGACCGCCGGCCGCGATGGTCGCGGATCTGAGGTAGGTGGTCCCGCAGACTACCGTCACGTCCGGCCGGACGTCTTCCAGATACGCCCTGGCCTGCGCCGAGTTGACCCAGTCGACGTACCGCACCCGGTCCGCCGGCCAAACTTCCCCCGCGGTCAGCGGCGCGAAGTACCGGCGCCGGTAGGCGGACCGGCCGGTGTACCGCTGGCGGCGGACCTGGTAGGCGCGGGCGACGGCGTCCAGCCAGGCGCGTCTGGCCCACAGGCGCCGCTGCTGCGCGGCACCCGGCTCGACGACCACCCCCACCAGGTTCAACTCGCGGGCGATGCGGGACACCAGGTACTCGTGGTGCGGGTCGTCCGAGCAGAGTACGGCCACCCGCAGCCGCTCACCGGGTGAACTCGGCGTGGCATGCCACTCGTTGGCGTTCTCGCGGGCCAGGTTCACCGGAGCACCCGCCCACCGGAGCAGGCGGCGAGGGCACGCCGGGACAGCACGCTGCGGCCGTCCTCGGCCGGCCGCAGGAACCGGTCCAGGCGCTGCGGCTCGTACAGCTCGTGCATGGGGTGCGGCCGGCCCTCCAGCGCGGCGGTGACGGCCGCTGCCACACTCGGCGCCTGCGCGAAGCCGCCCGTGTTGTGGCCGCCGGTGATGACCCCGACGCCGCCCGCGGTCGTCGGGATCGCCTCGAAGATCCCGAGGTTGGACGGTGTCCAGGGTCTGACGCAGACGCGCCGGCTCCGCCGCAGCGAACCGTCGCCGGACGCCTGCGCGTACGCCTTCGGAAAGAACTGGCGGCAGGTGTCCTCCACGGCCGCGAACATCTTGTCGAGTTCGGCGGGATCGGCACCGGAACCGTCCGCACCCAGGTAGCCGTACCCGGAACCCACGATGAGCTCGGGGCGGCCCAGTCCGTCCGTCCCCAGGGTCACGTTGGCGTCCTCGGTCAGGTGGCCGCGCCGGGCGATCTTGAGCGAGTGGCGCAGCTCCGGAGCAAGGTTCGGCAGGTGCATCCACACCCCCAGCACGCCGTGGATCCGCTCCGCGGACCGCGTGCCGGCCAGCAGTTCGCGGCCCTGGGCCCCCGGCGAGAGGACGTAGCCGCCGGCGGTCACCAGCTCGCCGGCGACCCGCAGACCGCGCAGCCGCCCGCCCTCCCCCCGCTCGATCCGCTCGACCGGGGTGGCCCAGCCGAACACCGCGCCGGCCTGCTCCAGGCGGGAGATCAGCCGGGCCATGAAGGCGTGCACGTTGACGGTGAAGCCGGGCACCTCCAGGCCGCCGACCAGGTCGTCGGTCGAGGAGGCGAGTCCGGGATGGCGTCGGCGGAGCTCGGCCGGTCCGAGAACCCGTCGCAGTGCGCCGATGCCGCGGTGGCGCAGCGCCGACTGCTCGAACTGCTCCTGATCCGTGTAGAGCCTGAGGATCCCCGGCGCGTGACCCGCGTCCTGGAACAGTTCGGGGCAGTCCTGGATCAGTGACCGCCAGAGCCCGCGGCTCTCGCGGTTGAAGGACATGATGTCCTCGTTGTAGAGCTGGGCCAGCCAGCCGGGGACGGCCTCGAAGTCCGATACCCAGCGCTCTTCCTGGGCGGTGAACGGCGCCGCCCTGACGTTCCAGCCCCGGGCGCCGAGGGAGCGGCGGAAGACCCCGTTGACCGCGAGCCGGTCGCCGGCGGCCTTGGCGTGGTAGTCGTCGGCCTCGGTCAGGGTGAACATGCGGGCGTCGCCGCCGGCCCGGGTGCACCCGTACGCGGACCAGTGCAGGGCTGTCCTCGGGTCGGGGCGCGCGTCCAGGATCCGCAGCCGGTAGCCGGCGCGGGCCAGGTACCAGGCGGTGATCAGGTTGACGATCCCGGCGCCGACCAGCACGACGTCCCGGTCGGCGGGCTGCGTTAACGGCGGCGGCAGCGGCGGTCGCGGGCCGCTCGAGCGGCAGCGCTCCTCCGCGTGGCGCAGCGCCGTCAGGAACGCTCGGGCCGGTGGGCCGATGACCTCGACGAGCGGCAGCGAGAAGTCCGTCAGCCCGCCCGGCGTCCTCCTCGCCTCGTACGCCCGCACGGTCACCGCGTGCTGATCGGCGGACGTGCGCTCCCGGTCCGCACCCGACCGGTCATCGGCGATGACGACGGCTCGTCGGGGATCGGTCACGAAGCCCGCGGGTGTCCGCGGATCCGTCCCGTCCCCGACGAGGTTCAGTACCTCCCGGTTCACCGGGCCGGTTACAACGATGGGCATGGCAGGTCCCTTAGATCGTTCTGGTGGTCAGCCGAGCCGCTCGAGGGCGAGCGAGGTCCAGGAGTTCGGGCCGTCACCGAAGGCCAGCACGTGCTCGCCCGGTCGGATCCGCCCGCTGTCCGCGCAGGACGCCAGGGACACGAGAACGTCCGCGGAGAAGCAGTGCCCGAACTCGGCCGCCGGCCCGGCAAGGAGCCGGTCGACCGGCGCGCCCATCGCCGAACAGAGGAACTGCCGGCTGATGGTCTGGTAGTTCGGGAAGAGGAGGTGGTCGAAGTCCGTCACCTCGCGTCCGGTCTGCCGGGTGATCGCCCCGGTTCCCGCGACGGACAGGGCTACCGTGCCCAGGATCCGGTCACCGGCCTCACCCTGCCCCCCGGCTTCGGAGTCGGTGACGGTCGACACCCCGTGCACCGCGAACCGGGGACCGCCCACCTCGAGCGGCTCGGCGGTGACCAGGCAGGCGACGGCGCCGTCGCTGACCACGGAGAGCTTGTCGGCCTGACTCCGGTCGCCGTCCAGCACCTTGTCGGCCAGCAGGAGCAGCACCCGGCGGTGCTCGCCCGAGGCGAGTGCCCGCCTGGCGAGGAGCAGGGCGGGGCCGAGGTTGCCGCAGTCGTGCCCCGACACCCGCAGGTACTCGGCGGCGGGCAGGTCGAGCGAGCGCACCAGGCGGGTCAGGGAGTCGCTGCTCCCGTGGTCGTTCTCGGTCACGTAGACGAGCAGGTCGGGTGGGTCCGCGCCGGCCGCGACCGTGCGGGCGCCGGCCGCGGCGGCGAGCTGCCAGATCTCCAGGTCGCTGGCCCGGTAGTAGGCCAGACCCGAGTCCGGGTCGAGCAGTTCGGCATCCAGCTGGCCGGACAGTTCGGCGATGCTGTGTCGGTCGCCGTGCACGTACTCGACGGCGGAGAGGTGGAGGAGGGTCATCCTGATCAAGTACCGCCTGCCGGGATCGGGTGTGCCGGATTCATCGGGCCTGGTCCGCGTCGGTCGCGTCGCCGGTCACGTCCACGTGACCACGGTGTGCTCGTCGATGAACCCCATCAGGAAGGACAGGTTGCTGCGGTTTCCCGTGCTGGTGTCCACGGCGTGCACGTAGGAGCCGTTGAACACGTAGACGTCGCCCCGCTGGATGTCGATGCGCAGCTCGTCGAAGTCGACCAGGACGTCGGCCGGGTAGGAGAATCCGGTGTGCTCGATCCCCAGGCGTCGCCTGCTGGCATCGTCGGGGCGGATGTTCCAGATGACCAGCCGCCCGCCCTCCTCGTGCTCGACGCACATGTTGACGGCGCAGACCTCGTGGTCCAGTACGCCCTGGACCTCGAAGCCGGCCTGCCGCGGGTCCGTGCACTGGGCCGCGTCCTCATGGGGCTCGAGGGCGAACGCACCCTCCTTGTCCCAGGCCCGGATCAGCGCCGGGCAGGCCTGCGCGCCCTCGTGCTCGGCGATCCGGATGACGGCGTCCTGCCGGGCGAGTTCCGCGGCCAGTCCCGACCGGAACGACTGCCACGGCGAGTTCGGCACCTCGAGGA
Source organism: Kitasatospora sp. NBC_01266 (assembly GCF_036242395.1). Classification (NCBI taxonomy): domain Bacteria; kingdom Bacillati; phylum Actinomycetota; class Actinomycetes; order Kitasatosporales; family Streptomycetaceae; genus Kitasatospora; species Kitasatospora sp. NBC_01266. Next base: position 7,394,565 of record NZ_CP108458.1, on the reverse strand, counting down.
CCTCCCTGACCTCTGCCACCACCTGCGCGGTCTCGGCGAGGTAGGTCTCGGTCGACTTGTTCCAGTGGTAGGAGCCGAGGTAGTGCGAGGGTTCTCCCTCGCGGTGCCGGCGCGCCGGGCTGGCCCAGAACCTGGCCACCGACTCCTTCTGGGCGGCCGCCGGGATCACCCCCCGGAAGATGACGCCGAGCCGCTTCCCCCGAAGAACGTCCACCACCAGCCCGGGGTCGAACGCGGACCGTTCCTCGAGGCGGAAGAAGTCGGGGTCCGCCTGAAATCCGGCCAGTGGCCGAGGTTCTCGTACCACGATCGAACCGCCTTCCCGTTGGCATGGCTGAGGTGTCTGGCTGGCATCGGGGTGCCGGACCCTGGGCCCGGTCACCAATGGATCCGCGTCACGCGCTCGGCCTCCGCCGCACCGCGAACGTGTCACCCACGACGTAACCGTCCAGGCCGTGCTGCTCGCCGTACTGGACCAGGTCGCTGGTGCGGTTGATGAAACCGCGCCCGGAGTAGTTGAGCGAGGTGTTGCACAGGACGCTGAATCCGGTGAGCTCGCGGAACGCCGCGAGCAGGCGGGCCATCTCCGGGTTCTGCTCCGGCGTCACGGTCTGCGCGCGGGCCGTGCCGTCGACGTGCGTGACGGCCTGCAACTCCGGTGCCAGCACCTGGCTGAAGTAGAGCATGTAGGGGTCGGGGATCGAACCGCTGAACCAGCGCTCGGCGTCGTCCGCCAGGCAGATCGGAGCGATCGGCCGGTACCCTTCGCGCTGCTTGATCCGGTTCAGCCGAACCGTCGTCTCCTGACTGAACGGCGCGGCCAGGATCGACCGGTTGCCGAGCGCGCGCGGGCCCATCTCCCAGCGCCCCTGTGCCCAGGCGAGCACCTTGCCGTCCGCCAGGGACTTGGCCACCTCGGCGTAGTCCAGCGGCCGGACGTCGAACTCCGCCGGGTCGAAGCCGGCGTCCTCGACGAACGCGTCGCCCGCGTAGACGTCCCAGGACACCGACGCCGATCCGGTGTAGTGGAGTTGTGCGTCGATCGCCGTGCCCAGGGCCGAGCCGCTGTCGTTCGGGCAGGGCGGCACGAACACCTCGGGGAAGAGTCCGCACTCGCGCCAGCGACGGTTCCACTCGCAGTTGAGGGCGCAGCCGCCCGAGATCAGCAGCGGATACCCCTCGGTGAGCGCCCCTTCGGCGTACTGGTAGAAGCGGTCGAAGATGGCGTCCGACAGCTTCGCCGCCAGGTTCCGGTACTCCTGCGACTCGACTCCGATGTTGTGGAAGGGCGTCCAGGTCATCTCGTCCTTCGGCAGCCGCAGGACGATCTGCTCCTGGTTCAGGATGAAGTCGATCAGCTTCTTCTCGTCCGGGCTCAGCGCGGTCCGCTGCGCGAAGCCGGTCAGCGCCATCTGCTTCCCGGCGTCCTGGAGCCGGAGCAGGCCCTTGTTCGCCGGAAACCTCGGATCGGCGAGCGCGAACAGGTAGGCGTACTTGTTACCCGGGTCGGCCAGCACATGGCGCAGGTGGGTGACCGCGCCGTGTTCGTCGATCAGGTAGAACGAGCCGATGTTCCCTTCCCACACCAGGCAGTAGCAGGGCTGTCCGGGCCGGAACGACGAGAGGCCGAGCGCGGTCATGATGTGCGACCGCTCGTGGGTGGAGGAGAAGATCCGCACGTCCTGGCCGAAGAACCTCCCGAGCTCATCCGAGACCGCTCCCGGACCCACGCCGAAGTAACCCGTCCTGGACGGGGGTTCCACCGAGTGAGTGCCCTTGACCCAGCCCCCGACCGCCAACGCGTCGGGTAGCCGCCCCAGCCGTTCCGCGGCGAGCAGCAACACCTCGGCGGTCAGCCGGTCGTAGCGGGGGAACGAGTCCTTCTCCGCCTCCAGCGAGAAGAGGAGCCGACCGTCGTCGATCGCGGCTATCGCGCCGTCATGACCTTCTTTGAATCCAAGAATCAGCATCTTGCCCACCTCCGGGCGGCCGGTCTGCTTCGAGTGTGACCAGGGCCTTGCGATCGAGCTTGCCGTTGGGCGTCAGCGGGAACGAGTCCAGCAGGACGAACCGGAACGGCACCATGAAATCCGGCATGTGTTCCGCCGCATGGCTTCGGAGACCGTCCTCGACCGGCCCGATCCCCGATTCCTGACGCATCGTCAGATAGGCGATCAGCCGCCGGTCCTCAGGATGGTCGTCGGTGGCCATGACGACGGCTTTGCTGACGGCGGGATGCGCCTCCAGCACGGCTTCCACCTCGGCGTACTCGACGCGGATGCCGCGGATCTTCACCTGTCCGTCCACCCGGCCGACGAACTCCAGGGGCCCGTCGGCGTTCCGGCGCACCAGGTCACCGGTACGGTACATGCGCCCGCCCGGTCTGCCGAAGGGGTCGGCGACGAACCGCTCGGCGGTCAGCCCGGGCCGGCCGAGGTATCCGCGGGCCAGCCCCTCCCCCGAGGCGTACAGCTCGCCGACCTCGCCGTCGACCACCGGTCGCAACCGCTCGTCCAGCACCTGGAGGTTCTTGCCGGCCAGGCTGCGCCCGATCGGCACCGGTGCCAACTCCGCGCCGGCCGCGGTGACCTGATGCGTCGTCACGAAGATCATGCACTCGACCGGCCCGTACCCGTTGACGAAGCGCAGCGCCGGGAATTCGCGCACCACCCGCGCGGCATGCTCGGGCGAGAGCCGCTCGCCGCCGACGAGCAGGTCCGTGAGGGCCGCGAAGGCGGCCGGGTACGCCTCCATGATCACGTGGAACAGGACGGTCGGCAGGTTCATCGTGGTGATGCCGTGCCGGGCGACGAGTTGCGCCATCCGGATCGGATCGGGGCTCCCCGGGTGGAAGACGCAGGCGCCGCCGGAGAGCAGCGGGCCCCAGAGCTCCAGCGCGAACGCGTCCCAGGAGACCGGCGCGCACTGCAGCCAGACGGTGTCGGGGCCGAAACGCGTGTAGCGCTGTCCCACGATGGTGGCGACGATCGCCCGGTGCGGAGCGGCGACACCCTTCGGCCGCCCGGTGGAACCGGAGGTGAAGATGACGCAGGCCAGGTCCGCGGACCGGGCACCCGCGGCGCCCCTCGGCAAGGCCCGACCGGCAGTCGCGGTCGGCGCGACGAAGCGCGCCGAGGCGCCGAGCCGCCGCACCTCCGCCGCGCTGCGGGCGATCACGACCACGGGGTCCGTGTCCTCGACCATGCCGCGCAGGCGGTGCGCCGGGAAGTCCCGGTCCAGCATCACGTAGCCGGCCCCCGCCTTCAGCGCGGCGAGGATGGCCACGGCCATCCCGGTCCCGCGCTCCAGGTGGATCCCCACCAGCGAACCGCGCCGCACTCCCGCGTCCACCAGCCGCTGGGCCAGTCGATCGGCGCGCAGGTCCAACTCGCCGTAGCTCAACCGCTCGTCCTCGGCGACCACCGCCAACGCGTGGGGCGCGGCGGCGGCCCGGTCCTCGAAGATCTCGTGCAGGCACCGCGTGGTCGGCTCCGGCTCACCCGAACCCATGGCGACTCCCCCGTCGTCTATCCATCCTGGTCAGCCGTCGCAGCGCCACCGGCCGGGCCCGCGCGCCGACGGGAGATCGGCGGCAGCGGATCCGGCCGGGCGGCGGCGCCGATCCTGCGGGCGACTCCCGCCACGGTGGGTTCGTCGAAGAACTCGCGGAGCCCGAAGCGGACGCCGAGCACCGAACGGATCCGGCTGACCAGCCGGGTCGCCGCCAGCGAGTGCCCGCCGAGCAGGAAGAAGTCGTCCTGGGCGCGCACCGGCGTCCGGTCGAGGACCTCGGCGAACAGGCCGCACAGGGTCTCCTCGAGCGGCGTGCGCGCCCCCTGCTCCGCCGGCGGGGACGGCTCGGCGCCGGGCGCCGCCGCTGCCGTCGCGGCCGTACCGCGCTGCGCCGACGCCGGTGCGGCCGTACCGCGCTGCGGCAGCGGCCGGGTCCGCTCCGGCGGGAACCCGAGGTCGGCCCGGTCGATCGGCGCGTCGGGCGCCGCGACCACGGCTTCGAGCAGCAGCACCAGGCTCCGGGTCAGCAGGGCCGCGGTCTGCCGGTCGAACAGGTCCACGGCGTAGGCCAGGGTGCCCTCGATGCCGCCCGGCCCACCGTCAGCGGCGCGGAGCTGGTTCAGGTCGAAGATGAGGTCCAGCACCCCGGAGTTGGTGTCGATGCTCTCGTGCCGGGCTCGGACGTCCTTCAGCCGCAGCTCGTTCTCCAACCCGTCGTAGCAGGCGATCGCGACCTGGCAGAGCGGGTGGCGGTCGAGGGAGCGTTCCGGGTTGAGCGCGTGCACGACCTTCTCGAACGGGAGGTCCTGGTGCTCGTAGGCGGCCAGGTCGGTGTCCCGGACGCGGCCCAGCAGCCCGCGGAAGCTCGGGTTGCCGGCCGTGTCGACCCGCAGCACCAGGGTGTTCACGAAGAAGCCGACCAGCTCGCCGAGGGCGTCGTCGGGGCGGTCGGCCACCGTGGCGCGCAGCGGTATGTCCGTCCCGGCCCCCAACCGGGTCAGCAGCGCGACGATCGCCGCGTGCAGCACCATGAACATGGTGGCCCCGCAGTCCCGGGCCAGCTCGTGCAGCCCGCCGTGCAGCCCGGCCGGCACCCGGAACGGCACCGTGCCGATCACCCGGCTGGGGACCGGCGGCCGGGGACGGTCGACGGGGAGCTCCAACGACTCGGGCAGTGCGGCGAGTTCGGCCCGCCAGTAGGCCAGGTGCCGGGACATCGCGCTCTGCGGATCGTCCTCGTCGCCGAGCACCGCGCGCTGCCACACCGCGTACTGCGCGTACTGGACCCGCAGCGGGTCCCAGCGCGGCTCGGCGCCCGCGAGCCGGGCCTGGTAGGCCTGGGCCAGCGCCTGCCAGAACGGCCCCGCCGACCAGGCGTCCCACGCGATGTGATGGAACACCACCACCAGCACGTGTTCGGCCGGCCCGGCGACGAACAGCCAGGCACGCAGGGGCGGATCCACCGTCAGGTCGAAACCCCGCCCGGCCACCTCGGCCACCGCCGCAGCCAGCTCCCGCTCACCCGGCTCGGCCACCACCAGGGCCGGCCGGCCCTGCGCCGCCGGCAGCACCCGCTGGTACGGGCCGCCTTCGCCCATCGGGAAGACCGTGCGCAGGACCTCGTGCCGCACCGCCACGTCCCCGAGCGCCGCCTCCAGCGCCCCGGCGCTCAGCGGACCGGACAACCGGAACGTCTCCGCCGAGTTGTGCGCCGCCGACAGGCCCTCCACCTGGTTCAGGAACCACAACCGCTCCTGCGCGAACGACAGCGGTGCCGCAGCCATGTCCCCCTCCATTTTCTGCTGCTGACGTCAGGAATTCGGGAAAACTAGGACGCGGTGGTTTCGCTCTCCCGCACCAGGCTCGCCGGCCTCATGTCCGTCCAATTCTCATTGATGAACTCGATGCAGGTCGTCCGGGCCGCAGCTGGACGGGCGATCCGCCAGCCGTCCGGAATTCCGGCGAACTCGGGCCAGAGGGAGAACTGGCCCTCTTCGTTGACCAGCACCACATAGCTGGCTTCAGGATCATCGAACGGATTCATCGTCCACCTTCCCGCGCGCCTAGGTATCCCACCAACTAAAACCGACCGAGCCGGGCGTGCACAAGCTTTCCCAGGCCGGCTTTCCGACACCGGCTTTCCCGCGCCGGCTCTCCCACGCCGGCTTTCCCACGCCGGTCGGACACCCGGTCCGTTCGGCGTTCAACTGCCAGCAGCTGTCAGTTGCACATCGCCGTCGTGCTCCCGTGCCGCGCCGGGCCCCGTCACGCCCGCGGCCGGACCGCCACCGGCCGGGCCGCGCAGTGCACCTGACCACCGGCCACCACGAACCCCCGGACGACGTGCTCGTGGTGGGCGAAGGCGTGCTCCTCGACCGCGACCTCGACCCGGAGCCGGGCCGCGCTCCCCGGCCGCAGCCGCACCCGCTGCGGCTGCGGCCCGATCAGGCCGTGGGCCGCCGCCCTGGCCACCTGGACCACCACCGCCGCCGTGCGGAGCTCCGCTCCCGCCGCCGCAGTGATCGTCAGCTCGAGGTCCACCGTGCCCGGACGCGGCCAGAGTTCCGGGCAGTCGATCGTGATCATCCGGATCGGCGAACCGGCGGGCAGATCGAGCACCGGGCCGCAGCGGTGACAGGCCAGCACCTCGCGCTCCAGGCGGGGGTGGGCCGGATGCCGGCCGGTCACCGCGGCCGTCGGTCCACCGCAGTACGGGCACCGCCCGCTGCCGGGCACGGCCGTGGTCTCCAGCAAGTCCTCCCAGACCTCGCTCGGCGGCGACTCGCTGACCTGCGCGAAGTCGTACAGGTCGAGCGCCACGTCGAACTCCGCGTCCGCCACCAGCTCCAGCAGCCGTTCGACCGGCGCGCCGTCGGCGGCCGTCCCCGCTCCGGACCGGTCCTGCCGGAGCCCGCCCACCACCGCGACGACCTGGGTGTCGAGGCCGGCCAGGCCGGCGGCCGGCAGGAACCCGGCCAGCGGCAGGTCGCGCAGCCCCTCGATCGCCCGTCCGGCCTGCCGCAGCCGGGCCAGGACACCGTCCTCGGCAGCCGTCGAGGTCGCGGCGAGCAGCGGCACGAGGCGGTCGAACCCGACCGGCCCGGCCGCCGGCACCGGCGCCACCCACGGCAGGCCGAGCAGCAGGTAGTGCGGCACCTCACGGCCGGCGACCTGCTGGTTCAGCAGGACGGCGAGCTGACCCGCGGTGGCGCCGGCCGCCGCGGCCCGGTGGGCCAGGCGGTTGAGCCGGACGTCGGGGACCATCTGGTGCACGGCCCCGATGAACGCCGCGGCGATGCCGCGCTGGAAGGCGTTGGTCAGCTGGTAGTCGGCGGCCACCAGGCCGTGTCCGGGCCGCCAGGACATGCAGCTGTTGGCGAGGACGGCGTCGGCCCGGATCTCCCGGGCCAGGATGACGTCGGCCGAGGTGACGCCCGCCCGGAAGCACTGCCCGGAGAACGCGCAGCCGGGCGCACCGGCGGGCGGCACGGCGGGCCCGGCCGGGTCGACGTCGGCCCCGCAGACCACGGTGTCCCGCAGGATCAGACCGTGCTCCCGGCCGGCGACGGCGAAGGACACCAGGCCGTGCCGCTCGGCGAGCAGCGGCGCCACCACCTCGGCCCGGACCTCGTCGCCCACCACCCAGCGGGCGCCGGGCGGGTCCTCGCGCTCAAGGCCGCCCCACGGGGCGACGCAGAGCTGCGGGTGGGCCGGCGGCTCCCGCAGGCCGCAGCCGAGCCCCTTGGCGATCAGCCAGCTCAGTTCGTCCAGGCTCCGGCCGAGCAGCACGCCGAGGGCCGCCGTACCGCGGCCGTCCCGGCGCAACTGCGCCGTCGCAGCGAGGGTTTCGAGCACCAGCTCCAGCGACAGCTCGTCGGCGAGACCGGCCAGCACGACATGCTCCACCTCGGCGGCGCCCGCAGCCGGCTCGTGGAGCGCACCCGCCAGGAACGTCCCGCCGACCCGCTCCGCGAGCGCCGCGCCCACCGGCGCGGCGGCCGAACCGGGCGGCACCAGCACCAGCACCCCGCCGGCCGGACCACGAAGTTCCCCGGCCGGCCCGGCCCCCAGCAGGTCGCGGAGTTCGCCCAGCCGGCCGCCCACCGCTCCCAGCAGCGGGATCCGGGCCGGGTTCCGCAGCGCGTCGAGGTAGCCGGGCAGGTCCTGGTGGGCCGAGAACGGCCCGGCGGCGGTCACGGCGCCACCGGGACCGGGTCGATCGTGAATCCGCCGGGCCGCCCGACCCGGGAGGCGATCCGCCGCACTTCGAGGTGGTCGGCCCGGACCTGGGCCGGATCGGGATGGGCGAGCACCGCCACGCCGAGCTTGTGCGCGTCCATCAGGTCCAGGGTCTCGGGCACCTCGTCCCCGTCCGCGACGTTGATCTTGAGATGGCAGCAACTCGGCAGCTCGGTGATGGCGTTCAGGCCGTCGATCCCGCTGATCCGCCCGGCCGAGCGGACCGCGAAGAAGACCACCAGGACGGTCATCTCCAGGTCGTAGTCGGGGCGGATCGCGGCCTGCCCGCCCAGGTACCGCACCGCGCGGTCGATGAGGTTGTCGCCGGTGGCCAGCTGGCAGGCCCACGGCTGCGCGCCGCCCGGCGGCCGGGCGTTCACCTCCATCAGCAGCGGCCCGCGGTCGGTGACCATGACCTCGGTGTGCGCGACGCCGAACCGCACGCCGAGCGCGTCGAGCACCCGCTCGGTGTACCGCAGCAGTTCGGCGTGGCCGGGCGCGTCGAACGGCACGAACTCCATGCTCTCGTAGATCGCCATCCGGCCGCCGGTGGACCGCTTGCGGTACCGGACGATGTCGGTCACGGTGTGCGCGCCGTCGTGGCTGAAGGTGTCCACCGCGTACTCGACGCCGGTGACGTGCTCCTGCACGACCACGTCGGTGAGCTGGATCCCGTGGCGGCTGACCGAGCCGGCCAGGCCGCTGACGGCAGCGCGCCAGCCGGCCCCGCGCGGGTGCAGGGTCACGCCGTCGGTGCCGGAGGCGTTGGCGGGCTTGACCACGAGGTCACGCCCGGTCAGGCCGCTGGCGCGCAGCCAGTCGGCCACCTGGTCCGGATCGCGGGTGCACAGGCCCTCGACGACCGGCAGTCCGGCGGCGGCCACGGCGGCGTACATCTCCCCCTTGTGCCAGCGGGCGGCCGCGAGTTCGGGCAGGTTCGCGCGGTCCGGGGTGAGCTCGGCGGCCAGCCGGTCGGCGAGCCGCACGCCGTGCTGCTCGCCCGGGAGGACCGCGACCGGCGCCAGCTCGCGCAGCCGGTCCAGCACCGGGTCGAGCAGCTGCGGGGTGATCGGTGCGGCGTCGTCGGCGCCGTACTCGAGGTGGTGGTCGAAGTCCGCGGCCCGGAACGAGGCGGCCAGCGGGGCGGCCGACCGCAGCGTGATCCCGCAGGTCGAGAAGCCGGCCCGGCGCAGCGCGGGTGCGTACATGTTGCCCGAGGAGTAGGGCTCGACGATGACCACGACGGGCTTGCTCACTTCGCCCCCCGCAGCGCCGACCGGCCGGCCGTCTCGTCGATCCTGGCCGCCAGCAGCTCGATCGTCGGGCACTCGAAGAGGTCGCCGATCAGGACCCGCTTGCCCAGCTCGGTCCGGACCTTGGCGATCACCCGGGTGGCCAGCAGCGAGTGGCCGCCGAGCTCGAAGAAGTCGTCGGCGAGCCCGATCCGGGGCACCTCGAGGACCTCCCGCCAGATGCCGAGCAGCGCGGCGGCCGTCGCCGACGGCGGCTCGGACAGCGGCAGCGGCTCGGGCGGCAGCTCGGACGCCGGGTCAGACGCCGGATCGGACGCCGGCTCGGACAGCGGCACGCCGAGCGCGGCCCGGTCCAGCTTCCCGGTCGGGGTGAGCGGCAGTGCGGGCAGCGGCACGAACCGGGCGGGCACCAGGTGCTCGGGCAGCAGCCGGGCGGCGTGCGCGCGCAGCTCACGGGCGGTCGGCGGCCGGGCGGCGTCCCGGGCGACGACGTACCCGACCAGGCTCCGGCCGGTGGCGTCCTCGTGCGGGACGACCGCCGCCTCGGCCAGCCGCGGATGCTCCAGCAGCTTCGCCTCGACCTCGCCCAGCTCGACCCGCACCCCGCGGATCTTCACCTGGTGGTCGGCCCGGCCCAGGAACTCCAGCACACCGTCCGGCCGGTGGCGGGCCAGATCGCCGGTCCGGTACATCCGGCCGCCCGCCACCGCGCTGAACGGGTCGGCGACGAACCGCTCGGCGGTCAGCCCGGGCCGCCCGGCGTAGCCGCGGGCGAGGATCTCACCGCCCACGTAGAGCTCCCCGGTCACGCCGACCGGGGCCGGCTGCAGCGCCTCGTCGAGGAGGTAGACGAGGGCGTCCGTGATCGGGCGTCCGATCGGCGGCAGCTGCGGCCAGCCGGTCGGATCCCCGCGCAGCCAGTGCGTGGTGGCCACGCTGGTCTCCGAGGGGCCGTAGCCGTTGCGCAGCGCGCAGCCGGGCAGCCGCTCCAGCCAGCGCACCAGGTCGGGCGGCATCACCAGCTGCTCGCCGCCGGTGACGATGGTGCGCAGCCGGCAGTCGCGGGGCCGGTCCTGGCGCACCGCCCAGTGCGCGATGTTCAGCAGGCCGGAGTAGGGGGCCTCCAGATGGTCGATCCGCTCGGCCTCCAGCAGGTCGAGCAGCGCCTCCGGGTCACGCCGTACCCCCTCGTCGGGCAGCAGGACCACCCGGGCGCCGGCGTGCCAGCCGCCGAAGATCTCGCAGAACGAGGCGTCGAAGCTGAGCGCGCTGAACTGCAGCACGTGTGCCCCGGGCGTGATCGCGGTCTCGGTCGCGTACCAGTCGGTGATCCGGACCAGGGCGCGGTGCGGCATGGCCACACCCTTCGGGCGGCCGGTGGAGCCCGAAGTGTGCATCAGGTAGGCCAGGTTCTCCCCGTGCACCGCGGTGTCGGGGTTGCCGGCGGGCCGGTGCGCGAGGTCGCAGGCGGCCAGGTCGTACACCTCCCACCCGCCGTCGGGCAGCTCCGCCGACCGGGCCGCGGACCCGCTCTCGGTGAGCACCAGCCGGGGTGCGCAGTCGGCGAGCACCTCGGCGGTGCGCGCGGGCGGTGCGGCGACGTCCAGCGGCACGTAGTACCCGCCGGCCTTGAGCACGGCCAGCATGGCGGTGAGCATGGCGAGGGTGGAGCCGCCGTGCAGCGCCACCGCGACCTCCGGCCCGACCTGGCGCTCGCGCAGCCAGTGGGCCAGCCGGTTGGCGTCGGCGTTCAGCTCCGCGTAGCTGAGCGTGGTCCCGGCCTGGGTCAGGGCGGCGGCGTGCGGGGTCCGCTCCGCCCAGGTCTCCACCAGCCGGTGGACCAGCGCGACGGCGGGGACCGAGGCGGAGGTGCGGGACCAGTCGTCGAGCAGCAGGACTCGTTCGGCGGGCGGCAGGACGGCGAGCCTGCCGACCCTGGTGCCCGGTGCGGCGACGACGGCCGCGAGCAGGGTGTGCCACCGCGCCGTCCAGCGCGCGGCCTGCGCCGACCGCTGGTCGGCGCGGGCGGGCGGGTCGGCGGGGGCCGGCTGGTCGGGCCGGGGCCGCTGGTCGATCCGGGTGCGCGGGCCGTCCGGCGCCCGAACGAGGGTCAGGGCGAGGTCGTGGTCCGGACCGTCCGCCGACCCGGTCGCGGACCGCAGCTCGATCCGCAAACCGGCCGAAGGCTCTGCGAGCTCGCCCGGCGCCTGCCGCCGCAACCGCGCCAGCAGCTCGGCGAACGGCGGGTCATCGGTCAGCTCGCAGCGCAGCTCCCGGGTCCGGGCCGGCTCCCCCGCGATCACGGTCACCGCCTGCTCCCGCTCCCCGCCGTGCCGGACCGCCAGCACCGCGAAGGCGGCGAGCAGCGTCAGCTCCAGCGGCACGCCGTGCGCACGGCTCAGCTCGGTCAGCCCGTCGGCCAACCCCTCGGGCAGCCGGACCGCACTCCTGGTCGCCGTGGGATCCAGGCGATCGGCCATGGCCATGTCACTCCTTCACGTGTCGCGTCGAGAGTTCCCAACAAGGATTGGACACCGGCTTCCGCCAGGCCGGAATTGCCGGAACTGACCGGACGCATTGGCCGGGAGTGCGCATCGGCCAGAAGCCAGTAACGACCAGGGCCGCGCATCCGTCAAGGGCCGCCGAGATCCGCCGGCCGACTGGGCAACCGAAAACGGCTGACAGTTGCACACCCCGTCCGGATCGGCTTCGCCCGACCGGCGCCGGTGCACCCTTGACAGCGTCCCGCCCCGCCGTGAGCCTGGGAAGAATGAGCAAGCCAATGTATTCGTCCGGCAATGTGCGGGACGATCCGCAGTGGAACTGCGACGACGACTGGGAAAGCTTCAGCCGATTCTGGGAGAACCTCGAACTGGACCCGCACATGGGGGACGGGGGAACCTATCGGCGCCGGAAATACTCCACGATTTCCTACGAACCCGGCAGCGACACCATCCGCCTGGTCGACCACGACGGGTTCCTGCAGAGCAGGGAGATCAACCGCCTCAACGGCGGCGTCGTCCGCCGGTTCGAACCGGTCGACCCGGCCCTGCTGGGCATGTCCGTGGTGCACCGGCTGCTGGCCCGCTTCACCAGGCACATCGCCGACACGGCGCGGCCCGCCCGACCGGTGGCGCCCGGCGGCAGGGTGAACATCCATCAGCATCGCATCACCGCCACCGGAACGCAGTTGGGCAATCCGACCCCCGAAGGAATCCACCGGGACGGCGTCGAACACATCGTCATGATGCTGGTCGCGCGGAAGAACGTCGCCGGCGGCTCCAGCACGCTCCACGACAACGCCGGAACACCGGTGTTCACCCGAACCCTGACCGACCCCGGCGACTACATCTTCCTCGACGACCGCACCTGCCTGCACTCCACCTCCCCGGTGACGGTGGCCCCGCCGGCCGCGCAGGGGTACCGCGACATGTTCTTCCTCGAGTTCTGCTGACGGAGACCTGATCCGATGAGTCCGGCCCACCCGACCCCCACCCCCGAACTCCTGCGCGAGATCTGGTGCGAGATCCTCGAACTGGACCAAGTCGACGATGAGGAGAGCTTCTTCACGCTCAGCGGCAGGTCCATCGACGCCATGCGCCTGGTCAACCGGATCCGGAGCGCCTTCGGGTTGGAGATCACCGTACGGACGGTGATCGAAGCACCGACGGTGACCCTGCTGGCGCAGGCCCTCCGGACGGCTCCGCCGGCCGAGCCCCGGCCGAGCCTGACGGAGGGCGGCGGAGCGGGCTGACCACGCACCACCACGCCGGCCGACCGGGCCCCCACACCCGGTCGGCCGTCGGCGGTCTGCGGTCTGCGGTCTGCGCTCTGCGCTCTGCGCTCTGCGGTGAGTGAACGAATTCGGCCCGGTTCTCGAACGGGCCGAATTTTAATTCGCCAGCAGAGATCTGCCCGTGATAAGGCCGCAGAGCCAAAACGGCACGATTCGCCCAAACTCTGCCACCTACGACACATCGGTTCGGCGAGGTTTCTACCCGGATACTCATTGCCGACCGACGGGCCGTACCGGCCGGTACGAACGACCCCCCTGGCACCATGGACACCACCCTTGACATGCCCCAGCCGACAAAATACGCTCACCGGTTGTGACAGCCAATCGCACACCGATCGACCTGCTTCGAATCGTCCCCGTACCACCACAGGTCGTATGAATTAGCCGTCGGTCAATAGTTCAGATAGGCGAGCACCACTGCCTCATCCTGCGGTTTCCATTCTTCCTGTGAAGGTGAAATTGCCCAGCGAAGAGCGCTCGACCTCCCCCACAGACAGCGCCGCACAGATCGCTCGCCGTTCCTGGAACATGACGGTGGACACCGTGCCGGTCGGGCTGCTCAAGCCCGCTGACTCCCCTCGCCTCCACGGCGAGGACCCCGACCACATACGGCTCCTCGCCGAATCCGACGCCACCCTGCCGCCCCTGCTGGTCCACCGCGGGTCGATGCGCGTCGTCGACGGGATGCACCGGCTGCGGGTCGCCCAACTGCGCGGCGACACCGAGGTCCGCGTCCAGTACTTCGACGGCACCGAGTTCGAGGCCTTCATCCGCGCCGTCCAGCTGAACGTGACCCACGGACTGCCGCTCACCCTCGCCGACCGGGAAGCCGCCGCCGCACGCATCATCGAGTCCAGCGACAGCTGGTCGGACCGGGCCATCGCCCGGATGACCGGCCTGAGCGCACCCACGGTCGGTCGGATCAGGGCGCACCACCTGCCCGACCACCCCATCGACACCCAGGCCAGGATCGGCCTCGACGGCCGGGTCCGGCCGCTGAACAGCGTGGCGGGCCGCCGGCGCGCCAGCGAACTCATCGACACCGAACCGACCCTGAGCCTGCGCGAAATAGCCAAACGGGCCGGGATATCGGTGGGTACCGCACGGGACGTACGCAAGCGCCTGGGCCGCGGCGAGGACCCCATCCCGGCCAGATTCCTACCCGGACCCGCCACCGCGCCGGCCGTGGCCACCGGACCGCACGGCCACCCCCCGGCAGCCGCCGCCCCGCCCTCCCCCAGCTCCATGGCCGGGACCTACACCTCGAACCTCAACAGCCTGAAGAACGACCCGTCACTCTGCCTGACCAGCACCGGCCGATTCCTCCTCCGCTGGCTCAGCCTGCACGCCATCAGCCGGGAGAAACGGGCCGGCCTCATCAAATCCCTGCCGGCCCACAGCAAGTCCCGGATCGCCGGCATGGCGAAATACTGCAGCCGCTGGTGGGCGGAATTCGCGGACGACCTGGAAGAACAGCAGCAGGAATACCAGGATATTCCGAAAACCGGCTACCGGTTGACCCGCTGACCAGCCGGGACCCCTTCGACCCGATATGCCACCCCCGGAAAGCTGCGGTCATTCCCGCACCGCGTCGGCGCCCACCGTCGCCCACCGCTGCTCGGGGCGGGTGAAGAGGTACCCGGCGGCCGCCGCCACCGTGACCGCCATCGCCACCAGCACCACCCGGAAGTCCACCGCCGCGATCAGCGCGGCGCCAACGGCCATCGCCAGCACCTGAGGCACCGTCATGATCACGGTGAACCCGGCGTAGACCCGCCCGACCAGCTCCGGCGGCGTGTGGCGGAAACCGATCGTGGTCAGCCCGATGGCGATCCACGGCATGCTGGCGCCGCACAGCACCATCCCGGTCGCCACCACGGCCACCGACGGCACGGTCTGCAGCAGCGCGCCGAGCCCGAAGGACGCCATGCCCGCGGCGACCAGCAGGCCGTCGCCGATCCGCCGGGCGATCCGGGCCGCGGTCAGCCCGGCCAGCACCGCGCCGACCCCCTGACCGACCAGCAGCACGCCGAGGAAGGCCGGCGGCCGCCCCAGCCCGTCACCGACCACGGCGAGCCCGACCGTCTCGGCCAGACCCATCCCCACCATGGTCAGCGCGCAGCCGATGGTGAGCTGCCGCAGCACGACGGTCTTCGCCAGGTGCCGGACGCCTTCGGTGATCTCGGTGCGCCACCCGCTGCCGCCGGCCGACGGCGCCTCCTCGTCCAGCCGCACGGCCAGCAGGGTGGCCACCGCGACCAGAAAGGTACCGGTGTCCACCAGCACCACGGCATGGGCGCCCAGCGCGGCGAACAACCCGGCCCCGGCCAGCGGGGAGATCAGGCGCAGCGACTGCTTCGCCGTCTGCAGCAGGCCGTTGACCTCGCCCACCCGCTCCCCGGGGACCAGCACCCGCAGCAGGCCGGCCTGCGCCGGATCGAGGAAGCTGTTGGACAGGCCGTAGAGCAGCATCACCAGGTAGACCAGCCAGACCTGGCCGCTGTCGCGGACCAGCAGCAGCACCGGCAGCACGGCGGCGGTCGCCAGGTTGAGCACCAGGAGCAGCCGGCGCCGGCGGTAGCGGTCGGCGACCATGCCGCCGACCGGGGCGCAGAGCGTGCCGACGATCACCAGGAAGAAGGTGAGCGCGGCCGCCGAGTTGCTCCCGGTCAGCTCCTTGACCCAGATCCCGGCCACCAGCCAGAGCATCGTGTCCCCGAGCACCGAGACGAGCTGTCCCAGCAGGAACCAGCGGACGTTCCGTTCGGCCGGCAGCCGCCCCATGCCCCGTCTGCCACCGCCTGCACCCGCACCCGCTGCCGGGTCCGCTGTTCCCTGGTCGGGTGTTCCCTGGTCGGGTGTGTGACTGTCGGTCAACTCCTGGTCGGTCAGGTCACGCGTCATGGCCGAGCCTCTCGGTGAGCATCCGGCCGAGCCCGGCCAGGCCCTGGGGGCCGAGCAGTTCGGCGTGCCGGCAGTCGACGCGGTACTCGTGGATCTCGCCGGTCAGGTGCGCCTGCCAGGCAGCGCGCGCGGTCGGCGCGTCGGCGGG
Source organism: Kitasatospora sp. NBC_01266 (assembly GCF_036242395.1). Lineage (NCBI taxonomy): Bacteria > Bacillati > Actinomycetota > Actinomycetes > Kitasatosporales > Streptomycetaceae > Kitasatospora > Kitasatospora sp. NBC_01266. The sequence goes on along the minus strand of NZ_CP108458.1, from coordinate 7,378,712 downwards.
TCGGCCGCCGGTCGCCGTGACGAAGACGAGGTCGCCGTCCACCGTGCCGGGCACGTGGTCGAGCACCAGGCGGCTGCTGTGCACCGCGGTGTCCAGCAGTGCACCCACCACCTGCTCGTCCACCTGCAGCCGCCGCGCGTTCTCCTCGCGCAGCAGGGCCAGGATCCGCTGCCGATCGGCGCCCTGCTCCACCAACTCGCGCACGGCGGGCCCCGCGCCGGGCAGCAGCGCGCCCAGCACCTCCTGCTCAGCCTCCGCGTCGAGGGCTTCCGGATCCTGCGCGACGGCGACCGGGTAGGAGTCGAGCAGCGCCAGGAAGGCCACCCGCTCGCCGTCCCGCTGGAGCAGTTCGGCCATGGCGTGAGCGACGGTGCCGCCCAGTGACCAACCGAGCAGGTGGTACGGGCCGGCGGGCTGCACCTCGCGGATCCGCGCGACGTAGTCCCGCGCCATCGCCCTGATGGACGCCGGGCGGGCGTCCGGCCGGCGGATGCCGCTCGCCTGGAGCCCGTACAGCGGTCGCCGCGGGTCCAGCCGGCGCAGCAGGGCCGCGTAGCCCCAGCTGAGGCCGAGCACCGGGTGCACGCAGAACAGCGGTGCCTCGGTGCCACGGGCGCGCAGCGGCAACAGCACGTCGAGCAGATCCCCGTCCGCCTGCCCGCCGTCCGAGTTCACGTCGTCCGATTGCACGACGTCCGGCTGCTCGCCGAGCCGGGCGCTGAGCCCCGCCGCGGTCGGCGTCTCGAAGAGCGCGCGCAGGTCGAGCCGCACACCGAACGTCTCCTGGACGGCGCTCATCAGCCGGACGGCCAGCAGGGAGTGGCCGCCGAGGGTGAAGAAGTCATCGTCCGGGCCGACCTCCGGCACGCCGAGCAGATCGGCGAAGAGGGCGCAGAGCACCATCTCCCGCGGATCGGCCGGCACCCTGGCCGGGGCCGCCCGTTCGATGCCCAGGGCGGGGAGGGCCCGGGTGTCGAGCTTGCCGTTCCGGGTCAGCGGGAGCGCGTCCAGCGGCACGAATGCCGAGGGGTGCATGTAGCCGGGCAGCACCGCCGCCGCGTGGGCACGCAGCTCCGCCGGGTCGAACCCGTGACCGGCCGGGACGACGTAGGCCACCAGGCGCTGATCCCCGGCCGCGACCTCACGCGTCACCACGGCGGCGCGACTGATGCCGGGGTGCGCGGTCAGCACGGTCTCGATCTCGCCCGGTTCGATGCGGAAGCCGCGCACCTTCAGCTGGTTGTCGGCCCGGCCGACGAAGACCAGCTGCCCGTCGGCGCCCCAGCGCACCAGGTCGCCGGTGCGGTACATGCGGGTACCGGGGGTGAACGGGCAGGCCACGAAACGCTCCGCCGTCAGACCGGGCCGGCCGAGGTAGCCGCGCGCCAGGCTCTCGCCCGCCACGTACAACTCGCCCACCACGCCCGGGGGGACCAGACGCAGGCCGGCGTCCAGGACGTACAGACCCGCGTTCCAGACCGGGCGGCCGATCGGGACCAGGTCACCGGACGAGCCGGCGGGCGTGCCGGCGGTGATCTGGATCGTGGTCTCGGTCGGCCCGTAGAGGTTGACCGGATCGACGCCCCAGACCTGCCGCACCCGGTCGGCGAGGCGGGCGGGGAAAGCCTCGCCACCGACGAACACCTGCCGCAGCCCCGAGAGCCCCCTGGCCTCCGGCGCCTCCAGCAGCGCGGCGAGCAGGGTGGGCACGAACTGCGCCACGGTCACCCGCATGGCGGCCAGTTCACGCAGCAGCAGGGCCGGGTCCTTGGCGCGCTCGTCGTCGAGCACGGCCACGGCCGCGCCGGTGAGCAGGGGCAGCCAGGTCTCCCAGACAGCGGCGTCGAAGCCCGGGGAGGTACGGGCCAGCACGCGGTCGCCCACGCCGATCGGGAAGCGCTCGGCCATCCACGCCATGTGGTTCACCGCGCCGCGCTGGCAGGCCACGACACCCTTCGGGCGACCCGTCGAACCGGAGGTGTAGATGACGTACGCCGCCTGATCACCCGACACCGGCGCGGCCGTGACCGGCGAAGGCCCGACCGTGGTGTCCTCGCCGAGGACGAGGTGGGGCAGGCCCGGGGGCAGCAGCTCCACCGTCGCGTCCACCGCGACCACCAGCGCGACGGCCGCCTCGCCCAGCACCGCGGCGATCCGCCCCGGGGGCAGGCCCGGGTCCAGCGGCAGCCACGCGGCGCCGGTCAGCGCGACCGCGATCTGGGCGACCACCCAGTCGGCCGAGCGCGGCACCAGCAGCCCCACCAGCGAACCGGGCCGCACGCCCCGCGCCAGCAGACGTCCGGCCAACGCGCGTGCTTGGTCGGCCAGTTCACCGAATGAGAGCTCGACACCCGCGCCGACACCCGCGCCGACCAGAGCAACCGCGGCCGGCGCGGCAGCCGCCCGGGCCAGGAAGAGCGACCCCAGCGACTCCCCCTTCGGCACCGCCACCACCGCGCCCGCACCCCGCCGGAGCAGCTCGGCACGTGCCCGCGCCGACAGCAGCTCCACCCCACCGACCCGCCGATCCGGCCCGGCCACCACCGAACCCAGGAACCGCGCGAACGAGACCGCCAGGAACTCCACCGACTCACGGTCGAACAGGTCTGCCGAGTAGTCGAGTTCACCGTCGAGACCGAGGGCCTGGCCCCCGTCGCCGTAGCGCTCGGCGAGGGTCAGCGACAGGTCGAACTTCGCCGCCGCGCCGGTCACCGGGACCGGGGTGGCCGTCAGGCCGTCGAGCTCGATCCGAGCCGACGCGGTGTTCTGCAGCGCGAGCATCACCTGGAAGAGCGGGTGCCGTGCCATGACCCGCGGCGGGTTCAGCACCTCCACCAGCCGCTCGAACGGGAGGTCCTGGTGCGCGAAGGCCGTCAGGTCGGACTCCCGCACCCGGCCGAGCAGTTCCCCGAAGGTCGGGTCGCCCGACACATCGGTGCGCAGCACCAGCGTGTTCACGAAGAACCCCACCAGGTCGTGGACCGCCTCGTCGGTGCGGCCGGCCACCGGGGTGCCGATCGGGACGTCCTCGCCGCCGCCCAGTGCGCTCAGCCAGCCGGCCAACGCGGCTTGCAGGACCATGAAGACGGTGGTGTGCGTCCGGCGGGCCAGTTCGACGATCCGCGCGTGCAGTTCGGCCTCGATCCACACCGGAACCGTGCCGCCCGCACCGCTCGGGAACGCCGGGCGCGGGCGGTCCGCCGGCAACGGCAGTTCGTCCGGCAGGCCGTCGAGCTGCTGCCGCCAGTAGGTGACTTGACGGGCCGTCAGACTCTCCGGGTCGGATTCGTCGCCGAGCAGCTCGCGCTGCCACAGCGTGTAGTCCGCGTACTGGACCGGGAGTTCGCCCCAGTGCGGGGCGGCGCCCGCGTGGCGGGCCGTGTAGGCGGCGGTGAGGTCGCGCACCAGCGGAGCGGTCGACCAGCCGTCGCTGACGATGTGGTGGGCCACCAGGAGCAGCACGTGCTCGTCGTCGGCGGTCCGGAACACCCCGGCCCGCAGCGGAACCTGCGTCGTCACGTCGAACGGACGGGTCGTCTCCGAAGCCACCGCCCCGTCCAACGCGGCGCCGGGCACCTCGCTGCCGCGCAGGTCGGTGACGGGCAGCTCGATCCTCGCCGCCTCCGCCGGGCGGACCACCTGCTCAGGCTCACCATCGCGTTCGGGGAAGACGGTGCGCAGGCTCTCGTGCCGCTCCAGCACGTCGTTCAGCGCGGCAGCCAGCGCGGCGGTGTCCAGTGCGCCGGTCAACCGCAGGACCAGCGGCATGTTGTAGGCGCCACTGGCCGGTTCGAGGCGGTTGAGGAACCAGAGCCGCCGCTGCGCGAAGGAGACCGGCAGCCGTTCGGGACGCGCCATCGGCCGCAACGCCGGTCGGGCGCTGGCCTGCTCGCCTTCCAGGGCCGTGGCCAGGGCGGCGACGGTCGGCGCCTCGAAGAACACGCGCAGCGGCAGTTCGACCCCGAGCACCGAACGCACCCGGCTCGCCAACCGCGTCGCCAGCAGCGAGTGCCCGCCCAACTCGAAGAAACCGTCATCGATTCCGAGCGACTCGACGCCCAGTACCTCGGCGAACAGCCCGCAGAGAATCTCCTCGCGCGGCGAACGCGGACCCCGCCCCACGACCGCAGCCGCGAACTCCGGTTCCGGCAACGCCCGCCGGTCCACCTTCCCGTTCGGCATCAACGGCAACGCGTCCAACACCACGAACGCCGACGGAACCATGTAGTCCGGCAGCACCCGGCCCAACAACTCCCGCAACCCGGCAGCAGACTCCATCGCACTGACCACATACGCCACCAGCCGCCGATCACCCACCGCACCCTCATGCAACAGCACCACCGCCTGCGCCACCCCCGGCAGCGCATCGATCGCGGCCTCCACCTCCCCCAACTCGATCCGGAAACCCCGCACCTTCACCTGACTGTCCGCCCGACCCAGGAACACCAACTGCCCATCCGCACCCCACCGCACCAAGTCACCCGTGCGGTACATGCGAGCGCCAGGGGTGAACGGGTCGGCGACGAACCGCTCAGCCGTCAGACCAGGCCGACCCAGATACCCCCGCGCCAGACCCTCCCCCGCCACATACAACTCACCCACCACACCCGGCGGCACCAACCGCAGACCCCCATCCAGCACATACACCCGCTTGTTCCACACCGGCCGCCCGATCGGCGGAATCGCCGCACTCGAGATCGGATCACTCATACTCGCGCACACCGTCGCCTCGGTCGGCCCATACGAATTGATCATCCGACGGTTGCGATACCACCGCTCCACCAACGCCGGCGAACTCGCCTCACCACCAACAATCAACGTCCCACCCTCGGGCAACGAACCCTCCGGCATCACCGCCAAACCAGCCGGCGGCAGATCGATATGCGTGATCCCCTGCTCCGCCACCAACTCCACCAACGGCTCCCCCGGCATCATCCGCTCCAACGGAGCAACCACCAGACGCCCACCACCCAACAGCGCCGACCACACCTCGGAGACATGACTGTCAAAACTCAACGACGAGAACTGCAGCACCCGACTCTCCGACGTCGTCGCATACCACTCCACCTTCGCGTGCGCGAGACCCGGAATACCACGATGCGCGATCACCACACCCTTCGGACGACCCGTCGAACCCGACGTATAGATCAGATACGCCGGATGATCCGCCACCAACGGCACGGCCCGCTCGACGTCCTCGACGTCGGTCTCGACCTGCGCCGCCAGGCCGGCCCGGACCTCGTCCCGGTCCAGCACCAGCACCGTGCGCTCCCCCAGAGGCAGCCGGTCGGCCACCGCCGCAACCGTCAGCACCAGCGCCGGCTCGGCATCCTCCAACATGTAGGCGATCCGGTCAGCCGGATACTCCGGATCCACCGGCAGATACCCCGCACCCGACTTCAACACCGCCAGCAACGCCACCAACATCAACTCACTACGCGGCAACGCCAACGCCACGAACCGCTCCGGACCCGCACCACGCTCAATCAACAACCGCGCCAACCGATTCGCCCGCCCATTCACCTCCCCATACGACAACTCCACACCCTCACAAGCCACCGCCACCGCATCCGGCGCCAACTCCACCTGCCGCTCGAAATGCTCATGAATCAACCCCTCCGGCACCGCACGCACCGTGTCATTCCACCGACGCAACACCAACTCACGCTCATCACCGGTCACCAGCTCGAAGTGGCCGACACGGCAATCCGGTTCGGCAGCCACCGCAGCCAGGAAAGCGACCAGCCGACCGACGAAGGCGGTGGCGGTGTCCCGGTCGTAGAGGTCGGTGGAGTAGTCGAGGCAGCCGTAGAGGCCTGCGGGGATGCCGGCTTCAAAGCCTTCCGTGATGTCCAGCGAGAGGTCGAACTTCGCGTCGGCGCGGTCCAGAGGCTCTGCCGCAACCTCGAGTTGAGGTAGGCCGAGGGTGGGCAGGGCGGTGTTCTGGAACGCCAGCATGATCTGGAAGAGCGGGTGGCGGCCCGCCGAGCGCGGCGGGTTGACTGCCTCCACCAGGCGTTCGAAGGGGAGGTCCTGGTGGGCGAAGGCGGTGAGGTCGGTGTCCCGCACCCGGGCCACGAGTTCGCGGAAGGTGGGGTCGCCGGAGGCGTCGGTCCGCAGGACGAGGGTGTTGGCGAAGAAGCCGACGACGTCCTCCAGCGCCTCGTCGGTGCGGCCGGCGATCGGGGAGCCGATCGGGATGTCCTCGCCGGCGCCGAGCCGGGCCAACAGGCCGGCCAGCGCCGCCTGCACCACCATGAAGACGCTCGCGCCGCTCTCGCGAGCGAGTCGCACCAGGGACGCGTGTGCCGGGGCGGGCAGGGTGAACGGCACGCTGGCGCCGCCGCCTTCGGTGGTGGCGGGTCGCAGGCGGTCGCCGGGCAGGGTCACCTCGTCGGGCAGGCCGGCCAGGGCCTGGCGCCAGTAGTCGGTCTGGCGGGCCAACACGCTCTCCGGGTCGGACTCCTCGCCGAGCAGTCCGCGCTGCCACAGGGCGTAGTCCGCGTACTGGACCGGCAGCGGCTGCCAGGCGGGGGCCGTGCCGGTGGCCCTGGCGGCGTAGGCGGTCGAGACATCGCGCGCCAGCGGGGCCAGCGACCAGCCGTCACCGGCCACGTGGTGCAGCACCAGCAGCAGCACGCTGACGTCCGCGTCGAGGCCGAACAGGTGGACTCGCAACGGGAGTTCGGCCGAGAGGTCGAAGCCCTGGCGGACGGCCGCGTGCAGCGCGGCCGGCAGCTCCGCCGCGCCGATCTCCCGAACGTCCAGCGGGACCGCGGCCGCGGCGGCGCTTCGCACCGCCTGCTCCGGCTCGCCGTCGTGCTCGGGGAAGACCGTGCGCAGGCTCTCGTGCCGCTCCACCACGTCCGCCAGCGCCGCGAGCAGCGCGGAACGGTCCAGCTTTCCGGTCAGCCGCAGCGCCAGCGGCATGTTGTAGGCGCCGCTGTCCGGGGCGAGCCGGTTGAGGAACCAGAGCCGCCGCTGGGCAAAGGAGACCGGCAGGTGTTCGGGACGCGCCATCGGCCGCAACGCCGGTCGGGCGCTGGCCTGCTCGCCCTCCAGGGCCCTGGCCAGGGCGGCGACGGTCGGCGCCTCGAAGAGCACGCGCAGCGGCAGTTCGACCCCGAGCACCGAACGCACCCGGCTCGCCAACCGCGTGGCCAGCAGCGAGTGTCCGCCCAGCTCGAAGAAGCTGTCGTCGATCCCGATCGTGTCCAGGCCGAGCACGTCGGCGAAGACACCGCAGAGGATCTCCTGCTGCGCGGTCGCGGGCGCGCGCCCACCGCCACTGGCGTAGTCGGGCGCGGGGAGCGCCTTGCGGTCGAGCTTGCCGTTGTCGGTCAGCGGGAAGGCGGCCAGCACGACGATGGCCGAGGGGACCATGTGGTCGGGCAGCATCTGCCGTATGTGTGACCGGAGTTCGGCCGGGTCGGCTTGCGTGGCGCCGGTGACGTAGCCGACGACTCGGGTGTCCCCGGGGGTGTCCTCGCGGAGGATGACGGTCGCCTGGGTGACGGTCGGGTGGGTGGTGAGGGCGGCTTCGATGTCGCCGAGCTCGACGCGGAAGCCGCGGATCTTGACCTGGTGGTCGGTGCGTCCGAGGTAGTCGAGCGTGCCGTCCGCCCGCCAACGGGCGAGGTCGCCGGTGCGGTACATGAGGTCACCCGGTGCGCCGAAGGGGCAGGCGACGAAGCGTTCGGCGGTGAGGGCGGGTCGATTGAGGTAGCCGCGGGCCAGGCCGTGGCCGGCGAGGTAGAGGTCACCGGCCACGCCGGTGGGGACCGGGCGCAGCGAACTGTCCAGCAGGTAGGCGCGGGTGTTGCTGATGGGCCGGCCGATGGCGGGGTTGCCCGTGATCAGTGGCTGGTCGAGTCGGTGCGTGGTGGACCAGATCGTGGTCTCGGTGGGGCCGTAGAGGTTGGTGGTCTCGCCGATCGGGCGCAGGGCGCCGGCCAGCGGGGCGGGCAGCGCTTCGCCGCCGACCAGAACTCGCAGCGAGGGAAGGCTGGTTGAGTCGACGGCCGACTGAGCCAGCAGCGCCTGCCAGAGCGCGGGGGTGGCCTGCATGATGCTGGCGCCGGAGTTGTGCAGCAGAGCGGTGAGCGCGGCGGGGTCGAGCACGGTCGGGCGGTCGGCCAGGACGACGCGGGCGCCGCTGATCAGCGGCAGGTACAGCTCCAGTGCGGCGATGTCGAACGCGATGGTGGTGACCGCCAACCACCGGTCCTGTCCGGCCAGCGGGAACCGGGTGCCCATGTCGGTCAGGAAGTTGGTCAGGCCCCGGTGCGGCACCACGACGCCCTTGGGCCGGCCGGTGGAGCCCGAGGTGTAGATGACGTACGCGGGATGCGCGGGGTCCGGCGGGCAGCGGCGCTCGGCGTCCGTGAGGTCGTGGCTCCCGGTCTGCGCCAGCGCGGCCACGGTGCGCGGGTCGTCCAGGGCCAGCAGCGGCCCCTCGGTGTCCGGCAGGGTGTTCCGCCGGGTGATCGTCAGGATGGGTGCGGCGTCGGTGAGCGTGTGCGCGATGCGGGCGGCCGGGTAGTCCGGGTCGATCGGCAGATACGCTCCGCCGGCCTTGAGGACGGCCAGCAGCGTGACCACCAGGTCGGCGGACCGGTCCAGCGCGATCGCGACCAGCGCCTCCGCCCGCACCTCGTGCTCCACCACCAGCAGCCGGGCCAACTGGTTCGCTCGGTCATTCAGCTGACGATAGGTCAGCTCGGTGCCGTCGAAGACCACCGCGACCGCGTCGGGCGTGCGGGCGGCCTGGGCCTGGAACAGCTCGGGCACCGTGGCCTCGGGCACCTCGCGGGCGGTGTCCTGCCAACTCCCCAGCAGCGTCCGGCGCTCGTCGGCCATCAGGATGTCGGCGCCAGTGACCGGGCGGTCGGGCGTGGCGGTGAGCGTGTGCAGCAGGTCGGTGAAGCGGCGGGCGAGCAGCGCGGCGGTTTCGTGGTCGAAGAGGTCGGTGGCGTAGGTGAGGGTGCCGGTGAGGCCGGCGGGACCCGTCTCGGGGTCGAACTGTTCCGAGAGGTCGAAGGCGAGGTCGAACTTGGCGGTCGCGGTGCCGCCGAGGGCCTCGGGCCGGGCGGTGAGCCCGGTGAGTTCGAGGCTCGGGACGGTGGTGTTCTGGAGGGTGAGGAGGGTCTGGAAGAGGGGGTGGCGGGCGAGGGAGCGGGTGGGGTTCAGAGCATCGACGAGGTGGTCGAAGGGGAGTTCCTGGTGGCTGTAGGCGGCCAGCAGGGTGTCGCGGGTCTGCTGGAGCAGGTCGCCGAAGGTCGGGTTGCCGCTCAGGTCGGTGCGGGTGACGAGGGTGTTGACGAAGAACCCGATGAGGTCGTTCACGGCTTCGTCGGTGCGTCCGGCGATGGGCGTGCCGATGGGGATGTCGGTGCCCGCACCGAGGCGGGAGAGGAGGGTGGCGAGGGCGGCGTTCAGGCCCATGAAGAGGGTGGCGCCGTGGGCGCGGGTGAGCCGGGCGAGCCGCTGGTGGGTGGTGGCGGGGACAGTGATGGAGACGGTGGCGCCCTGGTGGGTGGCGACGGCCGGGCGGGGGCGGTCGACGGGGAGCGTGAGCTGGTCTGGCAGGTCGGCCAACGCCTGGCGCCAGTAGTCCAGTTGCTCACTCAGGCGGCCGGTCGGGTCGGCGGCGTCGCCGAACAGCCGGCGCTGCCAGAGGGTGTAGTCGGCGTACTGGATCGGCAGCGGCTGCCAGCCGGGGGCGTGGCCCTCGCGGCGTGCGCTGTAGGCGGTGGAGAGGTCACCGGCCAGCGGGCCCAGTGACCAGCCGTCGCCGGCGATGTGATGCAACGTCAGCAGCAGGATGTGCGCTTCCGCGTCGATGGCGAAGAGCGTGGCACGCAGCGGGAGTTCGGCGCTCAGGTCGAACCCGCGGTTGGCCTCGGCAGCGAGGTCCTCGGCCAGTGCGGCGGGGGTGGTGTCGATGGTGGTCAGCGGCAGGTCGACGATCGAAGGCGCCAGGATCTCCTGCCGGGGCTGCCCGTTGGCGAACGGGTAGCTGGTGCGGAGGACTTCGTGGCGGGTGACGACGTCGTTGAGCGCGGCGTGCAGGGCGTCGCGGTCGAGGGCGCCGGTGAGGCGGAGTGCGGCGGGGATGTTGTAGGTGGCGCTGGGGCCTTCCAACTCGGAGAGGAACCAGAGGCGTTGCTGGGCGAAGGAGAGCGGGACGGTCTCGGGGCGGGGGCCGGCGGTCAGGGCCGGGCGGGTGGTGGCGTCCCGGGTGAGGCGGGTGGCGAGGGTGGCGACGGTGGGGGCTTCGAAGAGGGTGCGGAGGCTGACTTCGGCGCCGAGAACACTGCGGATGCGGCTGATCAGTCGGGTGGCGAGCAGCGAGTGGCCGCCGAGCTCGAAGAAGTTGTCGTCCACGCCCACGGTGTCGAGTCCGAGCAGGTCGGCGAAGACGCCGCAGAGGATCTCCTCCGTCGCGGAGCCGGGCGCCCGGTGCGGGGTGCCGGCCACCGGGGTGGGCACGGGCAGCGCCTTGCGGTCCAGCTTGCCGCTGGGTGACAGCGGCACCTCGTCGATCGGCACGAAGACCGACGGCACCATGTACTCCGGCAGCGCGGCGGCCAGGTGCGCCCGCAGTGCCGCCTCGGCGCAGCTGCCGTCGGAGACCAGGTACGCGGCGAGGAACTGGTCGCCCTCGGCGCGCTCGTGCACCAGGGCGGTCGCCCAGGAGACGCCGGGGGCACCGGCGAGCACGGTCGCGATCTCGTCCAGTTCGATGCGCAGGCCGCGCAGCTTCACCTGGTGGTCGGCGCGGCCGAGGAAGACCAGGGCGCCGTCCCGGTTCCAGCGCACGAGGTCGCCGGTGCGGTACATCCGGGCGCCGGGCGTGAACGGGTTGGCGACGAACCGCTCGGCGGTCAGGGCGGGCCGGCCGGCGTAGCCACGGGCGAGCTGGTCACCGGCCAGGTAGAGCTCGCCGGGCACGCCGGGCGGCAGCGGCCGCAGCTCGCGGTCCAGGACGAAGACCTGGGTGTTCCACACCGGCCGGCCGATCGGCACGGTGCTGCCGCTCTCGTCTGCCGCCGCCCGGTGGTAGGTGACGTCGACGGCCGCCTCGGTCGGGCCGTAGAGGTTGTGGAGTTCGGCGCCCAGCAGGTGGCGGTAGCGGGACAGCAGGTCGGTGGAGAGCGCCTCTCCGCTGCACACCACGTGCCGCAGGCTGGTGCAGCCGGCGGCGGCGGGCTCGGCGACGAAGGCGTGCAGCATCGACGGCACGAAGTGGACGATGGTGACGCCGTGCCGCCGGATCTCGGCGGCGAGCCCGGCCGGCTCGCGGTGGGCGCCGGGCGGGGCCACCACCAGGGCGGCGCCGGAGAGCAGCGGCAGGAAGAACTCCCAGACCGAGACGTCGAAACTCGACGGGGTCTTCTGCAGCACCCGGTCGCCGGGGCCGACGCCGTACTGGTCGCGCATCCAGTGCAGGCGGTTGACGATCGCGTCGTGCGGGACGGCGACGCCCTTGGGACGGCCGGTGGAGCCGGAGGTGTAGATCAGGTAGGCGGGGTGGGCGGGCAGCAGCGGCGCGGTCCGCTCCTGGTCGCCGAGGTGGTGGTCCTGGTGGTGCGCGTGTGCGGCGGCCTCGGCCGGGTCGTCCAGCACGAGCGGGCGGACCCCGGCCGGTAGGACGCCGGCCGGCAGGGCGCCGACCAGCTCGCGGCAGGTGAGGACGGCCACCGGCGCGGAATCCCGCAGCATGTAGGCGATCCGGTCGGCCGGGTAGTCGGGGTCGACCGGCAGGTAGGCCGCACCCGACTTCAGCACCGCGAGCAGCGCGACCACCAGCTCGGGCGAGCGCGGCAGGACGACGGCCACGGTGCGCTCGGGGCCGGCGCCGAGGCCGACCAGGTGGCGGGCCAGGCGGTTCGCCCGCGCCGACAGCTCGCGGTGGCTGAGCACCGTGTCGCCGAACAGCAGGGCCGGCGCCTCGGGGGTGCGGTCGGCCTGGGCCTCGATGACGGACGGCAGGGTGCCGGCCGGGACGGGGTGCGCGGTGTCGTTCCACTCGTCGCGGACCAGGCGGCGTTCGGCTTCGGTGGTGAGGTCGAACCGCCCGATGCTGTGGTCCGGTTCGGCGGTCAGCTCGGCCAGGAAGCCGGCCAGCCGGCCCGCGAAGGCAGCCGCCGTCTCCTGGTCGTACAGCTCGCCGGCGTACTCGACGCAACCCTCGATCCCTGAGGGGACGCCGGCCTCGAAACGCTCCGCCGCATCGACCGACAGGTCGAACTTCGCCGCCCAGCGCGCCACCGGCTCGACCGCCACCCGCAGGTCCGCCAGGTCGAGTTCGGGCAGCGCGGTGTTCTGGAAGGCCAGCATCACCTGGAACAGCGGATGCCGCCCCATCGAACGCGGCGGGTTCAACTCCTCCACCAGGCGCTCGAACGGGACGTCCTGGTGCGCGAACGCGGCCAGGTCGGCCTGCCGCACCCGACCGAGCAGCTCGCGGAAGGTCGGGTCGCCCGAGACATCGGTGCGCAGGACAAGGGTGTTGACGAAGAAGCCGACGGCGTCCTCCAGCGCCTCGTCGGTGCGGCCGGCTACCGGGGAGCCGATCGGGATGTCCTCACCCGCCCCCAGCCGGGCCAGCAGAGCGGCCAGCGCCGCCTGCACCACCATGAAGACGCTCGCCCCGCACTCCCGGGCCAGCCGCACCACCGCCGCATGCACCCCGGCGGGCACCGCGAACGGCACACTCCCGCCCGCTCCCCCGGCGACCGGCGGCCGCACCCGGTCACCCGGCAGCGACACCTCATCCGGCAGACCGGCCAACGCACCACGCCAGAAATCAATCTGACGTGTCATCAGACTCTGCGGGTCGCTCTCCTCGCCCAGCAACTCACGCTGCCACAAGGCGTAGTCCGCGTACTGCACCGGCAGCGGCTGCCAGGCGGGGGCCGTACCGGTGACCCGGGCGGCGTACGCGGTCGAGACGTCGCGCGCCAGCGGGGCCAGCGACCAGCCGTCGCCCGCCACGTGGTGCAGCACCAGGACCAGCACGTGCACCTCGGGCGCCAGCGCGAACAGCACCGGACGCAGCGGCAGTTCACTGGTGAGGTCGAAGGCGCACCCCGCCTCGGCGGCCATCCGCGCGGCCAACTCCTGCTCGGTGCAGTCCTGTTCGGCCAGCGACAGCGCCACCCGGGCCATCGGCAGGATCTGCTGACGCGGCTCACCATCGCGCTCGGGGAAGACGGTGCGCAGGCTCTCGTGCCGCTCCACCACGTCGTTCAGCGCGGCAGCCAGCGCGGCGGTGTCCAGTGCACCGGTCAACCGCAGGACCAGCGGCATGTTGTAGGCGCCGCTCGCCGGTTCGAGGCGGTTGAGGAACCAGAGCCGCCGCTGCGCGAAGGAGACCGGCAGCTGCTCGGGGCGCGCCATCGGCCGCAACGCGGGCCGCTCACTCGCCTCCTCGCCTGCCAACGCCACCGACAACCCCGCCACCGTCGGGGCCTCGAAGAGCACGCGCAGCGGCAGTTCGACCCCGAGCACCGAACGCACCCGGCTCGCCAACCGCGTCGCCAGCAGCGAGTGCCCGCCCAACTCGAAGAAACCGTCATCGATCCCCACCAGCTGAACGCCGAGCACCTCGGCGAACAGCCCGCAGAGGATCTCCTCGCGCGGCGAACGCGGACCCCGCCCCACGACCGCAGCCGCGAACTCCGGCTCCGGCAGCGCCCGCCGGTCCACCTTCCCGTTCGGCATCAACGGCAACGCATCCAGCAACACGAACGCCGACGGAACCATGTAATCCGGCAGCACCCGGCCCAACAACTCCCGCAACCCGGCAGCGCTCTGCGTCGAACTGACCACATACGCCACCAGCCGCCGATCACCCACCGCACCCTCATGCAACAGCACCACAGCCTGCGCCACCCCCGGCAGCGCGTCGATCGCCGCCTCCACCTCCCCCAACTCGATCCGGAAACCCCGCACCTTCACCTGACTGTCCGCCCGACCCAGGAACACCAACTGCCCATCCGCACCCCACCGCACCAAGTCACCCGTGCGATACATCCGCTCACCAACACCGAACGGACACGCCACAAACCGCTCCGCCGTCAGACCAGGCCGACCCAGATACCCCCGCGCCAGACCCTCCCCCGCCACATACAACTCACCCACCACACCCGGCGGCACCAACCGCAGACCCCCATCCAGCACATACACCCGCTTGTTCCACACCGGCCGCCCGATCGGCGGAATCGCCGCACTCGAGATCGGATCACTCATACTCGCGCACACCGTCGCCTCGGTCGGCCCATACGAATTGATCATCCGACGGTTGCGATACCACCGCTCCACCAACGCCGGCGAACTCGCCTCACCACCGACGATCAACGTCCCACCCTCGGGCAACGAACCCTCCGGCATCACCGCCAGACCAGCCGGCGGCAGATCGATATGCGTGATCCCCTGCTCCGCCACCAACTCCACCAACGGCTCCCCCGGCATCATCCGCTCCAACGGAGCAACCACCAGACGCCCACCACCCAACAGCGCCGACCACACCTCGGAGACATGACTGTCAAAACTCAACGACGAGAACTGCAGCACCCGACTCTCCGACGTCGTCGCATACCACTCCACCTTCGCGTGCGCGAGACCCGGAATACCACGATGCGCGATCACCACACCCTTCGGACGACCCGTCGAACCCGACGTATAGATCAGATACGCCGGATGATCCGCCACCAACGGCACGGCCCGCTCGAAGTCCTCGACATCAGCGTCCGACCACTGCGCCAACTCCGCCCCAACACCGGGCTCATCCACCACCACAACCGCCTGGTCACCCAGCGCCAACCCGCCCGCCACCGCCGCGACCGTCACCACCAGCGCCGGCTCGGCATCCTCCAACATGTAGGCGATCCGGTCAGCCGGATACTCCGGATCCACCGGCAGATACCCCGCACCCGACTTCAACACCGCCAGCAACGCCACCAACATCAACTCACTACGCGGCAACGCCAACGCCACGAACCGCTCCGGACCCGCACCACGCTCAATCAACAACCGCGCCAACCGATTCGCCCGCCCATTCACCTCCCCATACGACAACTCCACACCCTCACAAGCCACCGCCACCGCATCCGGCGCCAACTCCACCTGCCGCTCGAAATGCTCATGGATCAACCCCTCCGGCACCGCACGCACCGTGTCATTCCACCGACGCAACACCAACTCACGCTCATCACCGGTAACCAACTCGAAATGACCGATACGGCAATCCGGTTCGGCAGCCACCGCGGCCAGAAACGTGGCCAGCCGACCGGCGAACGCAACCGCCGTCTCCCGGTCGTACAGCTCACCGGCGTAATCGACACAGCCCTCGATCCCCGCCGGCACGCCGGCCTCGAAACGCTCCGCCGCATCGACCGACAGGTCGAACTTCGCCGCCGAACGCGCCACCGGCTCGACCGCCACCCGCAGGTCCGCCAGGTCGAGTTCGGGCAGCGCGGTGTCCTGGAAGGCCAGCATCACCTGGAACAACGGATGCCGCCCCATCGAACGCGGCGGGTTCAACTCCTCCACCAGGCGCTCGAACGGGACGTCCTGGTGCGCGAACGCGGCCAGGTCGGCCCGCCGCACCCGACCGAGCAGCTCGCGGAAGGTCGGGTCACCCGACACATCGGTGCGCAGCACCAGCGTGTTGACGAAGAACCCGACCGCCTCCTCCAGCGCCTCATCCGTGCGACCCGCCACCGGCGCGCCGATCGGGATGTCCTCACCCGCCCCCAGCCGGGCCAGCAGAGCGGCCAGCGCCGCCTGCACCACCATGAAGACGCTCACCCCGCACTCCCGGGCCAGCCGCACCACCGCCGCATGCACCCCGGCAGGCAGCGCGAACGGCACACTCCCGCCCGCTCCCCCCGCCACCGCCGGCCGCAACCGGTCCCCCGGCAGCGACACCTCATCCGGCAGACCGGCCAACGCACCACGCCAGAAATCGACCTGACGCATCATCAGACTCTGCTGGTCGCTCTCCTCGCCCAGCAACTCACGCTGCCACAACGCATAGTCCGCATACTGCACCGGCAGCGGCTCCCAATCCGGGGCCCCGCCGGCCGCCCGCGCCGCATAAGCCCGCGACACATCCCGCGCCAACGGCGCCAACGACCAGCCGTCGCCCGCCACATGGTGCAGCACCAGGACCAGCACGTGCACCTCGGGCGCCAACGCGAACAGCACCGGACGCAGCGGCAGCTCACTGGTCAGATCGAACGCATACCCCGCCTCGGCGGCCAACTGCGCGGCCAACTCGTCTTCCGTACAGTCTCGTTCGACCAGCGGCAGCGCCACCCGGGCCATCGGAAGAATGCGCTGACGCGGCTCGCCGTCACGCTCGGGAAAGACCGTGCGCAGGCTCTCGTGCCGCTCCACCACATCGTTCAACGCCGCACCCAGCGCAGCGACATCCAGCGCACCGGTCAACCGCAGCGCCAGCGGCATGTTGTAGGCACCGCTGCCGCCCTCCAGGCGGTTCAGGAACCAGAGCCGGCGCTGTCCGTACGAAAGCGGAATCACTCGTCCTCCTCGGGACGCGGCATCCGGCGCAGGGCGGGGCGCTTGGGGATGCCGGACTGTGCGGCGGCGGCCTCGGCGAGGCGCGCCACGGTGGGGTGTTCGAACAGGGCGCTGAGCGGCAGGTCCACATCCAGCGCGGTGCGGATCCGACTGATCACCCGGCCGGCGAGCAGGGAGTGCCCGCCCAGGTCGAAGAAGTCGTCGTCGATCCCGATCGTGTCCAGGCCGAGCACCTCGGCGAACAGCCCGCAGAGCAGTTCCTCCTGCGGGTTGCGCGGAGCGCGGCTCGCGGCGGAGGCGGTGAACCCCGGGCGCGGCAGCGCCTTGCGGTCCAGCTTGCCGCTGGGCGTCAGCGGCCACTGCGCCAGCAGCACGAAGGCGGTCGGCACCCAGCCGGCCGGCAGCTGCTCGGCGAGGTACTGCCGGAGCGCGGGGACCAACTCCCCGTCGCTGCCCGCGCCCTGGCCCACGGGCCGGACGTACGCCGTCAGCCGGGCGTCCAGCGCGGTCACGGCCGCCTGGGCGACGCCCGGGTGGCGGCCCAGCACCGCCTCGATCTCGCCCAGCTCGATCCGCTGCCCGCGGATCTTGACCTGGTGGTCGGTCCGGCCGGCGTAGCGCAGGCAGCCGTCCTGGTCCCAGGCCCCGAGGTCGCCGGTGCGGTACATCCGGGTGCCGGGCGGGCCGTACGGGTCGGCGACGAAACGTTCCGCCGTCAGGCCGCGCCGCTCCAGGTAGCCGCGCGCGAGCTGGACGCCGGCCAGGTAGACCTCGCCGACGACACCCGGGGGCACCGGGCGCAGCGCCGCGTCCAGGACGTGGATCCGGGTGTTCCAGACCGGGCGCCCGATCGGCACGGCCTCGGGTGTGCCCTGCGCGGGGCAGCTCCAGTGCGTGACGTCGACCGCCGCCTCGGTGGGCCCGTAGAGGTTGACCAGCGGCGCGGCGCAGACGGAGTGGAAGTCGCCGACCAGCTCGGCGGGCAGCGCCTCGCCGCTGGCGAAGACCCGGCGCAGGCTGGTGCAGGCCTTGGCCGCCGGCTCGTCCACGAAGGCGCGCA
Organism: Kitasatospora sp. NBC_01266; assembly: GCF_036242395.1. Lineage (NCBI taxonomy): Bacteria > Bacillati > Actinomycetota > Actinomycetes > Kitasatosporales > Streptomycetaceae > Kitasatospora > Kitasatospora sp. NBC_01266. The sequence goes on along the minus strand of NZ_CP108458.1, from coordinate 7,361,101 downwards.
GCATCGAGGGCACGAAGTGCGCGGTGGTCACGCCGGTGTCCTCGATCAGCCGGGCCAGCCGGTCGGGCTCGCGGTGCACGCCCGGCGGGGCGACCACCACGGCCGCACCGCTGATCAACGGCCAGAAGAACTCCCACACCGACACGTCGAACCCGGCCGGGGTCTTCTGGAGCACCCGGTCGGTGCCGTCCAGCCGGTACCGGTCCTGCATCCAGAGCAGCCGGTTCACGATCGCGCGGTGCTCGACCACGACGCCCTTGGGGCGGCCGGTGGAGCCGGAGGTGTAGATGACGTACGCCGGCGAGCCGCCGCGCGGTCGGCCGGCGGCCGGGTCGGTCTGCGGCTGCGCGCGCAGCCCGGCCTGCACCTGCTCGTCATCCAGGACCAGCGCCGGGAGGTGGGCGGGCACCGCGGCGGCCAGTGCCCGGCTGGTCAGCACGAGCTGCGGCGCGGCGTCGGCGAGCAGGTCGGCGGTGCGCGAGGGCGGGTAGTCGGGATCGAGCGGCAGGTAGGCCGCACCGCTCTTCAGCACGGCCAGCAGCGCGAGCACGAGGTCCGGCGAACGCGGCAGCGCGACGCCGACCGTCGTCTCCGGGCCCGCGCCCCGCTCGGCCAGCAGGTGCGCCAACCGGTTGGCGCCGGCGTTGAGTTCCGCGTACGTCCGGCTGCCGTCGGGGCCGTACAGGGCCGTCGCGTCGGGGGTGCGGGCGGCCTGCCGCTCGATCAGCTCGGGCAGCGTGGTGTCGGGAACCGGGTGCGCGGTGCTGTTCCAGGTCTCCAGCACCCGCTCGCGCTCGTCGGCCGTGAGCAGGTCCAGTCGGGCGACCGGCTGCCGCGGGTCCGCCGCCATGGCCGGCAGCAGGCGGTGCAGGCGCTGCGCGATCCGCTCCACCGCCACCCGGTCGAGCAGGTCGGGCCGGTGGTCGAGGGTGATCCGCAGCCGGCTCCCCGGCACCACGAGCAGGCGCAGCGGGTAGTGGGCGGAGTCCCGGACCTGGACCTCGGCGACGGCCGGACCGCCGGGCAGCCGCAGCGCCGCCAGGTCCACGGGGTAGTTCTCGAAGACCAGCAGGGTGTCGAAGAGGGCACCCAGGCCGGTGGCGGCGTGCAGGTCGGTGAGGGCGGTGTGGTGGTAGGGGGTCAGCGCCGCCTGCTCGGCCTGCACGGTCGCGAGCAGTTCGGCCACCGTCTCGTTCCGGTCCAGGCGCACCCGGACCGGGACGGTGTTGATCAGCAGCCCGACGATCTCCTCGGCCCCCGCGAGCTCCGCCGGACGGCCGGAGACGGCGGCGCCGAACAGCACGTCCGAGCGACCGGTCAGGGTGCCGAGCAGGATGCCCCAGGCGCCCTGCACCAGCGAGTTGAGGGTCAGCCCGTGGCTGCGGGCCAGGTCCAGCAGCGCCTGCGTCTGCTCGGCGGAGAACTCCAGCTCGACCCGCTCGGGCCGCTCGGCCACGGCGGCGTGCTGCTGCCCGGCCAGCAGCGTGGGTTCCTCGACCCCGGCGAGCGCCGAGCGCCAGGCGTCGAGCGCCCGCTGCCGGTCCTGTCGGCCCAGCCAGCCGAGGAAGTCCCGGTACGGGCGGACCGCGGGCAGCACACCGCCCGCAGCTCCCGCACCACTCGCACCACTCGCACCGCCCGCACCGCCCGCACCGCCGTGTGCGTACAGCCTGAACAGCTCGCCCATCAGCTGCGCGGTGGACCAGCCGTCCAGCACCAGGTGGTGGTTCATCAGGACCAGCACCTGCCGCTCGGCGGCCAGCCGCAGCAGGCTGAACCGGACCAGCCGGGGCCGGCCGAGGTCGAAGCGGTGGGCACGGTCGTCGGCCAGCAGCCGCTCCAGCCGCGCAGCGCGCTCCGCCTCGGGCAGCGTGCTCAGGTCCAGCTCCCGCCAGAGCAGCGGCGCGTTCGCCGCCACCACCTGCACCCACTCACCCGTGGCGCGCTGGCGGAACGCGCTGCGCAGCGCCGGGTGGCGGCGGACCACGGTCTCGGCGGCGGCCCGCAGCGCCGCTCCGTCCAGCGGCCCGTGCAGCTCGAAGACGAACTGCGCGGTGTAGACGTCGGCCGCGCTCTCGTCGTACCGCGCGTGGAAGATCATTCCTTCCTGGACGGGCGTGACGGGCAGGATGTCCTCGATCGCGTTCTCGCTCACCGGCCGGTCCCCCATGCGTCCTCGTCCCACTCGTCGCCCCGGGCCGCGTCGGCGGCGAAGTCCGCCTCGAAGCCCTCGATCTCCTCCTGCGCCAGCTCCACCAGCGCCAGGTCGGACGGGGTGTGCCCGCCCGCCTGCGGCGACTGCCCATGGCGCACCAGCACCTCCAGCGCCCGCTGCCAGGTGTCGGCCAGGTCCGCCACCTCGTGCTCCGCCAGCAGTCCGCTCGGCCAGCGCCAGCTGACGCTCAACTCGGCTCCGTGCGGCCCCTCCTGGGCGACCGCGTCGATCTCCAGCAGGTGGCCGAGCGGCATCAGCGGATCGCCGCCGCCGGCGAACGCGCCGTCCTCGGCGGCCACCGACCAGTCGGCCTCGGGCGTGCGGCCGAGGCCGGCGGTGCGGCCGAGGTAGTTGAAGCAGATCTGCGGGGTCGGCGCGGCGGCGAGCAGCGGCCCGGTCCGCGCGTTGAGGTGGCGCAGCAGGCCGTAGCCCAGCCCGTGCCCGGGCACCGCCCGCAGCTGCTCCTTGACCCGCTTGATCAGCGCGCCGGTCGCCGGGCCCGCCGCCCAGGTGCCGGCCGTCTGCGCGGCGTCCGTGACCAGCCGCACCGGATACAGCGTGGTGAACCAGCCGACCGTGCGGGTCAGGTCGGCGCCGCAGCGCTCGCCTTCGCGGCCGTGGCCCTCCAGGTCCACCCGGACCGGGCCGTCCGGGCGGCCGTGCCGCCCGCGCCAGTCGGTCACCGCCAGCGCCAGGCCGGCCAGCAGTACCTCGGTGGCGCCGGTGTAGAAGGCGGCCGGCACGGTGGTCAGCAGCGGCTCGGCCAGCTCGGGCGCCAGGGTGCGGATCAGCCGGGCCTCGGTGGCGACGACATCGCGCGCCGGGTCCGGCCGACCACGGCCCAGCAGCGGATCGTCACCGGCCGACGCCTGCTGCCAGTATGCGAGTTCGGCCACCGTCGCGGGCTCGTCGGCGGCGGCCACCAGCTGCTCGGCCCACTCCTTGAGCGGGGTGCCGACCGGGTCCAGGCACGGCGCGGCGCCGGCGCTCTCCGCCTGGTACGCGGCGACCAGTTCGGGCAGCAGGATCCGCCAGGAGACGCCGTCCACGCAGAGGTGGTGCAGCACCAGCACCAGCCGGCCCGGCAGGTCGGGTCCGCGGTCCAGCCACACCACCCGGACCAGCGCACCGTCCTGCGGCGCCAGCTCGCGCGCGGCCCGCTCCCGGGCCTCGCGCACCAGGTCCGCCAGCGCGGCCCCACCGTCTTCGACGTCGACAGCGTGCTCGACATCAACAGCGTGTTCGACGTCGACCCGGGTCACGCACGCCTTGCCGGACACCTCGCCGCGCGGGGCGACCGACAGCTGCCAGCCGCCGTCCCGGTCGGCCAGCCGCAGCCGCAGCGCGTCGTGCCGGTCCAGCAGGCACTGCACCGCCCGGTGCAGCGTCGGCTCGTCCAGTCCGGCCGGGCTGCGCAGCACCACCGACTGGTGGTAACCGTCGATCGGGCCGCCGAGTTCGCGCAGCCGCTGGACGATCGGGGTGGCCGGGACCGGGCCGACACCGGCGTCCGGGTCGCGCTCCTGGGCCTGCTCCACCGGCTCGGTGCGGCAGACCCGGGCCAGCGCGGCCGGCGTGCGGTGGTCGAAGACCTCCCGGGGCGTGAACACCAGGCCGGCCGCCCTGGCCCGGCCGGCCAGCTGGATCGCCATGATGCTGTCCCCGCCGAGCTCGAAGAACCCGGCGTCCGCGCCCACCGAGCCGAGGCCGAGGACCTCGGCGAACAGCGCGCACAGCGTCGCCTCGGCCGCGGTGGCCGGGGCCTGCCCGGCCGCCTCGAGCGCGCCGAAGTCCGGTACGGGCAGCGCCCGGCGGTCCACCTTCCCGTTGCCGGTCAGCGGCAGTGCGTCGAGCCGCACGAAGGCCGCGGGCACCATGTAGGAGGGCAGGGTGGCGGCCGCGTGGGACCGCACCGGCGCGAGGTCCGCTGACAGCCCCGGCGTCTGCGCCACCAGGTAGGCGACGATGCGCTTGTCCCCGCGCGGCCCGGTGCGGATGTCCACCGCCACCTGGCCGACACCGGGGCAGTCGGCCAGCGCGGACTCGATCTCGCCCGGCTCGATCCGGAAGCCGCGGATCTTCACCTGGTCGTCGCTCCGCCCGACGAACTCCAGCTCGCCGCCGGCGTTCCAGCGCACCAGGTCCCCGGTGCGGTACATCCGCGCCCCCGCGTCGCCGGCGAACGGGTCCGCCACGAACCGCTCGGCCGTGCGGCCCGGGTGCCGGACGTAGCCGCGCGCCAGTCCGATGCCGCCGGCGTACAACTCGCCGACGCTGCCCGCCGGGACCGGCCGCAGCCACTCGTCCAGCACGTAGCAGCGCATCCCCTGGAACGGCCGGCCGATCGGCATCGGGTCGGGCACCGGGTCGGTGGCGGCCAGCCGGTGGTAGGTGATGAAGGTGGTCGCCTCGGTCGGGCCGTAGCCGTCGACGATCACCAGCGCCGGGCAGGCCTCGCGCAGCCGGCGCACCGTCGCGGCGGGCACCACGTCGCCGCCCGCCCAGAGCTCCCGGAGCCCGGCCAGGCACCCCGGGTCCTCCTCGGCGACCAGCCGCAGCAGCCCGGCGGTGAGCCAGAGTGCGGTCACCCGGTGCCGTGCGAGCACGGCACCGAGGGTGGGGATGTCCAGTTCGCCGGGCGGCGCGACGACGACCTCGCCACCGTTCAGCAGCGGCACCCACACCTCGTAGGTCGCCAGGTCGAAGGCCGCGGGCGAGTGGAAGAGCACCCGCCGGTGCGCCTCGCCGTCCCAGACGTGGTCCAGCGCCAGCCCCAGGATGTCCTCGTGCGTGATGGCGACGCCCTTGGGCGTGCCGGTGGAGCCGGAGGTGTACATCACGTACGCCAACTGCGCCGGCCCGCAGGTCACGGTCGGCTCGGTGGCCGGCCCGTCCTGCCAGGTCCGCGGAGCGTCGACCGCGACCACGGGCAGCTCCAGCCGCTCGGCCAACTCCAGGGTGCCGGCGTCGCAGAGCACCAGCAGCGCGCCGCTGTCGCGTGCCGTGGTCCGCAGCCGCCGCACCGGGTGCCGGGTGTCCAGCGGCAGGTAGACGCCGCCCGCCTTGACCACGGCCAGCATCGAGACCACCAGGTCCGGGGTGCGTTCCTGCAGCAGCACCACGGGCGTCTCGGCCGTCACCCCGGACGCGAGCAGCCGGTGCGCCAGGCGGTTGGCCCGCAGGTCCAGCTCCCGGTAGCTGTAGCGGACACCGTCGGAGCTCAGTGCGGTCGCGTCCGGCGTGCGCGCCACCTGGGCGGCGAACCGCTCGGTGAGCGTGCTCGCCGTCGGATCCTCGCGGTGCGGGGTGGCCTGGCCCTGGACCATGACCCAGCGGCGCTCGGCCGGCGTCAGCAACTCGGTACGGCCCACCGTCCGATCGGGGTCCGCCGCGGCCGCGCACAGGAACGCGGAGAGCCGCTGCTGGTGGCCGGCCACCTCATCGGCCGGGTAGCGCGACGCGTTGGCCTCGACCTGCAGCATCAGGCCCTCGGTGCCGTGGTCCTGGAGCACGACGGACAGGTCGTCGACCGGCCCGGCCAGGTAGATCTGGGTGCCGGTGGCGGCACCGAACCGCAGCCCGCTGCCGGCCGGCAGCAGGTTGACCTGGGTCGTGAACAGGCCCTCGGCGCGGCCCCGTTCAGTACGCAGGTCCCGATCGGCGCGCATCTCCAGATCGGCGCGCAGGTCCTGATCGGCGCGCATGTCCTGATGGAGGTAGCGCTGGTGGCGCAGCGCCCGCTTCACCTCGGCCGCGGCCGCCCGCGCCAGGTCGGTCCAGCGCAGGTCCGCGCCGACCTCCAGGCGCAGCGGCACGATGTTGGACACCATGCCGGGGATGCCGCGCAGCACCGCGTTGCTCCGCGCGGTCACCGGCAGGCCCAGCACCACGCTCGACTCGCCGGTCATCCGCTGGGTGTAGGCGGCAACCGCGGCGACCGCCAGCGCGGGCAGGGCGGTCCTGGCTCGGCGGGCCGCGGCGCGCACGGCGGCCGTCTGCGCGGCGCCGATCCGCCCGGTCCGCCGCGTCGCGCCGGCCGCCCCGCTCGCGTACCCGGCACCGGTCGGCCGACCGGACAGCGGGGCGGGCCGGGGCAGGTCGCTCAGGTGCGCCTGCCAGTACGCCCGGTCCTCCTCGAACCGCTCCGAGGCCCGGTAGGCGGCGTCCTGCTCCAGCAGCTGGGCGAGGGTGCCGAAGGAGTGGGCGGCAGGCTCCTCGCCGCGTTCCAGCGCGGTGTAGAGCTCCGCGATCCGGGCGCTCACCAGGGAGCCGCTGAAGCCGTCCGTGATGATGTGGTGGCCGCCCACGTAGAGGAAGTGCCAGTCGGGCGCGAGCCGCAGCACGGCGGTGCTGAACAGCGGCCCGGCCAGCAGGTCGACCGGCCGGTCGACCTGCTCGCGCATCCAGCGCTCGGCGGCTTCTCGCGGTAACCGCTCGCCGCTCAGGTCGACCGACTCCAAGGGCCGGCCCGGTCCGTCATACCGCAGTTGCAGCGCACTGACCCCGTCCGGCCGTAACCGCACGTGCGCGGTCTCCACCTCACCGACCAGTCGCCGCACCGCCCGGTCGAGCACCGAAAGCGTCAACGGCCCTCGGATGTCGGTGAACTGAGCCAGGTTGTAGGCGCTGCTCGCCGGATCCAGCTGTTGGGCCAGCCAGATTCCGTGCTGTGCTCTGGAAAGCGGCACCGGGGCCGAATCGTGCGCAGGCATGGCTTTCTCTCATCCCATTGGTTCGGCGAATCAGCGAATCAGCGAATCGGAGCGACAACCGGCCGCGCGCTGCACGGTATTACCCGCTCGGCGAAATCCATTCGGCCCGGCTGGTCGAACGGTCGGTGCGCGGGCGGGAAACGGCGGTCAGAGGACAGCGGTCGGGAAACGGCGGTCAGAGGACAGCGGTCGGGAGACGGCGGTCAGAGGACAGCGGTCGGGAGAGCGCGCCCGTCAGGACAACGCATCCATCTCGCGGACCAGGCTGAGCGGGCGCATGTCGGTCCAGTTCTCCTCGACATGGGCGAGGCACGCCTCGCGCGGCGACGGGCCGAACCGCGCCACCCAGCCGGCCGGCACCTCGATCGCCGCAGGCCAGAGCGAGTGCTGTCCCTCGTCGTTGACCAGAACGCAGTACTGGGCGTCGTCGTTCTCAAATGGATTGGCCATGGCTTCACCTTTTCGATTTCTGCTGGCGGGCATGCGGCAGCGGTCACCGACCGGCTTGTGCCGAAGACGCGGAAGTGCCGCGCGCTCAGCAGTGCGTTCAGCGGTGGGAACGGTCTGTGGAACCGGACGGAGCCGGCCTGCGCAATGCGCACGGCACTCACTCGGCACATCCCCCGTATCGGATGCCCACGGCCTGGCAGCGGTCCCCCATTTGACGCTACGTCTGCGGCTGTGCGGCGCTTTCAACCTAGGAGCTCGGTGGCGAAACTGTCAACGCACGAATGATCATGGAACAGCCGCGCCGGGCGCGGCTCCCGGAGAACTCCCGGACGAGAACCCCCACGATAACTCCCGGGCATTCCCGGGATATCCAGCCGAATACCGGGCAGCGGGCAGCGGGCACGCACCAATGGCCCCGGGGCGCCTCGGGGCGCGGGGTCAGTGCCGGACGAATGAGGGTGCGAAGTCCGCGGCTGCCGAGCCGACGCCGGTGACGTCGTCGTGGCCCGGGGCGGTCCTCAGCGTGGCGTTCCGGCCGAGGGTCTCCAGGCAGGTGCGGATACAGCGGGCTCGGTCGGCGCTCCGACCCGGGGCCGTCGGACAGGTCGGAAAGGGGCCTGCTGGGGCAAGGTCTCACACTCCGTCGCTGGGCGGGGCCCGCCTCGAGGAGGGGCGGGGCGGCGGCTCTCGCACCGCTCAACTACCAGGGACGCGTCGAACCTGATGATTGGTTACATCGATCCGTGATCATCGGCCAACAAAGTGCTACGGACAGCCCATTGGGGCAGCCACCGCCGCCGGCCAGCGGCCGCTGACCGCCGGTGCCCGGATCTCCCCCGGGGGCCCCGCGCGGTGACGCTGCGTCCGGTGTCCACCTGCCACCGCGCAGGTAGGACAGGTGTCCTAGGATGTCGGCCCATGACGGACACACGGGGGCCAGGACCGCTCTGGAGCGGCACACCGACGCAGGCGGCGACCGCCGAACCTGACTGGGCGGCTCTGGCCGAGAGTTACCAGCAGTCGTCCCGGCGGCGCCGGCAGGTCCGCAGGGCGGCAGCCTGCGTCGCGGCCGCGGCGGCTGTGGGCGGCATCGTTGTCGGCGCGGTCGCGGTCACCGGTTCGGGGCCGAAGCCCGGCCACAGTTCCGCCGCCACGGGAGTCGGTCTCGACGGCGTGTCGGGTCTGCGCGATACCGCGGCGCCGGCCGGTGATTCCGGCGACAGCGCCTCGCCATCGGCCGGTGCGAGCGCCGCACCCGGCGCTCCCTCGTCAGCCGCCCCGAGCGCCGGCCCCAGTGCTCCTCCGTCAGCCGGTGCGAGCGCCGGACCCGGCGCCCCCTCGTCAGCCATCCCCGGCCGGTCGACCGCCACCCAGCCGACCCGCCCGACCGGGTCCACCACCCCACCGGCCGCCCCGGCGCCGGGCGGCCCCGCGGCGAGCACCGCGCCAACGGCCCCGGCCGCCCCCGCGCAGACCCCCGGCGCCGGCCCGACCGCCAAGGGATCGCCGCCGCCAACGCCGACGCAGCCCCCGGCCGCCGCCAACCCGTACACCCCCGGCCAGGTCTGCGGCAGCGGGTACGGCGTCATCGACTCGCACAGCCTCGGCGACGCCACCATCTACCTGCTGTACGACAACGCCACCGGCGTCGACTGTGCGGTCACGCTCGTGGCCCACCCGAGCGGCGCTGTCCCCATGAACGCCACCCTGGCCGCCCAGGGCGGGGCCTCGACGAGCAACCCGGGCAACTTCGCCGACTACGCCGGCCCGGTCACCGAGCACGCCCCGCACATCTGCGTGACCTGGGGCGGCTCCTACCGCGGCACCTCCTGGACCAGCGGCTGGAGCCACTGCGGCTGACCCAGCCCTGGCGCTGGGCCGCGGTCAGCGGTCAGCGGTCAGCGGTCCGAGCTACCGCTGTCGTACTCGCTGGTTCCCGCATCCAGCAGCGGCGACTGCTGCTGCTTCATATAGGCCGGGGCCATCAGGCGCAGCACGTGGTAGCCGATCAGGATGACCAGGGTGCCCAGGGCGATGCCGCTGAGCGAGAAGTCGGCGGTGAACTTCAGGGACACGTTGCCGATGCCGATGATGAGACCGGACGCCACGGGGACGAGGTGGAGCGGGTTGGTCAGGTCCACCCGGTTGTGCACCCAGATCTGGGCGCCGAGCAGGCCGATCATGCCGTACAGGACGACGGTGATCCCGCCCAGCACGCCGCCCGGGATCGCGGCGACCACCGCGCCGAACTTCGGGCAGAGGCCGAAGAGGATCGCGAAACCGGCGGCGCACCAGTACGCGGCGGTGGAGTAGACCCGGGTCGCGGCCATCACACCGATGTTCTCGGCGTAGGTGGTGGTGGCCGGGCCGCCGACGCTGGTGGAGATCATGGTGGCGGCGCCGTCCGCCATGATCGCCACGCCCATCCGGTCGTCCAGTGGGTCACCCGTCATCTCGCCCACCGCCTTGACGTGTCCGGCGTTCTCGGCGATCAGCGCGACCACGACGGGCAGTGCCACCAGCACGGCGGCGGCGGAGAAGCTCGGGGCGTGCAGGGTGGGCAGGCCGAGCCACTGGGCCCTGCTCACGCCGGAGAGGTCGAGCCGCCAGTGGTCCGTCACCGCGCCGGCCCCGTTGACGGCGTGGATCTTCCCGAAGACCCGGTCGAAGACCCAGGAGATCAGGTACCCGAAGACCAGGCCCAGGAAGATCGCGATCCGCGACCAGAAGCCGCGCAGCACCACCAGGGCGAAGCCGGTGAACAGCATGGTGAGCAGTGCCGTCCACTGGTCCTGCGGCCAGTACGTCCCGGCGGTGACCGGTGCCAGGTTGAAGCCGATCAGCATCACCACCGCGCCGGTCACGACCGGCGGCAGCACGGCGTGGATCACCCGCGCGCCCGCCGCCCTGACCGCCGCGCCGCAGGCCACGAGCACCGCCCCGACCACCAGCATGGCGCCGGTGAGTGTCGCGGCGTCACCGCCCTGGGCCTTGATCACGGCGGCCACACCGACGAACGAGAGGCTGCTGCCGAGGTAGCTGGGGATCCGCCCGCCGGTCACCAGCAGGAAGAAGATGGTCGCGACACCGGAGACCATCACGGCCAGGTTGGGATTGAGCCCCATCAGGACCGGTGCCACGAAGGTCGCACCGAACATCGCCACCACGTGCTGAGCGCCGAGCCCGATGGTGCGCCCCCAGCTCAGCCGCTCGTCCGGCTTGACCACCGCACCGGGCGCGGGGCTCCTGCCGTCACCGTGCAGCTTCCAGCCGAAGCCCGCCATGGGCCACTCTCCTCGTCGGCAGTGCCCACTCGGGCAGATCGGAACATCAGCCGACCACACGGACACGCGCCGACGCAAAAACCCCGCCGCCGGACAGGTGGACCCGCCTTCACCCGTGCCGCGACCGTGAGATCCTCGGCTACGCCCGCAGGGTGCTCGAGTTGCCGCGCCGACCCGCCCCAGCCCCGTGAACTCCCCGTCCGACGAACGCTCTTGGAGGTCCTGCTGTGGAGAGCCTGCGACAGGCCGTTGCCGTGATCGCCCACAACCGCGAGGAGGCGAGTATCGCCACGATCCACTACGCGGCGAACGGCTGGAGCACGACGCCGGCCTGGACCATCCCCGGCGGCAAGGTCGAGGTCGGCGAACGCCTCGACGAGGCCGCGGCCCGCGAGCTGCGGGAGGAGACCGCTCTGGTCGTCGAACCAGCGGACCTGCGCCTGGCGCACACGGTCCAGGTCCGGCAAGGCTGGGACGGCAAGGGCCCCTTCCTGCTGTCCGTCTTCCTCGCCACCGCCTGGCAGGGCGAGTTGACGAACACCGAGCCGGACAAGCACCTCACCGTCGCCTGGTCGCCGCAGACCCGGTTGCCGCTGCCGATGTTCCCGACCTCCCACGCCGCCCTCAGCGCCTACCTGTCCGGCGGGCGGGGCTTCTCCACCCACGGCTGGGACCAGGACTTCAACCCACGGACCCTGGTGGTGGATCATGGAGGCGGCAGATCCGATTGAGGGCCCGAGCCAGTTGACACCGAGTCAGCCACCTTGGGCCCTCCCCAGTGGGACGAGAACAGCATGCCTCTCAGTGGCGAATACCAGCCCAGCCCGGACCAGTTCGTGAGCGACCAGGTCGCACTGTACGAGAGTTCCGGGGGCACCGAGGGAACGACCCTGGAGGGCGCGCCCGTTGTCATCCTCACCAGCCTCGGGGCCAAGAGCGGCAAGCTCCGCAAGACCCCGCTGATACGGGTGGAGCACCAGGGAGCGTACGCCGTGGTGGCCTCGCAGGGCGGCGCACCCAAGCATCCCACCTGGTACCACAACCTGGTCGCGCACCCGCAGGTCGAGTTCCAGGACGGCACCGTGCGGCGGGAGATGACGGCCCGCCAGGTCGAGGGCGCGGAGCGGGAGCTGTGGTGGTCCCGCGCGGTCGAGGTCTGGCCGGACTACGCCGAGTACCGGACGATGACGGACCGGGTGATCCCCGTCTTCGTGTTGGAGCCGACAGCTGGCACCAACTGACCTCTGTTGGATCGGATCGCCCAGGCAGTGCCTGGCCCTGGGGTACCGGAACGGGAGGTCGGCGGGGCCGACTTCCCACTCCGTGAGGGCGGCGGCCCCCGATCGAGCTGCTGGGACTGGCTGCCGTCTACGAGGACACGCAACCCGAGGATGACCAGCCCTACTGGTGGTCCGTGAAGACCGCGCGGGAGCGCCCGACCCTACGCGAGCAGCTCGTCGACGAAGCGCTCGCCGCCCAGGACGCCCGCGTGGCGGAACTCGCCGCGCAGCGCGAACGCGACCCGGGAGCCTGGGAGTCGGAGATCCGCGCGGCATTCTGCTGGGCCGGCGACGAGATCCATGCGGCGGGTCATCTGGGGCTCCCCCGCGTGGCGATGCGGCAGATCCTCGAGGATCCACGCCTCGCCGACCTGCGGGAGACGAGATAGCTGCCAGAACCTCATGAACCGGCACGACCTACTGCTGGGCTCGGTACGCGCGGGACAGCCGGGCGGACCACCTCGCCGCCTGTCAGCCCGGCGACATGCGAATCAAGCTCGAATTCCGCACCGGGTGGTCGCAAATCGGCTGCGCGGCCGGTCTGGTGGATCGATGCGGCGGTAAAATTCCGTCGCGATCAATCCGGCACGACTGGCGGGTGGCTGAATGGAAGCGCAGGCCGGGCAGGTGATCGGCGGCAGGTACCGGCTGATCGACTCCCTCGGGGCAGGAGGCTTCGGCCGGGTCTGGAGGGCAGAGGACGAGGCTCTGCGGGTCCAGGTCGCGGTCAAGGAGTTACGGATACCGAACCAGCTCGCTGCGGACGAGCGGGCAAACTACCTGGTCCGAGCCGAGCGCGAGGCGCGCAATGCGGCCCGGCTGCGGCACCACCGGAACATCGTGACGGTACACGACATCTTCGACGTCGACGGTTCACCCTGGATCGTCATGCAACTGGTCGAGGGCACCTCGCTCGCCGAGACGCTGAAGGCCAGGGAGCGGCTCACCCCGGCCGAGGCCGAGGCCCTGGCCCGCAGCCTCCTGAACGGCCTGGAGGCCGCGCACGAGGCGGGCATCATCCACCGCGACGTGAAGCCCGCGAATGTCCTGCTCGGCCGGGACGGCGAGATCCTTCTGGCGGACTTCGGCATTGCCGTCGACCCCCGCGACCCCCGGCTCACCTCGACGGGGGCCGTGTTCGGCACCCCCGGCTACACGGCGCCCGAGCGCTGGCTCGGCGCGCCCAGCAGCGCTTCGGGTGACCTCTTCTCTCTCGGCGTGACCCTGTACGAAGCAGTCGAGGGCGTGCGCCCCTTCCCCGATACCGACCCATTCGCCTCCCTCCGTCAGGCGCCTCGCCCGCCCGAGCAAGCGGGCCGCCTGGGTCCCCTCCTCGACGCCCTGCTCAACGGCGATCCGGCACGACGACCCACCATCGCCGAAGCCCGCGCCATGCTCGTGGAACCCGACACGCACCCCAGGACCGTGCTGGATCCGGCGGGAGCCAGAAGAGAGGAAAAGCCTTCGGATGTCCACGAGTTCGAGGCGCAGTGGACCGGTCAGGAGCCGCTGGCGGACTACAGCCACACGGTTCCCCGGAAGGGGGCGTCCCCGAGGGCCTCAGCCATCACGGCGGCGGCCTGCGCGGGCGGTGGTGGCCTGCTGCTGGGTGTCGGGCTGTACTACCTGCCGTCGCCGCCCATGAACAGTGGCTGGGACGCCGCCGTGTCGATCGGGCCAGCCGCGCTCTTCCTGGCGCTCCTGTTCGCGTTCAACGGCATCGCCATAGCCCGTCAGCACGCCCGGACCGAACGCTCACTGGCGAGCCGGGAGCCCTGGTCACTCCATGTGGGCCCGCGCGCCATCCGAACCGTGACCTCCGAGGGACGACGCGAATTCCGCCGGGACCAGATCAAGCGGGTCACGGTCCGCGAGATCGAGGGAGCCGGGCCGCACGCCTTCACCGGGATCCACGTCCAACTCACGGAATTCTCTGCGTCACTGGCAGACCTGCGGCCGGCCGGGTGGCCCTACCCGCCGCAGAACGGACCGGGGAGGCGCACGAGGGAGTATCTCGGATCGTCGACGCCGCCGTCCAGGACGAGGCTCTATCCGGTCTGCGTCCTGGGCCCGATGACGGAGACTCAGCGCGTGGCACTGGATGCCGCCTTGGAGCAGTACAGCCGTTAGAGCGCGTCGGACCGTGATCAACATGGACACCCTCTACTCCATCGCCTGGCTCGACCTGAGCACCGAACCCCAGGTCCTGCAGATCCCCCCGGGTCAGCAGACCCCCCTGAATCCCAACCTGGACGGCTCCTACGACATCGCCGTCCAGTACGGCGACCCCAGCCCCAACCCCGACCCCGAGAACCCCTCGCCCAACTGGCTCCCGATCCCCCGCCGCGGCGAGTTCTCCCTCACCCTGCGCCAGTACGTGCCCCAGACCGACCCCATCTGGGCCCCGCCGACCCTGACTCCGCTGCCCCCGTCGAGCGGCGAGTAGCCAGGACCGGAACAGTACTGCGCCCCGCCGGATCCTCGCATCCGGCGGGGCGCAGTACTGTCCAGAAGCAACGGCGACGCCGTCAGGGTGTGCGGCGCAGGACGAGGGTGCCCTGCACGCAAGTCCTTACTCCGTACCTTGCCGCGCGGAAGGGTTCAGTGACCGGCTCGGGGACCGCGCGCAGGGGCGACGCGCTACGCGAGCGGCTTGCGCAGCAGCAGGAGGAAGAAGCGGGTCTTGCGCGCGACGATGGTGCGTGCCCGTGGCAGGCCGGCGAGCACCGTCTCGGTGAACTCCGCTCCGAAGCGCTGGATGAAGTCCTCCCGCCGGTCGTGGCAGACGAGTTCCATCACGTTCATGGTCATCGCCAGGTTCGCCGACAGGTCCTTGAGCTCCAGTGTCCGGAAGCCGGCCTGGTCGACCAGCGCGAAGAACTCCGGCAGCCGCAGCGGCAGGTTGGAGGCCAGCATCCCGTCGAACACGGCGGTCTCGGCCTCGGTGAGTTCCTCGGTCAGAACCGACTCCAGGACCAGGAGGTCCCCGCCGGGGCGCAGCACCCGCCAGGCCTCGTTCAGGGCCTTCGCCCGGTCCATGTGACAGATGCTCTCCACCGCCCAGGCGCTGTCGAAGGTTTCGTCCGGGTACGGGAGTCGCATGGCGTCGGCGTGCTCGAAGACGAGCCGGTCGGTGAGGCCGTGGCTGCGCGCGAGCTGGTTGGCACGCTCGATCTGGGCCTTGCTGACGGCCACGCCCGTCACCTTGGCGCCGCGCTGTTCGGTCAGGCGCAGGGCCGAGCGCCCGGTGCCGCAGCCGATGTCCAGGACGTGGTGGCCGGCCTGCGGGTTGAGGGTCCTGATGAGGTAGTCGGTGTACCGGTCCTGGGCCTGCGAGGACAGGTCGACCAGGTCCAGGCTGCCGGGGTGGGGCTCGTCCGGGGGGAACCACAGACCGCAGTGCACACTCTCACCGAGAGTCTGGTGATAGATCTCGCCGAACTGGTCGTACCAGTCGCCCACCTCTTCGGCGGTGACCTTGAGTTCGGGGGTGGTCTCTTGCGGCACGGTGCGCCCCTTCCGGGAGTCGACGGCCTCTGGTCCATCGTGGACCTGGGCTTCTGGAACGACGTCAGCGCGTCGCCAGCCTTACCCGGCATGGGAGTTGCGGGCACGCTCGCGCTCACGGCTGTTCGCGACGCCAAGCCTGTGACGCCTCCGTGCCCACGGCAAGACCGCCTTCCCGGACGTGGGGATCATTCAAGCCACCGATCACCGTTGCCGACCTCGGCCCTTCAAGGTGGCGGCAGTGGGAAGGCGAGAGAGACCGGTCCCGGTGGAGCGGTAGCCCGTTGCAGTCGCGCTCGGACAGGCTGCGACGCTCGCCCTTGCGTCCGCTATGCCGTCGCAGCCGCTGGCACAGCCGGGTCCGCAAGCCCGGCCGCATCGCGAGCAGCCCGCAGCCGAGGCTCTCCCCCGAGCGGCCGCCGACCTTCACCGCCTGGGTGACACCGCGCCATCCCCCACCTGCACGGGCTTGCCCCCTGGAGGCGTACCCGCCGGGTGAGGTGGCCAGGCTGCTCCCCGCACCCACGGGGATGTTCCCCGCCGCTGCGGTGTGCAGGTTGCTGGGCAGGCTGCGGATCTGATTCATCGCCTGAGTGCGGGCCCTGACACCGCTGCGGCGGACGACCCGTAGCACACGCACGGCCTCGACCAGGCCGTCACGGCTCTTCGGGATGCCTGTGGCCCGTCCGGAGGCCACCGCCGTGGCGGCGCCGTAGGCGTCGATCGGGTCGGCCTTGCCTCGCAACCGGCGGGTCTTGCGGTCCGGGCGGTCGACGTCGACGACTGTGACCCCGGCGGCGGTCAGTACCCGGGCGAGTTCGGCGCCGTAGGCGCCGGTGCCCTCCACTCCGACCGCTGTCAGGGTGCCGTGCGAGCGCATCCAGTCCAGCAGGTCCCGGTAGCCGCTGACCGTGGCCGGGAACTCCCGATCGGCGAGATGCCGGCCAAGCTGGTCGATCACCGCCGCGTGGTGGGTCAGGCCGTGAGTGTCGACTCCGTCGGTGATCTCCGGGCCGTGGTGCGTCATGCTGGTCATGCCCGTCCTTGCCGCTTGTCCGAGCCGAGGGCGGCACGCGCCGGTCGGGCGGGTGGACAAGACAGTGACGGGGCCTCTGGCCAGGCTCCTATGAGCTCCTATGAAGTCACGAACGCCCGTCCGACCGCGTGCGTGATGACGCCGCCGACGGGCCGACAAATCCACAACAGGACAGTCGAAACGTCAGTCAGTACACGGGTCAGACCCGCCGGCAGCGTCATCACGTCCGTCATCACTGTCAGTACTGGGTGGAGATGGTGACGCCGCTGAACGTGGTCTGGGCGTAGAGGCTGATGTAGCGGTAGCCGGCGGTGGTGTTGGTGACGGTCAGGCTCTGGTCGGTGGTGCCGTTGTTGGTCGAGCCGTTGGTGTAGGCGCTCGGGGTGGCCCAGGTGTTGGGGTTGTAGAGCAGGTAGGCGGTGCCGGTGCCGGTGGTGCTGTTGATCTTCAGGGTGGTGGTGCCGGCCGGCAGGTAGATGTAGTAGTAGTCCAGGTTGCCGGCGGTCGCGGACTGGTTGGCGCGGAAGCAGTCCTGGTCCAGCACCCGGGTGTCGGTGGCGGTGCAGGCGGTGAGGCTGCTGACGGTCACGGACTGGGTGATGCTGTTGGTCTTGCCGTTGGTGTCGGTCACGGTGAGGCTGACGGTGTAGGTGCCGGCCGCAGTGTAGGTGTGCGACGGGTTTTGGCCGGTGGAGCTGGTGCCGTCGCCGAAGTTCCAGGCCCAGGAGGAGATGCTGCCGGTGCCGGCCTCGGTGGACTGGTCGGTGAACTGGACGGTCTGGGCAGAGGGGGCGGCCGTGAAGGCGGCGGTCGGGGTGCCGCCCACCACGCAGGCGCCGGCGGCGCAGGCGTCCAGCCAGGTGTTGAAGTCGGCGTCGTAGGCGGTGCCGATGGAGTTGTAGACCGCGTAGCCGCCGGTGTAGTCACCGGTGCGGAAGTGGCTGAGCATGTTCTGGATCACGTCCGGGTGCTTCTCGACCATGTATCGGACGGCCAGGTAGCCCCACGGGTAGGTGCGGGTCTGGTCACTGTTCTGGTAGGTGTTCTGGAAGAGCGTGCTGAGCGCGTAGGTGTGCTTCGGGGCCTCGGCCACCGCGCCGGTGTCGGTCACGTTCCGGTAGGTGTACGAGACGTATTCGGCCACGCCCTCGATCCACCACACGTCCGGGACGACGGTCTGCTGCGTGAAGTTGCCCTTCAGGTCGTAGCGGCCGTCCAGGGCGTGGGTGTATTCGTGGTTGAGGTTCCAGATGCCGGCGGTGAAGCCGTCGTTGCCGTTCTGGTAGGTGAGCGAGATCGGCTGGTTGGTGGGGTTGGTCGGGTCGCCGACCAGGGTGATGCCGCCGTTGTTGGTGCTCACGCCGTAGATCCCGCCCGCGTAGGTCTGGTAGTCCTGCGGGGAGGCGAAGACCACCATCTGCAGCGAGCTCTCGTACTGGCCGGGGATCGGGCCGTTGTCCTTGACCAGGTTGTGGACGAAGCCGTCCTCGTTCTCCAGGCTGGTGCAGACGGCGGACAGGTCGGCCGCGGTCAGGCTCTGGGCAAGGATGCTGTGGGTCGAGTCGCAGGTGTAACTGATCGGCAGCGCCGCGGCTTTGAGCTGCTGCGGCAGGTTGCAGACGCCGTAGTCGGAGCAGTTGGTCGGGTCGTAGTAGGCGGCCATGCCGGCGACGCCGACCCAGAGCGCGGAGGTCGGGCCGGTGATCGAGGAGATGTCCATCAGGCCCTTGATCAGCGGACGGACGGTGGCTATCAGGGCCGGGTGCTCGATGAACCGGGCGGCCTCCAGGCCGGCGTTGGACGCCAGGAAGGAGTTGCTGGTGCCCAACAGGTCCTTGTGGTTCAGCGCGAAGCTGTCCAGCGTGGTGATCAGGCTCGGGTCGGCGGTGACCGCGGCGACGTAGGCCGGGTTCTGATGGCCGCGGAAGATCGGGGTGTACACGGAGTTGACGAAGTTCACCATGTACCAGGAGGAGTCGTACGAGCTGTTGTAGCCGTTCAGCACCTGCTTGTACGTGTTGATGTAGCGGGCCTGCAGGTTGGCGCTGTCGCTGAGGATCATCGCCTCGCCGCCGACCTGGCCGTTGCCGTCGCTGACGTCGGTGAAGTGCGGGCTGGCGACGAGGGCATCGAGGCCGGCCTGCACCGCGCCGGTGAGCGAGGCGTCGTAGGGGCCGACATCGGTGGGGTCGTAGTACTGGACGTAGTAGCCGGCCTGCAGGAAGTACTCCAACTGGTAGCTGCCAGTGGAGTTGTCGCCGGTGTAGGAGGAGGCGGCGCTCTGGTAGCCACTCGCCACGGCCAGCATCTGGCTCTCCTTGAACACCCCGGCGGCGTCGCTGCCGCTGGTGAGGAAGAGCGAGCTGATGCAGTCCTGGCTCGAGCCCTCGATGAAGCTGACCAGGGCAGAGCCGGTGCGGCTGCTGAAGTCGGCCGGAGTGCAGGAGGTGACGGCGGCTGCGGCGCCGGCCCGGGACGCGGCGGGCTTGGGTGCGGGCGCCTTGGGGGCGGCGGACCGCGGGGAGCGCGGCGGGAGTTGGGCGGGCGCGAGGCGCTGGGCCTGGGTTGCGGCGTCGGTGTTCGCGCCGAGGGTGCTGCCGGTCGGGGGTATGCCCCGGTTGGCAGCGGCTTGGGTGACCTGCTGACCGGTTTTCACCGTGGGGGCGGCGAAACTCGGGGTGGCGGCGAACCCGGCGACGGCCGTACTCGCGGCGGCGAGCACAGCCACGATTCTGGGCAGCCGAAATAGCTGACGCATCATCACTCCTTGGTGGGGGAACCAGTGGATGCGCCTCGGATATAGAGCGTGGAGGCGTTGTCAGGCACGGTCTCACGCGGCATACGGCAAATCAATAAGATGTGACATGTTATATGTCTTATCTCGATCGCGCCCTTGGCTGCGAACCGGCCCGCAACGGTCCAGACGGGACGAATCGGGCTCGGGTGGCCTGGGTTCGGGGGTCGGCTGCCCGGCCGCACAGGTCCTGACAGGTGGCGGACGCGGCGCTGAACAAGGAGCGCGCGAGTTCCTCGTCGCGGCGCTGTCACGTTGGCCGACCGGGTGCGATGATCTTCTGATCGATCATGGCGGAGGGGATCATTCGTGGAGAGCACGTCGCCGTCGTACAGGGGTCACCGGTACCCGGTCGAGGTCATCTCCCACTGTGTGTGGCTGTAGTTCCGGTTCCCGCTGTCGTTCCGCGAGGTGGAGGAGCTGATGCTCCAGCGCGGTGTCGTCGTCTCCTGCGAGACGGTCCGGCGGTGGCGCCTGAAGTTCGGGCAGACCTACGCCGATGCGC
The DNA here is from genome assembly GCF_036242395.1 of Kitasatospora sp. NBC_01266. Taxonomy (NCBI): domain Bacteria; kingdom Bacillati; phylum Actinomycetota; class Actinomycetes; order Kitasatosporales; family Streptomycetaceae; genus Kitasatospora; species Kitasatospora sp. NBC_01266. Next base: position 7,341,318 of record NZ_CP108458.1, on the reverse strand, counting down.
TGCGCCGCAGGCAGCCCCGGACCGGGGACAAGTGGCATCTGGACGAGGTCTTCATCAAGGTCAACGGCGAGCGGAAGTACCTGTGGGGCGGGCCGTTGACCAGGACGGCAACGTGCTGGACATCCTCGTGCAGGGGCGGCGGGACAAGGCTGCGGCCAGGCGCTTCCCGCGCCGCCTCCTCAAGCGGACCCGCGCGGTGCCGAGGGCGATCGTCACGGACAAGCTCCGCCCCTATGGAGCCGCCCACCGCGAGGTCATGCCGTCCGTGGAGCACCGTTCCCACAAGGGTTTGAACAACCGAGTCGAGAACAGCCACCAGCCCACCAGGCAACGCGAACGCGCCATGAAGGGCTTCCGCTCCGCCGGCCCGGCCCAACGCGCCGCCGGCCCGCCCACCGCGGCCTGAACACACAGCTGCGACCCGACCCCACCACACCCCGACACACCCTCAGGCACTCTCGCACCCAACAACGTGACAACGCCGATCACGGAGCTCACCTCCGTGCTGGACGAGCTTAGCCAGACTGCGGAGGACGTACGGATTACGCGCAAGACGCTGCTGGAGCTGTCGGATCCGGCCCCGCCCGCGCCGCCGACATCCGCCCCGGAGCTGCCGGGTCGGGCGGCCTACCAGGAGATCATGGCGGCTTTCGCCCAGGCGGGCGGTCCGCTACGGGCGCGGGGCGTGTGCGACGGCGAGACGGACATTAGCTCTCGTTCCGCCCACCCGTCCGCCGCGATGGCGTTCGGCACTCCCCGGTCGGCCATCGCCGCAGCCAACGTCAACGACCGGTCGATGGGCACAACTTCGGCACCGTACTCGGAACTGAACGCCAGAGCCCCGTCGCCGGCCCCTGCCCCGACATCGAGAAACCGCCCACCCGCCTGGCCGCTGACGAGCTCTCGGAGGCGACGCTTGTAGGAGGCGTAGAACGGAGCAGTCGACAGGCGCTCCAACACAGCTACGAAGGCAGCCGGTTGCAGTTGGGCATCGACAGCCGCGAAGCCGTGTGGGACAGGGTGAGGCTTCATGGAATCACCGTAGAGCATGACCAAGCCGCATTGGCGTGCTCGGTCCGCACCCGCTCGCCCGCTCGGTGGACAGCGGTGCCGTATCGCCCCGGGGTGAGAGGTGGTTCGTCAGTCACACTCGGCGGCGACACACTCGAAATGGGCCAGCAGAGCCGCCGTGTCGGTCAGATCCGGCAGCACCACGCCGGCGCCGGCCTCACGAAGATCAGCGACGGAATGGACTCCGGTAGCGACGGCGACGATCTGAGCCCCGCTGGTCAGCGCGGCCTCGACGTCCCGGGGGTGTCACCAACCAGCACCACAGGTGTTGTTGCGGGAACGCCGTAGGCGGTGCGGACGCGGTCGCGGGCCACGGCGACAAGGGTCGCCCGGTCTAACGGTGGCCTTCGTCTGGCCCAAGGGACAGCTCAATGAGATGGGGTCCGGCCCTGGCCTCAGTGTGTGCCACCGACGCCTACCCGAGCAGGTACACCGCGTAGCAGCAGGTCAGATCGGTTCGGGAGTCACTGGTTCTTGTGGCTGGGGGTGGGTGTTTCGGCGGGTTGGTCTGCTTCGGTGGCGGCCCAGGCGGCGAGGAGTCGTAGCGAGTCATGGTCGGGGGTGCCGGGCGCGGTGGTGTAGGCGGTGAGGGTCAGGCCTGGCTGCGCGGGAAGTTCCATGGCGTCGAAGTCGAGGGTGATGTCGCCGACGGCGGGGTGGTGGAAGGACTTGCAGCCGGTGTGGTGCAGACGCACGTTGTGCTTGGCCCAGGCGGTGCGGAACTCCTCGCTGCGGGTGACGAGTTCGCCGATGAGCCCGGTCAGCTCGTTGTCGTGCGGGGCACGTCCGGCCTCGGTGCGCAGCAGCGAAACAGTGGTGTTCAGGGAGTCTTCCCACTGCGGGAAGAAGTCGTGGCCGCGTGAGTCGAGGAATTGGAAGCGCGCGATGTTGACCGGTTCCTTGGCGGAGCCGGTGTAGAGGGGGGAGTACAGGGCGCGGCCGAGTTGGTTGGCGGCGAGGATGTCGAGGCGGCCGTTGCGGATGAAGGCCGGGGAGTCGGTCATGGAGTCCAGGACGCGCAGGACGCTGTCGGGGATCGGGCCGCGGGTGCGCTTGGTGCGGCGCGCGGGTCGGTGGGCGACAGCGCGGGCCAGGTCGTACAGGTGGGCGCGTTCGGCGTCGTCGAGTTGCAGGGCACCCGCGATGGCGTCCAGGACTTCTTCGGAGGCTCCGGCGAGATGGCCGCGTTCCAGGCGGACGTAGTAGTCGATGCTGACGCCGGCGAGCAGGGCGACTTCCTCGCGGCGCAGGCCGGGCACGCGCCGGGTGCCCCCGTAGGCGGGCAGGCCGGCCTGCTGGGGGGTGATCTTGGCGCGGCGGGTGGCCAAGAACTCGCGGATGTCGCTCTCGGTGCTCACGCCCCCAGGTTAGGTCGGGTTCAGCGCGGCTGGGGGGTCCTGTCAGTACCTGTGACTCCAGTCCCTCCCTGGAGGCTTTGGTCTGCGGTTTTCTGGATATCGGCAGCAGCTTGCGACCCCGGTTCAACCAGGGGGACGGGCTGTGGCGGCTGCCGGAAGGCCGCCCTCGCCACACAGTGGTCGCAACCGGCTCATCTCTTGATCAAGGAGTAATCCCATGGCGAAGCAGTCCGCCCCGCAGGAGCTGGCCGCCATCGCGCCCAAGCTCGTGGAGGTCACCAACGAGATCCTGTTCGGTGACGTGTGGGAGCGGCCGCAGCTGTCGCCGCGTGACCGCAGCCTGGTCACGGTGAGCGTGCTGGCCGCCCTCTACCACGCCGAGCAGCTCGGCTACCACCTGGGCGTGGCGCTGGACAACGGCCTGAGCGTGGAGGAGCTGTCCGAGGCGATCACCCACCTGGCGTTCTACGCGGGCTGGCCCAACGCCATGACCGCGATCAACCAGCTCAGGAAGATCGCCGACGAGCGCGACGCCAGCTGACATCCACCCCCCTATCGCGTCATCATCCGAATGGAGTACCCCCTCATGAGCAAGGTCTTCCTGATCACCGGTGCCGGGCGCGGCCTGGGCGCGGACATCGCCCGCCAGGCCCTCGCTGCGGGCCACCCGGTCGTGGCCACCGGCCGCCGACCCGAGCACGTTCTTCACGCACTCGGCGGGGAACAGGACAACCTCCTGGCCACCGCCCTGGACATCACCGACCCCGCTGCCGCGCAGCGCGCCGTCCAGGCCGCCACGGACCGCTTCGGCCGCATCGACGTTCTGGTCAACAACGCCGCCAACTTCTACGCCGGCTACTTCGAGGAGATCTCGGACGCGCAGATGCGCGCCCAGATCGAGACGAACCTGTTCGGGCCGATGAACACCACCCGCGCTGTGCTGCCCGTCATGCGTGCCCAGCGCGAGGGGCACATCATCACGATCTCCTCCCTCGCCGGCCTGATCGGGCTGGAGTTCTGCGTCGCCTACGCCGCCGCGAAGTTCGGCGTCGAGGGCTTCATGGAGTCCCTGGCCTACGACGTCGAGCCGTTCAACATCCGCACCACCATCGTCGAGCCCGGCTTCTTCCGCACCGACCTGCTGGTCGACTCCTCCACCACCTGGGCGGACCTGTCGATCGACGACTACGCCGAACGGACCGCCGCCACGAAGAAGCAGTGGCAGTCGATGAACGGCCAGCAGCCCGGCGACCCCGCCAAGCTCGCCGCCGCCCTGCTGACGATCGCCGGCCAGGACAAGCCCCCGGCGCGCTTCGTCGCCGGAGCCGACGCGATCGACGCCGTCGCCGCCAAGGCCAAGGACCTGCTCACGCAGGCCCACGCCTCGCGCGCGCTCGGCGGAGACCTGGCCCACGACGACGCCAGGGCCTGAAGAAGCAGCACGACCCACCGCGCCAGCAGTGCCGGTACGCCACGCGACCCCAGAACGCCAAACGCAGAAAAGGGAGAAACACCCCATGGAACTCGTCAAGAAGCAGCCCACCACCAAGGCCCCGTCCGACTGGTTCGCCGGCGACGTGTGGTTCGACGTGATCTACGCAGGCCAGGAGCCCTCGCGGATGCGCGCCAACCAGGTCCGCTTCTCCCCAGCCGCGCGCACCAACTGGCACTCCCACGCCGTGGGCCAGACCCTGCACGTCACCTCGGGCATCGCCCTGATCGGCACCCGCGACGGCACCATCCTGGAAGCCCACCCCGGCCAGACCGTCACCTGCCCGCCCGGCGAGGAGCACTGGCACGGCGCCACCCCGGAACTCTTCATGGAGCACATCGCCCTGTGGGAGGGCACCGGCGACAGCGCCCCCGAGACCACCTGGCTGGAGCCGGTCACCGAAGAGCAGTACAACGGCCCGCGCGCCAGCGCCCACTGACCGCATCCGGACGCTCGACGGCTCCAGGGGAACGACCGTGAGACGGAATGCGGTGACCTCGGAATGAGACACCGGGAAGAAGCCCAGGTCGATGGGCAGGAAAGGGCCATTGTGAATGCGGTCCTACAGCACGCCGAACTCCTCGGCCGCTTCGGCCACCTGGGGGTCATCCCGGACCAGTGGCCGCACAGCACTGTCCAGGGCGTCTTCCACGGCGTCACCGCTGAGCAGTTGCGGCAGCTGGAGGAGGAGGCCCGGGCCGAACTCGCTGACGTGGCACCGTTCGACCTCCAGCTCGGCCCGACCTGGCCCGGCGTCACCGCCATCACCGTCGCCGTCTACCCGGAGGGCCCGATGGCCGCCCTCAACCACCGAGTCCGGGCTGCGGCCGAGCGGGTCGAGGGGATCGAGCTGCGTCCACCGGCGGCACGCTTCTGGCCGCACACCTCCCTCGCCTACGCCAAAGCCCAGGAGTTGCATCCTGCGGACGACGTGTCTCTGAACCCGGGGGCTGCGGGAGCTACGGCCCGAGCGCGTGACCATCACCGTCGACGCGGTGCATCTGGTGATGCGGACCCAAGACCCTGCCGCGGGCTACTACCGGTGGGAGCCGGTCGCCGAACTACCGCTCGGCGGTACCGGGGCAGCCTGCTGATCCCATGAGCCATACCCGGTGCCACCGGCCGATTCCTGCCCGGCCCCAGGGGCCGGGCCCTGCCGGGATGTAGGTTCGCATCTCCGGTGCCCCTTCGCGATGACGATGGCCCATGTCTGGCCCCTGGACAGCAAGATGAGACGAACGGCTGTCGCCGAGAGGGACTGCCCGGCCGTGGGGCGGCATTCACGAGTTCTCCATCCTGGGGGACCGGTGCGATGGATGATGAAGGCTCATGTCGAAGTGCACTCGTGGGAGGCTCAGACGTGGCGATGAACCGAGATCCCCTCGCAGCGCGGACGCCTGCGGAGATGCTCGACAGCTGTCGAGCGCGCGCCGAGCAGGTCGGGAGACGCCTCTCGCGGTGGGATGGCGCAGATCCGGCGGTTGGCTGTGCACTCGACGCAGGGCTTCTCCATCTCGGCCAGGTGCACGAACGCGGTGTCCTCGTCCGGAGTTCAGAAGGCGCCCTCGATGGCATGGGCTCAGGCGGCACGGGTGACCTGGCCGGGCTGCGAGTCTCCCTACGCCTCAGCAACCCGAACGAGAGGTCTAGACCGAATGGTCTAGACCTCTCTTCTTTTGACGGTCAGCAAAAGGTCAGCATCAGTACGAGTAGACGCTGCCAAAGGCAGTTAAAGACGGGACTCGCCTCCGGAGCTCACGGGACTCAGCGTGCGTCGCTGAACCCTGCCGAGCGCCGCTTCCACAGTCGGTTGCGACCAAGCCGGCCGCCGCTCGCACCGCGTGCGGACACGCCCACCCAACCACACAAAAGGCCAGGTCAGCGGGCCCTTCCCCGGGGCTTGAGGGGCACCGGCGGCAGCGTCGGCGCGGCCAGCCGCTCCCCGTCATAACCGTGCACCTCGCCAAACCTCGTGCCTTCCATCCAGTCCGACCGCGCCTGTACGATCTCCTCACTGGATCGGCCGATGAAGTTCCACCACATCAGGATCCGCTCCTCGAACGGCTCCCCGCCCAGCAGCAGCAGCGAGCTGTCGGTGCGGGCCAGCAGGGGCAACTCGCGGCGGCCGCAGCCGAGGTAGAGGATCGCGCCGGGCTCCAGGCGGACGCCGTCCACGTCGACGCTGCCGCTTATCGCCAGGGCGGCGTACTCGAAGTGCGGTTCCAGCGGGAGGCGGGAGGAGCTGCCCTCGCTGAGGGTCAGGTCGACGCCGGCCAGGGGGGTGTAGGTGGCGCCGGGCGAGGTGGCGCCGTCGACCGAGCCGAGGATCACGGTGCCGTGCAGGCCGGGTGCGGTGATCTCGGGGAGTTGGGCGTGGTGTTCGAAGGTGGGGGCGGTGTGCCGGTGGGAGTCGGGCAGGGCCACCCAGAGCTGGGCGCCGTGCAGCAGGCGGGCGTGCTCGCGCGGGGACTCCTCGGAGTGGGAGATGGCGTGGCCCGCGGTCATCAGGCCCAACTCCCGTGGCCGCACGGTCTGCAGACTGCCCAGGCTGTCGCGGTGCAGCACCTCGCCCTCGTGCAGCCAGCTGACGGTCTGCAAGCCCATGTGGGGGTGCGGCGGGACCTGCATGCCGGGCTCGTCGGCGATGTCGTCGGGGCCGTAGTGGTCGACGAAGCACCAGGCGCCGACCATCCTCCGGCCGAGGTTCGGCAGCAGCCGGCGGACCTCGGTGCTCTCACCGAGCCGCACGTTCCGCCCCGCCAGCAGGTCGCGGACGGGGCCGGCGCTCGCGTCGCCACCGCACAGGGTGGCGGCGGGCTTGAGATCAAGGTTGCTCATCAGGCCACCGTAGCGCTCGCTTTGGCGCGGCGGTCCGCCCGCCACCGGACGATCACTCGGTCTGCGGCGGGCTGACGCCTCCTCAGTCGTCCGCCCGGCCCAGCAGGTTGCGCCCGAGGCCGGTGTCGGCCAGCTGCCGCAGGCCCTGCTGCGCCAGCGCCGCGGCGGGCTGCAGGACGGCAACCGTGCCGACCCGGGTACCCGCCAGACGGTCGGCCACCGAGCGGCGCTCTCCGGTCAGGGCCGGGAGCGCGTTGGCCCAGAAGACCAGCACGGCGAGGGCCCACAGCACCGCCGCGACCAGGAACGCCCCGCCGGCCAACACGCAGCAGGCGACCGCGAAGCAGCCGATGTCGGCCACCGCCGTCACCGCGCCACGGATCGCGGCGGGCCGGCGCCGCAGGCCACGCCGCAGCCCGCCCGGCGCCGCGGCCGACAATGCGCCCGACACGGCGTCCAGCACGGCGCCCGACACCGCAGCCGGCAGCACGCCATGGACCCGCAGTCCGAACAGCGCCTTGCCCAGGGTCCGGCCGGCCAAGGCCAGCGTCGCGAACTGGTAGAGGAAGGTGAGCAGCACCAGGGCGACGAAGCCCTGCCGCACGTCGGAGATGGCCGAGTGCCAGAGCGAGAGCCCCAGCCCCTCGCCGGCCCCGACGTAGTCGCCGCGCGACTTGAGCAGTTGCCAGACGCCCTGCCCGGCCAGGCCGGGGACGTTGACCAGCATCGCGCCGATCCGATGGAAGGTCAGCACGCCGAGCAGCGTGGCCAGCCCGAGGACGAGTGCGAAGTCGACCAGCCAGGCCAGCCCACGCCGGAACAGCCCGACCCGCTGAGTGAGAGGAGCCGGAAAGCCCAGTACCGAGCCGGAGGACGGGAGGCCCGGCCCGCCGGACGGCAACGGGTAGTCCGGCCCCGCACCGGGCCCCACGCCGGTCCCCGCACCAGGCCCCGCACCGGGCCCCACGCCCGACCCCGCACCGGACCCCGGCCGGCTCAGTGCGCGCACGCCCACCCCGCGCCCGCCGTGGCCGCCTCGGCCTGCGCCCGCAGCGCGCGGACCGCCTCGGCCGGGTCGGCGGCCCCGTAGACGGCCGAGCCGGCGACGAAGACGTCCGCGCCGGCCTCGGCGCAGCGCTCGATGGTGGTGGCGGAGACGCCGCCGTCCACCTGGAGCCAGAGCTCGAGGCCGTGCTTGGAGATCAGCTCCCGGGTACGGCGGATCTTGGGCAGCATGATGTCCAGGAAGGCCTGGCCGCCGAAGCCGGGCTCGACGGTCATGATCAGCAGCATGTCCAGCTCGGGCAGCAGGTCCTCGTAGGGCTCGATCGGAGTGGCGGGCTTGAGCGCCATCGAGGCGCGGGCGCCCTTGGCCCGGATCTCCCGGGCGAGCCGGACCGGCGCGGCGGCGGCCTCGACGTGGAAGGTCACCGAGCCGGCCCCGGCCTCCACGTACTGCGGGGCCCAGCGGTCGGGCTGCTCGATCATCAGGTGGCAGTCCAGCGGCGTGCTGGTCGCGCGGGCGAGCGACTCCACCACCGGAACGCCGAGCGTGAGGTTGGGCACGAAGTGGTTGTCCATCACATCGACGTGCAGCCAGTCGGCACCGCGCACCGCCTCGGCCTCCTGGGCCAGGCGGGCGAAATCCGCGGACAGGATGCTGGGGTTGATCTGGCTTCGTCGGTCCAGTGTGGAATCGCTGAGATCCGACGGGCTGATCTGGGCCATGACCGACTACCTTCGCGCGAGGGCTGGGGCGCCACGGGAAACGGGCGCCTCGTCCCATCATCCCGCGCCGCGTCACCGGCAACCGCACGCCGTGACCCCCGGGTGACCGTCATCACATCCCGGTCGGGGTTACCGGGGCCGCCGCCGTGGTCATCAGCACTGGGCGGCCGCCAGTGCCCACCGGGCCGTCCCCATACAGCGAACTGCCCGTCCAGCCGAACTGCCCGTCCAGCGAACTGCCCGTCCAGCGAACTGGCCGCCCAGCCGGCAAGCTCCTCCGAGGAAGGTCTCCCGATGTCCGATCCCGTCCACCCCGCCCGCGCGTTGTGGTGGCTCTTCGAGCCGGTGTACGCCGTCACCTTCCTCCAGCCCGAGAGCCGGGCGGCCTTCGAGGCGGCCGGGCTGGACGGCGGCTGGCGCGGCTACTTCGCCGGCCGCTCGGCTCCGCTGGGCGCCGTGGACGCGCCGCCGGTGATCGCCGCGTTCTTCAGCTTCTCCCCGGCGATGGTCGAGCGCGCCCTGCCGGACGTGTGGACGCACGCGAGCCCCGAACAGGCGCTGGCCGCCCGGACCGAGGGCTCGGCGGCGGCGCTGGTCCGACTGCTGGAGCCGGTGAAGCCCGAGCAGGTCGAGTCGGCGGCGACCGCGCTGGAGGAGGCGGCGGCCCGGTTGGACTGTGCCGGCCGGGTGCTGGCCGCCGCCAACGCCGCGCTCCCCCGGCCCGCGGACGTGTACGGGCGGCTGTGGCAGGCCGCGACCGTACTGCGCGAGCACCGCGGGGACGGCCATGTGGCCGCGCTGGTCGCGGCCGGGTTGGACGGCTGCGAGGCGCCGGTGCTCCACTGCGCGCTGGACGCCAGCCGCGAGGTGCTCCAGCCGCTGCGCGGGTGGACGGACGAGGAGTGGGAGGCCGCCGCGGCGCGGCTGGTCGAGCGGGGCTGGCTGACGGCGGAGGGGGCGGTCACCGAGCTCGGCCGGATCCGGCACCGGTCCGTCGAGGCCGCCACCGACCTGGCCGCCGGCCGCGTGTGGGAAGGCCTGCCGCACGACGAACTCGACCGCCTGACTGCCGCCTTGAAGCCGATCGCGGCGCTCTGTCGCACACAGATGCCGATCAATCCACTCGCGATGCCGCCGGTGCATCAGTAAGGCCGGCCGGACGCCGGGGCGGCCCGAGAGCAGTCCCCCCGCCCCGCGCAGGCTCAGGCCCCGACCGGGGTGCGCTCCAGGACGATCACGTCGTACCGCTCCTCGACCGGCGCCACCGCTCCCCGGGGCACAGCACCGCCGTCAGCCACACCACCACCGCAGTCAGCCACCCCACCGCCACCACCGCCACTGCCCCGCGCGAGCTCCGCGTCCAGTCGCGCCAGGCCCGCCGCGAACTCCGCCTCGGTCAGCGCGAGGAACTTCGACTGCGCCCGCCCGGCGATCCGCTCCCGCCACTCCCGCAGGTCGAGCGCCGTCGGCCGGCTGAAGGAGTGCACCCGGTGCACGGCGAAGTCGGCGGCCGACGTGAAGTCCTCGACGATCTGACGCTCGCTCGGAAAGCGCTCGGCGTCGGTCTCCAGCAGCCGGGGCCAGTAGCGGTACACCGGCGCGTCCAGCCGCTCCCGCACAGTGGTGCGGATCACCAGCCGCCCGCCCGGCCGCAGCGCCCGGGCCAGTTCGCGGGCGGCGGCCGGGCGGTCCGGCAGGTGGTGGACCACCCGGGAGAGCAGCACCAGGTCGACGCCGGCGTCCGGCATCGGCAGCGCCTGCGCCGAACCGGCCAGGTAGCGCACCCGCGGGTGAGCGTTGTGCCGCTGCGCCTCGGCCAGCATCGGCGCGGACGGCTCCACTCCGGTCACCTCGGCATCCGGCAGAACCTCGGCCAGCGCGGCGCAGAACATCCCGGTACCGGCCCCGACCTCCAAAACGGCACGGCCACCTGACGCGTAGCCGGCGATCAGCTCCGCCCAGGCCCGCAGCGAAGTGGCCGGCATCTCGTTGCCGCGCTGGTAGACCGAGGCCAGCCGCGGGTCCTGGTAGGCGTCGCGCTCCTCGGGTGCGTCCTGCTCCTGGCACGCGCCCACCAGCCGCGGCACCCCGCTGCCCGGCCCTGCCGCCCCTGCCGCCCCCGTCATCCCTCTTGTCCCTCTCGTCCCCATTGTCCCCATCGTCCGCTCAGCACCGCAGTCGACCCGTAGCCGCTTCCCCGGAGGATCCGCTACATTCAATCCGCACCGTCTCGAAACTCCTCGACTCCCCTCGAAACTCCTCGGGACTCCTCGGGACTCCTCGGAGCTCCTCGAAACCCCTTGACAGGCTTAGGAGCTGACCCTATGTCACCCTCGTCGTCCCCGACCACCATCATGATCACCGGCGCCACCGACGGCCTGGGCCGCGCCCTCGCCCTGCGGCTGGCCGCGCCGGATACCCTGCTGATCCTGCACGGGCGTTCGGCCGAACGCGCCACCGAAGTCCAGCAGCAGGTCCGGGCGGCCGGCGGGGCCGCCGAGATCCGGCTGGCCGATCTGGCCGACCTGCGCCAGGTGGACCGGCTCGCGGACAGCGTGCTGGCCGACTTCGACCGACTCGACGTGCTGGTCAACAACGCCGGCGTGGGCACCGGCGGGCCGAAGGATGTCCGCCGGGAGTCCGCCGACGGCCTCGAACTGCACTTCGCCGTGAACTACCTGGCCGGCTACCTGTTGACCGAGCGACTGCTCCCCCGCCTCCTCGAGACGCCCGGCGCGTCGGCCCGGATCGTCAACGTGGCCTCGGCCGGTCAGCAGCCGATCGACTTCGCCGACCCGCAGATCACCAAGGAGTACAGCGGGACGGCGGCCTACTGCCGCAGCAAGCTCGCCCAGATCATCTCCACCTTCGACCTGGCCGACCGGCTCGCGGTCGACAACCGGCCGGTCACCGTGAACGCCCTGCACCCGGCGAGCTACATGGCCACCACCATGGTCCGGGAGTCCGGGGTGGAGCCCTGGAGCACGGTGGAGGAGGGCGTCGAGGCGACGCTCCGCCTGGTCACCGGAGCCGCCGGCGCCAACAGCGGCCGCTACTACAGCGGCCGCCGGCCGGCCCGGTCCGACGCCCAGGCCTACGACGCCAACGCTCGCCTCCAACTGCGGGCCCTGTCCGATGAGTTGATCGCAAACGCGGTCGGCCGCGCGAACTGATCCGCGGCCGGCGCAAACCAGGCCTGCCGATCCGACCGACCCGACCGGCCCGACCGACCCCACCGACCCGGTCAGCCAACCCGGCCCGGCAGGTTCACCAGGCGTACGCCTCCGGTGCGGGCCGGTGGCCCGGGAAGATCTCGTCCAGTCGCTCCAGCGACTTCTGATCGAGCGTCACATCCACGGCCCGCACCGCCGCCTGCAGTTGGTCGAGGGTGCGCGGCCCGACGATCGGGGCGGTCACGGCCGGCCGGGTGAGCAGCCAGGCAAGCGCGATGTCGCCGGGCTCATGGCCGAGTTCGGCGGCGAAGTCCTCGTACGCCTGGATCTGCTCGCGCTTGGCGGCCAGCGCCTCCACCACCCGCTCACCGCCCCGCCGCACGCCCTCCCGCTCGTTGCGCAGCACGCCGCCGAGCAGGCCACCGTGCAGCGGCGACCAGGGGAGCACGCCCAGGCCGTACGACTCGGCGGCGGGCAGCACCTCCAGCTCGACGGTGCGCTCCAGCAGGTTGTAGTAGGACTGCTCGCTGACCAGGCCGAGGAAGTTGCGGGCCTTGGCGGCTTCCTGGGCGCGGGCGATGTGCCAGCCGGCGAAGTTGCTGGAGCCGACATAGATGATCTTGCCCTGGGCGACCAGCACCTCCATCGCCTGCCAGATCTCCTCCCAGGGAGTGGCCCGGTCGATGTGGTGCATCTGGTAGAGGTCGATGTGGTCGGTGCCCAGCCGCTTCAGGCTGGCCTCCACCGCCCGGCGGATGTTGAGCGCGGAGAGCTTGCCCTCGTTGGGCCAATCCCCCATGTCCCCGTAGAGCTTGGTGGCGAGCACCGTCTTCTCGCGGCGCCCGCCACCCTTGGCGAACCAGTCGCCGATGATCTCCTCGGTGCGCCCGAGGTGCACCTGCCGCCCGTAGGTGTTGGCGGTGTCGAAGAAGTTGATGCCCTGCTCGTGCGCGACGTCCATGATCTGGTGGGCGTCGGCCTCCTCGGTGAACGGACCGAAGTTCATGGTGCCCAGGCAGAGACGAGAGACGCGCAGGCCGGTACGGCCGAGGTAGGTGTACTCCATGATCCCACCCTCCGCCGCACCGACCCCTGCTGTCCAGCACTTTCGTGAGAAGTCCGGAAGCCGACCCGACCGGCCTGAACGATCGTCAGTTCGCCCAGGCCGCAAGTGACACCGGTGCCGCCAGCGCTGCCGGTGCCACCGTCACCGGCCGTGCCGCTGGTAGCTGCGCACCGCGAGCGGCCCGCAGATCAGCAGCAGCACCACCGACCAGAGCAGGGTCGCCGTCACCGGGTGGTGCAGCGGCCAACCCGCGCCGCCGCTCACGGGGTTGCCGAACAGCTCCCGGGCCGAGGCGACCACCGAGCTGATCGGGTTCCACTCGGCGATCGCCCGCAGCCAGCCCGGCATGCCGCCGGTCGGGACGAAGGTGTTGGTCACCATGCTGATCGGGAAGGTCAGGATGGCCAGTTGCCCGGCCACCTCCTCCCGCCCGGCGGCCAGGCCCAGGCAGGTGCCGAGCCAGGTCATCACGAAGCGGAAGAGCAGCAGCAGTCCGAAGCCGGCCAGCGCGTCGCCCAAGCCGTGGTGGGCCTGCCAGCCCACCACCAGCCCGACCACCGCGAGCAGCGCCAGCACCACGGTGCTGACCAGCAGGTCGGCCAGCGCGGTGCCGAGCAGCACGCCGAAGCGCGAGACCGGCATCGAGCGGATCCGGTCGGCGGCGCCGCGGTCCAGGTCCCGGGCCGCGCCGACCATGGTCGGCATCACCCCGTTGACGCTGACCATCGCGAACAGGCCCGGCATCAGGAACGCGCGGTAGTTGCCGCCGGGCACCTGCATCGCGCTGCCGAAGACGTAGCCGAAGACCACCACCATCACCACCGGCACCGCCAGTGAGGCGGCCACCAGGCCGGGCGAGTGGCGGTAGTGCAGCAGGACCCGTCGGGCCGAGGTGAGCGCGTCGGCGAGCGGATCGGTGAGGCTGCGACGCGGGCTGCCGAACGCCGGGAGCCGGACGGTGTCAGGAGTCGTGACAGACATCAGGCCGCCACCTCCGCCACGGCACCCGCACCGGTACCGGCGTCCGCGCCAGAACCATCACCAGCACCAGCCTCTCCGGTCAGCGCCAGGAAGACGTCGTCCAACGTCGGCGTGCGCAGCGCCACGTCCCGCGCGGCCACCCCGTCCTCGTCCAACGCCCGTACCAGGCCTGGCAACGAGACCTCCCGCCCGGGACGGGAGACCACCGAGAGCAGCAACCGGTCGGCGTCGGCGTGCGGCTCACCCCCGGTCAGCGCGGCCAGCACCCGTGCGGCGGCGGGCAGTTCACCGGCACTGCCGACAGCCACCTCCACCCGGGCGCCGATCGAGGCCTTGAGCCGGTCAGGTGGACCGTCGGCGATCGCCCGGCCCTGGCCGATCACCAGGACCTGGTCGGCCAGCCGGTCCGCCTCGTCCAGGTACTGGGTGGTGAGCAGCACGGTGGTGCCGGTGCCGGTCAACTCCCGTACCGCGTCCCAGATCTCGCCGCGACTGCGCGGGTCGAGGCCGGTGGTCGGCTCGTCCAGGAAGAGCACCGGCGGGCTGGTGACCAGGCAGGCGATCAGGTCGAGTCGGCGGCGCTGCCCACCCGAGTAGGTGCGCACCAGGCGGTCGGCCACCGCCGCGAGCCCGAACCGCTCCAGCAGGTCGGCGCTACGGCGGCGGGCCTCCCGGGCACCGAGGTGGTGGAAGCGGCCGACCAGCTGCAGGTTCTCCCGCCCGGTGATCCCCTCGTCGACGGCGGCGTGCTGCCCGGCCAGCCCGATGCTGCGGCGCACCTGCTCGGGCTCGGCCACCACGTCGAACCCGGCCACGGTGGCGCTGCCCTGGTCTGGCGAGGCGAGCGTGGCGAGGATCCGCACGGCGGTGGTCTTGCCCGCGCCGTTCGGTCCGAGCAGGCCGTAGACGGTGCCGGCGGGGACCGCCAGGTCGAGCCCGGCCAGCGCATGGGTCTTGCCGTAGCGCTTGGTCAGACCCTGGGCGCGGACGGCGAGGTGTTCTCGGGACATGACGGTTCCCTCCGAAGTTCTAGGTACGTTGTACGTAGAAGCGAGCTGTGCAGCACAGTACTACGTACGTGGTACGGAGTAAAAGCCTGCCCGGACCCCGCCCGAACCGCTCCTAAGATGGGGAGCCGAGAGGTGATCAACCCGTGCCGTCCAGCAAGCCCACCCCCCAGCCCACCCCCAAGCCGGAATCACAGCCCGCCCAACAGCCCACCCCGCAGCCCGGAGCCGAGCCGCCGGAGCTCATCTGGCTGCGCCCCGAGCGCGCCGGACGCGGGCCGCGCCCCGCGCACAGCCGGGCCTCGATCGCCCGCGCGGCGATGGAACTCGCCGACGCCGACGGGCTGGAGGCGGTGACGATGCGTCGGATCGCCGGGGAGCTGGGCGCCGGCACCATGTCGCTCTACAACTACGTGCCGAAGAAGGAGCAACTGCTCGACCTGATGCTCGACGCGGTCTGCGGCGAGTACCAGCTGCCCGATCACCCGTCCGGCGACTGGCGCGCCGACCTGCGGCTGCTGGCCCGCCAGCAGCTGGCCATCCTGCGCCGGCATCCCTGGGCGGTCACCATCGTCCGGACCCGAGCCTCGTTCGGCCCGAACAGCCTGCGGGTCACCGAGTTCTTCCTCGGCGCGCTGGCCGACGCCGACCTGAGCGGCGGGCAGAAGATGGAGGCGCTGGCGATGCTGAACGGCTTCATCTGCCAGTTCGTCGACTGGGAACGCGCCACCGTCGCGGCCGGCCAGGACGTCCAGCAGTGGCAGCGCGACCTGGTCAGCTACCTGACCGGCGTGGTGACGAGCGGCGACTACCCGAACATCGCCGCCGCCCTGGCCTCCGGCAACGCGCCGATGGACCCGCAGGCGTCGTTCGAGCGCTTCCTGGACAAGCTGCTGACCGTACTGGTGGAACGCTAGGACCCCAGGCCCGCACGCCACTTCAGCGGCACTAGGCTGACTTCATGATCACCGTACTGGTCAACGGCCTGCCCGGCGCCGGAAAGACCACCCTGGCCCGCGCGCTGGCCGCCGAGTTGGGGCTGCCGCTGTTCAGCAAGGACTCCGTCAAGGAGACCCTGGCGGACAACCTGGCCCCCCTGCGCCCGGCCGGCTGCTCGGACCTGGAGTGGAGCAAGATCCTCGGAACGGCCTCCGGCGAGACCCTCTGGACACTGCTCGCCGACGCCCGGGGCGCGGCGGTGCTGGAGACCCCGTGGCTGGCCCCGCTGCGCCCGATCGTCCAGGCGGGGCTGCGGCGGGCCGGTGTGACGGAGGTTCAGGAAGTCTGGTGCGAGGTCCCGTTGGAGCTCGCCCGCCGCCGCTTCACCGCCCGGATGACCGAGCGGCACCCGGTCCACCCCGAGCGGGACGGCCGCTGGGACGGCCGCTGGGAGGACTGGTCCCGCGACGCCCGACCCCTCGCGTTCGGCCGGGTGCACCGGGTGGACACCAGCGCACCGGTCGACGTCGCGGCCCTGGCCGCCGCCCTGCGGGCCGTCCAGGGTCTGCCCGCCGCCTGAAATCCGATGTATTTGTCCCTATGCTCGGGAATATGACGATTCAGCGCATGGACAACGTCGGCATCGTCGTCGACGACCTCGACGCCGCCGTCGCTTTCTTCACCGAACTCGGCATGGAGCTGGAAGGCAGGATGCCGATCGAAGGAAGCTGGGCGGGAGACGTCGTCGGGCTCGACGACATGCGGAGCGAGATCGCGATGATGCGGATCCCGGATGCCCCGGGCCGGCTCGAACTGGCGAAGTACCACGCCCCGAAGGCGATCACCCCCGAGCCGGAGATCGCCCCGGCGAACACGCTGGGCCTGCACCGCGTCATGTTCGCGGTCGACGACCTCGAGGACACCCTCGCCCGCCTCCGCCCGCACGGTGCCGAACTCGTCGGCGAAGTGGCGCGCTACGAGGACAGCTACCTGCTCTGCTACCTGCGCGGGCCGAGCGGAATCATCCTCGCGCTGGCCGAGCAGCTGAGCTGAGCATCCGCCCTCGGCGGCCACCCTCGGTCACCGCGCGGCCGGTCACCGCCCGCCGGCCACCGCCCGCCGGTCACCGCCCGCCGGTCACCGCTCGCGCGGCAGACCGTCTGGGCCGCGATCCTCACGCGGTGCGCCGCAGCAGCGCCAGGTACATCGCGTCCGTCCCGTGCAGGTGCGGCCAGAGCTGGATGTCCGGGCCGTCCCCGAGCGAGGGCACGCCCGGCAGCAACGGCCGCGCGTCCACCCACTCGACGTCGGTGCGGCCGCGCAGCACGTCGTCCACCACCGCGCGGGTCTCGGCCAGGTGCGGCGAGCAGGTCGCGTAGCCGACCACGCCGCCGACCCGCACCGAGTCCAGCGCCGAGCGCAGCAGGTCGCGCTGGAGCGGGCCGAAGCCGGCCACGTCCTCGGGGCGACGGCGCCAGCGCGCCTCGGGACGGCGGCGCAGCGCCCCGAGACCGGAGCAGGGCACGTCGACCAGTGCCCGGTCGAAGCTGCCCGGACGCCAGGCCGGCCTGGTCCCGTCAGCGGTGATCACGGTGTACGGGCCGGGGTTGCCGTCCAGCGCCCGGGCCACCAGGCGGGCCCGGTGCGGCTGGCGCTCGCTGGCCACCAGCGCGGCCCCCCGCTCGGCGGCCAGCGCGCCCAGCAGCGCGGCCTTGCCGCCGGGGCCGGCGCAGCCGTCCAGCCAGAGCCGGTCGCCGCCCTCGATGGGCGCTGCGGCCAGCGCGAGGGCGACCAGCTGGCTGCCCTCGTCCTGGACACCGGCCAGGTTCTGCTGGATCGCCTCCAGCGAGCCCGGGTCGCCGCCCTCGGCCAGCCGCACCGCGTACGGGGACCAGCGGCCGGGCGTGCTCTCGGGCAGTTCGGCGGCGAGCCGGTCCACCGCGATCCGGCCCGGCCGGGCCACCAGGGTGACCTCGGGACGCTCGTTGTCGGCCCGCAGCAGCTCTTCGACGGCCGAGCGTCCGGCGGCCTGCGGCTGCCAGCGGCCGAGCGAGTCCCAGAGCGCGGAGACCACCCAGCGCGGGTGCGAGTGGACCACGGCGAGGTGGTCCTCGGCGTCCTGCTCGTACGGCGGGGCGACCTGGGCGATCCACGCGTCCAGGTCCTGGGCGCTGATCCGGCGCAGCACCGCGTTGACGAACTTGGCCCGGCCGTCACCGACCTCGGCCCGGGCCAGCTCCACGGTCGCCGAGACGGCGGCGTGGGTCGGGATCCGGGTGGCGAGCAACTGGTGGGCGCCGAGCGACAGGACGTCCAGCACCGGCGGGTCCACCTCGCGCAGCGGGCGGTCGATGCAGGCGGCGATGATCGCGTCGTAGGTGCCCTGGAGGCGCAGCGTGCCGTAGACCAGCTCGGTGGCGAGCGCGGCGTCGCGGCGGTCCATGCCCTTCTGCTCGGCCTCACGCAGCAGCGAGGGCAGGATCAGGTTGGCGTAGGCGTCGCGCTCGTCGACGGCACGCAGCGCGCGGAAGGCGACGCTGCGCGCCGGGTCCTTCTTCGGCCGGCGGTGCGGGCGGGGGGCGCGCTTGGCGGGCTTCGACGGGGTGGCGGGGGTGCTCATGGGGACCTCAATGTGCTGCGGAGTTATCAGAAACGGTAACGCTAAACCTCAGGGCCATGCCCCGCGACCACGCGGCAGCACACGCCTCGGACCACGCACCACGGACGGCGGGGCCGCCCCCTCAGGCCGCACCCAGCCGCTCGCCGCTCTCGATCCGCACGCCGCGCGCCCAGTCGGCCGCCCGCATCGGCTTCTTGCCCTGCGGCTGCACCTCGCCCAGCTCGATGTCGTGGCTGCCGGTGCCCGCCCGCACCGCGTTCTTGCTCACCGCGAGCTCGCCGGGGGCCAGCTCGGCGGCGTCGGTGAGCAGCTTCACCGGGCCGGAGAGCTTCAGCCGCTCGCCCCGGAAGGTGGTCCAGGCACCGGGGGCGGGCGCGCAGCCGCGCACCAGGCGGTCGATCCGCAGCGCGGGGTGGTTCCACTCGATCCGGGCGTCCTCGACGTTGATCTTCGGGGCCAGGGTGATCCCGTCGGCCGGCTGCGGGACGGCGACCAGGCTGCCGTCCTCGATCCCGTCCATGGTGGCGGCCAGCAGGCCGGCGCCCGACCTGGCCAGCCGGTCGAGCAGCACGCCACTCGTGTCGGAGGGGCGGATCTCCTCGGTGAGCACGCCGAACACCGGCCCGGAGTCCAGGCCGCGCTCGATCAGGAAGGTCGAGGCACCGGTCACCTGGTCGCCGGCCAGCACCGCGTGCTGGACCGGCGCCGCGCCGCGCCAGGCGGGCAGCAGCGAGAAGTGCAGGTTGACCCAGCCACGCGCGGGGATCTCCAGGGCCGGCTCGCGCAGCAGCGCGCCGTAGGCGACCACGGGGCAGCAGTCTGGGGCCAACTCGGCCAGCCGCGCCAGGAACTCCGGCTCGCTCGGCTTGGCGGGCTTCAGCACCTCGATGCCGGCCTCCGCCGCCCGCTGCCCGACCGGGCTGGCGACCAGCTTGCGCCCGCGTCCGGCGGGAGCGTCGGGACGGGTGACCACCGCGACCACCTCGTGCCGCTCGGAGGCGAGCAGCGCCTCCAGCGCGGGGACGGCCACCTCGGGGGTTCCGGCGAAGACGAGACGCAAAGCAGGTCCCTTTCATAACAGGAGAGTTGACGGTTGATCAGGTCAAGCAGAGTTGATCAGGATCGATCGGCAGGCGGACGCGAGAGGTCAGCCAACGCGGGACGTCAGCGCACCGGCCCGAAGGTGCTGTGCGGCGATATCCGCACCTCGGGCGCCGGGCCGCTGCCCCAGTCGGCCTCGCGGATCGCCCGCATCGCCTCCTTGCGCAGCTCCCGGTCGAGGCGGTCGATGAAGATGATCCCGTCCAGGTGGTCGGTCTCGTGCTGGATGCAGCGGGCCAGCAGTTCGGTGCCCTCGACGGTCACCGGGTCGCCGTACTCGTTGAAGCCGCGCGCCACCACGCCGTACGCGCGCTTGGTGTCGAAGCGCAGCCCGGGCAGCGAGAGGCAGCCTTCGGGGCCGTCCTGCTCCTCCTCGGTCAACGACAGGTCGGGGTTGATCAGATGACCCGTCACCCCACCCACGTGGTAGGTGAAGACCCGCAGCGAGATCCCGAGTTGGGGCGCGGCCAGGCCGGCGCCCGGCGCGTCGAGCATGGTCTCGGTCAGATCCTTGACCAGCGTGCGCAGTTCCTTGTCGAAGGTGGTCACGGGCTGCGCCTTGGCACGCAGCACCGGGTCACCGAAGATCCGGATCGGCTGGATCGCCACGGCGGCGGCTCCTTCGGGTCGGGGTGGTCACGCGGGCAGCACGTCAGTCTATGCGGTGGCGCCGAGCCGCCCGGGCCCACCCGGCTCGGCCGAACACGGACGACCCGGTACGGACCGTTGGAACCGGAGCTGCCGGACGCGTGACCCCGGACCCTGCTTCGGCGTTGGTCAAAGCAGATTGACCGTGAGTTTCACCGGGCCGGCGCGAGGCCCCATCATTTGCACGGAAGGTGGCCTGAGCACGATGGCCGAGCAGATCAACCACGACACCCGGGCACGGGCGAGTCTGCACCTGCTGGTGCGGGACATCGAACGGGTCCGCCGCCAGGTCGACGCCCTGCGGACCCTCACCGCCCAGTTGGGCAACGTCTACCGGCCGCGTCGCCCCAGCAACTCCGGCGGCTTCGTGGTGTACGGCCGGGCGCCCGCGCCGACCGTGCGCCTGGCCCAGGAGCTGCGGGAGAGCGTGGAGACGCTGGTCGCGGCGGCGGTGGAGTTCGACCGGGCGCTGGGCTTCTCCTGGGACTCGGTGGGCTCCGCCCTCGGGGTGACCAAGCAGGCGGTGCACCGCCGTTACGGGATGCGCCGCTCGGCGGCCGAGCTGCTCGGCGCGGCCGGTGGCGCGCCCGCCGCCGGACCGGCGCTCGGCGCTTCGCTCCCCGCGCCCAGCAGCCCGCGCGACGACCGGATCGCCGAGGAACCGGCGCCCGCTCCGGAACCGGCCTCGGCGGCGCTGGCCCGCTCGGTGCCGGCCGCCCGCCAGGGCGGCCTGGACCGCTCCGGGATCCCGCTGCGCGGCTGACCGGACCCACCGGACGACCCGACAAGCACACCGAGCACACCAAGCACACCAAGCACACCAACCGCAGTACCCGCACCAACCGCGCGGCGCGCGCCTGGCCGGCCCTCTGCGGGCCCCGGCCAGGCGCCCAGGCCGGTCACTCAACCGTCCCCGCACCGACCACCCAACCGGTCCCCGAGCACCCAACTGGTCACCGCACCGCTCACCGGCCCCGGTCGCGCGACCGGCCCCGACCTCAGCAGCCGACCACCGGCCGGCTCACCCGATGTCCAGCGGGTCGATCCGCACCTTCACCGGCTCAGCCCCGCGCAGCGCCACCCGGGCGATCTGAGCCGCCTTCAACGCGGCCGCCAGCGCCCCGCCCTGGCCAGGGCGCACCCGCAGCAGCGCGCGCTCCTGCTCCTGACCGCGCAGCGGTGGCAGCGGGACCGGGCCGAGCACATCGGCCTCCTCCGGCAGCCGGGTCACCGCCAGCAGATCGGCCACCGCACTGGGCGTGCCGGTGACCGCCGCCATCCGGGAGACCGGGGGGAACCCGAGCTGGGCCCGCTCCGCGAGCTCCAGGTCGGCGTGCCCGGCCGGATCCCAGCGGACCAGCGCCTGCACCGGACGCGCGGTGGGCTCGGCCACGATCAGCACCAGGCCGCCCTCCCCCGCCGGGCGGACCAGCGCGGCCGCCGCCAGCCAGAGCCGCAGCGCCTCCTCACCCGAGCGCAGGTCGGGCCGGCTGAGCAGCGCCCAGCCGTCCAGCAGCAGCGCGGCCGCGTACCCGCCGCCCTCGGCCACCGGCTCGGCCCCGGGCGTGGAGATCACCAGAGCCGGCTCGTCCGGCACGCTCGCCAGCACGGCGTCCCGGCCCGAGGTGCGCACCGGGATCCCCGGGAACGCCTTGCCCAGCTCCTCGGCCGTCCGCCGGGCCCCGACCACCTGGGCCCGCAGCCGGAACGACCCGCACTCCTCGCAGTGCCAGTCCTCGGCCACCATGCCGCACCAGGCGCAGCAGAGCGCCTGGTCCGCGCCGAGCGCCTCCAGCGGGCCGGCGCAGCTCCCGCAGCGGGCCGGGGTGCGGCAGCGCCCGCAGGCCAGCCGGGGGACGTAGCCCCGGCGCGGCACCTGGACCAGCACCGGACCGCTGCGCAGCGCCTCGCGGGCCGTCTGCCAGGCCACCGTGGGCAGCCGGGCGGCCTGCGCGGCGGCATCCCTGGCCTGGTCGCCCTCCTCGACGGTGCGCACCCGGGGCGCCACCTCGCGCACGGTGGCACGGTCGGCGGCGAGCGGGCGGGCCCAGCCGGTACGCAGCAGCTGCGCGCCCTCCACCGTCATCGCGAGCCCGCCGAGCAGCACGGCGGCGCCCTCCTCGGCGGCCCGCAGCAGCGCGACCTCGCGCACGTGCGGGTGCGGGGCGCGCGGGTCGCTGTGGCTGCTGTCGCCGTCCGACCAGACGATCAGCAGACCGAGGTCGTGCACCGGCGCGAAGACCGTCGCCCGGGTGCCGACCACGGCGCGCACCGAACCCCGGCTGACGGCCAGCCAGTTGCGGTAGCGCTCCTTGGGTCCGAGGTCGGCGGTCAGCACGGCGTGCCGCTGCGAACCGCCGAGCAGCTCGGTCAGCGCGGCGTCGACCCGGGCGACGGCCCGGCCGTCCGGCAGCACCGCCAGGGCGCCGCGCCCGCCGGCCAGCGCGGCGGCGATGGCGGTGGCGATCTCGCGCGGCCAGTCGGGGCCGGGCAGCGCCGTCCAGACGGCGCGCGGCGCGTGCCCGGCGGTGACGGCGGCCAGGTACTCGGGGCCCTGCGGGTAGCGCTGCCAGCCGTCGGCGGCCGGCGCGGCGAGCGGCGGCAGCGGGGCCGGCGAGGGCTCGACCTCGGCCTTGGCGTGCCGGGGCGGCACGGCGAGCTGCAGCACGTCGGCCAGGGTGCCGGCGTAGCGGTCGGCGATGGTGCGGCTGAGCTTCAGCAGGTGCGGGGTCAGCACCCGCTCGGGCGAGAGCACCTGGGCCAGCGGGGCCAGCGGCCCGGCGTAGTCGCTGCTGGCGAGCCGGGCGACGATGAAGCCGTCGTGCAGCTCGCCGCCCTCCCGCCGGCCGCCCGCGCCGACCCGGGCGCCGAACCTGACCCGGACCCGGACCCCCGGCTGCGCCTGCTCGGCCATCGCGACCGGCACGGCGTAGTCGAAGAACTGGTCGAGGTGGAGCAGGCCCTTGTCCACCACGACGCGGGCCACCGGTAGCTCCTCCGCCAGGTGCGCCCCGTGCCAGGTGCGCGGCTTGGCCCGGCGGACCGTCTCGCGGATCAGCGCCAGTTGCTC
Source organism: Kitasatospora sp. NBC_01266 (assembly GCF_036242395.1). Classification (NCBI taxonomy): domain Bacteria; kingdom Bacillati; phylum Actinomycetota; class Actinomycetes; order Kitasatosporales; family Streptomycetaceae; genus Kitasatospora; species Kitasatospora sp. NBC_01266. The sequence continues at coordinate 7,318,226 of NZ_CP108458.1, read as the reverse complement.
GGGCGGCCCGCCCGGCGGGGTGTCGTCGCTGCTCATCTGCCTTTCCGCCCCCTTCCGGCCGACCGTGATCGCTCCAGTCGTACCACGCCGCGCCGACAGCCCCGAACCACCGCACCCACCGGCGCACCAGTGCACCGGCGCCCCACCGCACCGCACGCGGTCAGCCTCGCACCGGGACGAAAAACAGACCGCAGCGGCGGTGCCCCCCGACCGGGAGGTCACCGCCGCTGCGGTCTGTCGAGCTGCGACTCTGGCTACGAGTCGAACCGCGTGGGAGCGCGGCAGCCGCGGCCTCAGGCCTGCGCGGCCGCCTTCAGCTGCTCGGCGCGGTCGGTCCGCTCCCAGGTGAAGTCCGGCAGCTCACGGCCGAAGTGGCCGTACGCGGCGGTCTGGGCGTAGATCGGGCGCAGCAGGTCCAGGTCGCGGATGATCGCGGCCGGACGCAGGTCGAAGACCTGGGTGACGGCCGCCTGGATCTTCAGCACCGGGACGGTCTCGGTGCCGAAGGTCTCCACGAACAGGCCCACCGGCTCCGCCTTGCCGATCGCGTACGCGACCTGCACCTCGGCTCGGCTGGCCAGGCCGGCGGCCACGATGTTCTTGGCGACCCAGCGCATCGCGTAGGCGGCCGAGCGGTCGACCTTGGACGGGTCCTTGCCGGAGAAGGCGCCGCCACCGTGGCGGGCCATGCCGCCGTAGGTGTCGATGATGATCTTGCGGCCGGTCAGGCCGGCGTCGCCCATCGGGCCGCCGATCTCGAAGCGGCCGGTCGGGTTCACCAGCAGGCGGTAGTTCGAGGTGTCGATGGTCAGGCCCTGCAGCACCGGCTCCACGACGAACTCGCGGATGTCGGGCGCCAGCAGCGAGTCCAGGTCGATGTCGCTGGCGTGCTGGGTGGAGACCACCACGGTGTCCAGGCGGACCGCCTTGTCACCGTCGTACTCGATGGTGACCTGGGTCTTGCCGTCGGGGCGCAGGTAGGGGATGGTCCCGTTCTTGCGCACCTCGGTCAGCCGGCGCGAGAGCCGGTGCGCCAGGGTGATCGGCAGCGGCATCAGCTCGGGCGTGTCATCGCACGCGTAGCCGAACATCAGGCCCTGGTCGCCCGCACCCTGGCGGTCCAGCTCGTCGTCTTCGCCCTCGACACGGTGCTCGTGCGCCGTGTCGACACCCTGCGCGATGTCCGGGGACTGCGAGCCGATCGAGACCGAGACGCCGCAGGAGGCGCCGTCGAAGCCCTTCTTCGAGCTGTCGTACCCGATCTCCAGGATCTTCTCGCGCACCAGCTGCGCGATCGGCGCGTACGCCTTGGTGGTGACCTCGCCGGCCACGTGCACCAGGCCGGTGGTGATCAGCGTCTCGACGGCGACCCGGGAGGTCGGGTCGTCCTTGAGCAGGGCGTCGAGGATGGTGTCGCTGATCTGGTCAGCGATCTTGTCGGGGTGTCCCTCGGTGACGGATTCCGAGGTGAACAGGCGGCGAGACACAGCGCTCCCTGGGGTTGCAGCGGCTGCTGACTGAACGCTCCCGGCCGGGCCGGGGCATCCGGAAAGACTTGATTCCTGGAGTGTAACGGTCAGCTATCGCCGTTCAATACTCCCTGCGAGGTTTATGGACCCCCTGTCTCAATCGGTGGGCACCCCGAGCCGGGCGGCGACCAGGTCCCAGATCGCGTCCGCGACGTCCTCCTTGGGGCCGGGCGCGATCGCCGTCTCGGAACCGTCGGCGCCCAGCACCACGGCCTCATTGGTGTCCGCACCGAACGCCCGACCCTCGCCCACCTCGTTGACCACCAGCAGGTCGCACCCCTTGCGCACCAGCTTGGCCCGGCCGTGCTCCAGCACCTGGTCGGTCTCGGCCGCGAACCCGACCACCAGCTGACCGGGCCGGGTCCGAGTGCCGGACAGCTCGGCGAGGATGTCCGGATTTCGCACCAGGGCGACCGGCGCGGGCTCCACCCCGTCCTTCTTCTTGATCTTCACGGCGGCGTACTCGGCCGGCCGGAAGTCGGCCACCGCGGCGGCCATCACCACGACGTCGGCCTCGGCGGCCGTCTTCACGGCGGCCTCGCGCAGTTCGAGGGCGGTGGTGACCTTGACCACATCCACCCCGGCCGGGTCCGGCAGCTCGACGTTGGCGGCCAGCAGGGTGACCCGGGCGCCGCGCGCGGCGGCGGTCACGGCGAGCGCGTAGCCCTGCTTGCCGGAGGAGCGGTTGCCCAGGTACCGCACCGGGTCCAGCGGCTCACGGGTGCCGCCGGCCGAGACCACCACATGGCGGCCCGCCAGGTCGGCGGGCGCCGCGCCGCGGGCCAGCACCCGGCGGCAGGCGGCGAAGATCGCGTCCGGGTCGGGCAGCCGGCCCTTGCCGGTGTCCACCCCGGTCAGCCGGCCCACCGCGGGCTCCAGCACGATCGCGCCGCGCCGCCGCAGGGTGGCGACGTTCTCCTGGGTCGCGGCGTGCTCCCACATCTCGGTGTGCATCGCGGGGGCGAAGACCACCGGGCAGCGGGCGGTCAGCAGGGTGTTGGTGAGCAGGTCGTCGGCCAGGCCGTGGGCGGCCTTGGCGAGCAGGTCGGCGGTGGCGGGCGCCACCACCACCAGGTCGGCCCGCTGCCCGATCCGGACGTGCGGGACCTCGTGCACCCGCTCCCAGGTCTCGGTGGCGGCCGGCCGCCCGGAGAGCGCGGCCCAGGTGGCCTCGCCGACGAAGTGCAGCGCCGCGGCGGTCGGCACCACGGTGACCTGGTGCCCGGACTCGCTGAACCGGCGCAGCAGCTCGCACGCCTTGTACGCGGCGATCCCGCCGCTCACACCGAGGACCACATTGGGCTGCCGCACAGGGCTCGTCTCACTCACGCGTTCACCTTACGACTCCTCAGATCCGCCCGGCGCAGCAGCCGGAAACCCGGAGACCGGACGGCACGGGCCGAAGAGCGGACGACGGCCGAAAAGCAGAGCGCGATCAGCAGAGTGCGAACAGCGGAGCGCGAACAGCACAGAGGCCCGCCGGACGAATCCGGCGGGCCTCTGCGAAGTGCGTACCGTCAGGCGGCGTCAACGGCCTCGGCGGTCAGCATGCCGGCGTTGATCTCGCGCAGCGCGATCGACAGCGGCTTCTCGTGCACGTGGGTGTCGACCAGCGGACCGACGTACTCAAGCAGACCCTCACCGAGCTGCGAGTAGTACGCGTTGATCTGACGCGCGCGCTTGGCGGCGTAGATCACCAGGCTGTACTTCGAGTCCGTGGCCTCAAGCAGCTCGTCGATCGGCGGGTTGATGATGCCCTCGGGCGCGGTCATGGAAGAGGACACGCGAAAACCTTCCGAAAGGGTGGCAAAGAACAGTTCCTGAATCGATCAGGCCGAATCAGAATCGATCAAGTCGGAATCGACGGAGATCGACTGAGTCAGAAAGATCGGATCAGTTTACACCGAGCAAGGCTAGCAGCTCGGCCGCCACCTGCTCGACCGAGGTGTTCACCAGCGTGGTGTCGAACTCCGGCTCGGCGGCCAACTCGATCTTCGCGGCGGCCAGCCGCTCGTCGATGACCTCCTGCGGCTCGGTGCCGCGCCCGGTGAGCCGGCGGACCAGTTCCTCCCAGCTCGGCGGGGCCAGGAAGACCAGCTGCGCCTCGGGCATCGACTGGCGCACCTGACGGGCGCCCTGCAGGTCGATCTCCAGCAGCACGGGCTCGCCGCGCTCCAGCTTCTGCTCGACCGCCGCGCGCGGGGTGCCGTACCGGTTGCCGGCGAAGACGGCCGACTCCAGCAGCTCGCCGTTGGCGATCAGCTTGTCGAACTCGTCGCTGTCGACGAAGTGGTAATGGACCCCGTCCTTCTCGCCGGGTCGCGGATGCCGGGTGGTGGCCGACACCGAGAGCCAGACTTCGGGGTGCTGCTGCCTCAGATGAGCGACGACCGTGCTCTTGCCGACCCCCGAGGGGCCGGAGAGCACGGTCAGCCGCGGACGTTCACTCATGCACCGATTATCCCGGATTCTGGACGAACCTGGGACCACCGGTACGGCGACACCACCCGATCAGGACGGCGTGCCGCCGAACTCGCGCTCCAGCGAGGCGATCTGGTTCGTGCCGAGGCCGCGAACCCGACGGCTCTCACTGATGCCGAGGCGCTCCATGATCTGCTTGGCGCGGACCTTGCCGACGCCCGGGAGGCTCTCCAGCAGCGCGGAGACCTTCATCTTGCCGATGACCTCGTTGTCGGCCTTGCCGGCCTTGATCACCTCGTGCAGGGAGGCGCCCGAGTGCTTGAGCCGGTTCTTCACCTCGGCGCGCTCCCGGCGAGCCTCGGCGGCCTTGGCCAGCGCGGCCGCGCGCTGTTCAGGGGTAAGGGGCGGAAGAGCCACGCCGTTCACCTCAGGGTCTGGAAGGAATTGAAGTGCTAGGACATTGGTCGAACCAGGGGCCTGCCACAGCCCGTTGGGCTGCGACCGCAGAGGAACCTAGCCGCTCTGACCTGCGAGAGCAACGAGAAACACACCGCCTTGGGCACCTACCGCCGGACACTACCCGGATTGCGCGCCCGCGTCAGGAAAAGAAGCCGAAAAGTCCTGGTCAGCACAGGTAGGCCAGGACTTTTCGGGAGAAAACGGCCCGGTTTGGGCCCTGTTCGTCAAGCGAGTGTGACAGCCCTCACATCCTCGACGAAGCGCTGCGCGGCCTCCCGCAGCGTGCTGACCGAGGGTCCGTGCTTGAGCACATCTCGACTGACGCTCGGTACCACGTCAGGTACGGCCGCTCCGAAGACCCGGGGCAGGTCCGCCATGGTCGCGCCCTGGGCGCCGATCCCGGGGGCCAGCAGCGGGCCGTTGATCGCCAGGTCCACGCCCGCGTCGGCCAGCGTCGCGCCGACCACCGCGCCGAAGGAGCCGAGCGGCTCGGCGCCGGCGTTCTCGGCCGCCAGGTGGCGCAGCACCTGCTGGGCCACGCTCACCCCGTCGGCGCCGAGCGCGCGCTGCACCTCGAAGCCCTCCGGGTTGGAGGTGAGGGCGAGCGCGAAGATCCCGCAGCCGTGCTCGCGGGCCAGGTCGAGCGCCGGGCGCAGCGAACCGAAGCCGAGGTAGGGGCTGACCGTGAGGGCGTCGGAGAAGAGCGGGCTGTCGGGCCGCAGGAAGGCCTCGGCGTAGGCGGCCATGGTGGAGCCGATGTCGCCGCGCTTGGCGTCCATCAGCACCAGCGCGCCGGCCGCGCGGGCCTCGGCGACGGTCCGCTCCAGGACGGCGACGCCCTTGCTGCCGAACCGCTCGAAGAAGGCGGCCTGCGGCTTGAGCACGGCCACCCGGTCGGCGAGCGCCTCGACCACGGTGCGGCTGAAGGTCTCCAGGCCGGCCAGGTCGTCGCCCAGGCCCCAGGCGGAGAGCAGGGCGGCGTGCGGGTCGATGCCCACGCAGAGCTGGCCGCGGTCGTCCATGGCCTGGCGCAGCCGGGTGCCGAAGGGGGCGAGAGTCATGAGGTCCTTTCCGGACGGAGAGCGGGACGGTGGGCGAACCCCACCGCGTCGGTGTACTTGGCGAAGCCACGGGCGGCCAGTTCGGCGCGCAGTTCGGCGAGGATCCGCCGCGGCGCGGCCGGGTCGCGGAAGAGCGCGGTGCCCACCGCCACCCCGCTCGCCCCGGCCAGGGTGAACTCCAGCGCGTCCCGCCCGCTGCGGATGCCGCCCATGCCGAGGATCGGCACCTGCGGGATCCGCCCGGCGAGCATCGCGGCGTGCACCTCGTAGACGCAGCGCACCGCGATCGGGCGCAGCGCGGGCCCGGAGAGCCCGCCGGCGCCGGCCGCCAGCGCGGGGCGCATGGTGTCCAGGTCGACGGCCAGGCCGAGGGCGGTGTTGATCATCGACAGGCCGTCGGCCCCGGCGTACGCGCAGGCGGCGGCGATCTCGGTGATCGAGGTCACGTCGGGCGAGAGCTTGGCGTAGACCGGCAGTTCGGGGTCGGCGACCTGGCGCACGGCGCGCACCACGTCGTAGGAGGTGGCGGGGTTGCGGCCGAAGACCAGGCCGCGATCGGCCAGGTTGGGGCAGGAGATGTTGAGTTCCAGGCCGACCAGGCCGGGCTGCCCGGTCAGCCGCTCGGCGGTCTCGGTGAACTCCTCCAGGCGCTGCCCGGCGATCGAGACCAGCACCCGGGCGCCGCGCTCGGCCAGCCAGGGCAGCTCGTGCCGGACGAAGTGCTCGATCCCCGAGCCCTGCAGCCCGATCGAGTTGAGCATCCCGGCGGGGGTCTCGGCCATCCGCGGGGTGGCCTCACCGGCCCGCGGGTAGGGCATGATCGTCTTGGTGGTGACGGTGCCCAGCTCGTCCAGCGGCACGAACCTGGCCAGCTCGCGCCCGTAGCCCGCGCAACCGGAGGCGGTGCTGAGCGGGTTGGGCAGGGTGAGCGCGCCGAGCGGGGCGCTGAGGTCGACGTCCTGCGGGTCCATCAGCCCTGCCCTCCCGTCGCGCCAAAGACCGCACCGGGCACCGCACCGCTCATCGCGGCGGCGCCTTCCAGGTCGGCGGGAACCGTCCCGATGTCCGCCCAGCGCACCCGGGCGCCCTCGAAGACCGGCCCGTCGACGCAGGCCCGCACGAAGCGGCTGCGGCCGTCCTGGCCGACCACCGGCAGCACGCAGGTCATGCAGATCCCGGTGCCGCAGGCCATCGCCGCCTCGACCGCGGTGTGGGCGCGCACCGCCTGCTCGGCGGCGATCTCGGTGACCCGCCGCAGCATGTCCATCGGCCCGCAGGCGTAGACCACGCCGGCCTCGATCGCCTGGATCGCCTCGGCCAGCGGGTCACTGGCCCGGCCGGTCAGGCCGAGCGAGCCGTCCTCGGTGAGCAGCAGCACGTCCGGGGTGAGCGCGCGGGCCTGCTCGACCCCGTAGAGCCGCTCGGCGGTGGCGGCGCCCAGGATGAAGCCGACCCGCCCGCCGCGCCGCTGGATCTCGGCGCCGAGCGCGAAGAGCGGCGCGGCGCGGTGGCCGCCGGCCACCAGCAGCGCGCTGACCGGGCCGTCCGGCAGCGGGAAGGGCGTGCCGAGCGGGGCGATCAGATCGACCCGCTCGCCGACCCGGGCGGCGGCCAACAGGCGGCTGCCGGCGCCCCGGGCGGCGATCACCAGCTCGACGGTCTCCGCCGCCGGGTCGACCCGGTGGATCGAGAAGGCCCGGCGCAGCGGCAGGGCGCAGTCGGCCCCGCCCACCGCCAGGGTGGCGAAGTGCCCGGGCCGTACCCGCTGCGGCACGCCCGGGGCGTGCAGCACCAGGCGGTGGCACGCCCCTTCCGGGTGATTGGCGAGCACCTCGGCCCGCAGCTGCAAGGGGTTGGCCATGACTGTGGCCCCTTTCCACCGCTCTGGCTGCTTGGACCGACCGCCGGCCGGTCATCTCGGTTCGCTGGCTCCCGGAACTCTCCCAAATCCGTCCGCCGACTGTCACATTGCCCTGATTTATGACATATCGTCAGATGATCATGACAACACGGAACCCAGGGCTCAGACGCCCGAGCCCACGGCCTGCGCGATGCTGCTGAAGCCCGCCCGCCGCAGCCGCCGGCCCAGCCCCTGGTGCACCCGGCGCATCCAGAACGGCCCCTCGTAGATGAAGCCGGTGTACCCCTGCACCAGGTCGGCGCCGGCCAGGATCCGCTGCCAGGCGTCCTCGGCCGTCTCGATCCCGCCGACCGAGACCAGCACCAGGCGCCCCTCGGTGCGCTTGCGCAGCCGCTTGAGCACCTCCAGCGAGCGGTCCTTCAGCGGCGCCCCGGAGAGCCCGCCCATGCCGATCTGCTCGACCCGCGCGGCCGGGGCCAGCAGCCCCGCGCGCCCGATCGTGGTGTTGGTGGCGATGATGCCGTCCAGGCCCAGCTCCAGCGCCAGGTCGGCGACCGCGTCGACGTCCTCGTCGGCCAGGTCGGGCGCGATCTTCACCAGCAGCGGCACATGGTGCGTGCAGCTCCGGTCGGCGGCCTCGCGGACCGCGCTGAGCAGCGGGCCCAGGTGCGAGACGGCCTGCAGGTTGCGCAGCCCCGGGGTGTTCGGCGAGGAGACGTTCACCACCAGGTAGTCCGCGTACCCGGCCAGCCGCTCGGTGCTCTTGACGTAGTCGGCGACCGCGTCGGCCTCCTCGACCACCTTGGTCTTGCCGATGTTCACCCCGACCACCGGTGACAGCGAGCCGCGCTGGCGCTGCGCCAGGCGGGCCGCGATCCGGGCCGAGCCCTGGTTGTTGAAGCCCATCCGGTTGATCAGCGCCCGGTCCTCGACCAGCCGGAACAGGCGCGGTGCCGGATTGCCGGGCTGCGGCTCACCGGTGACCGTGCCGATCTCCACGTAGTCGAAGCCGAGCATCGCCAGACCGTCGATCCCGACCGCGTTCTTGTCGAAGCCCGCGCCGAGCCCGAACGGGCCCGGCAGGTCCAGGCCGAGCGCGTTGGTGCGCAGCGCCTGGTCCCGCGGCGCGAGCACCAGGGCGACCAACTGCCGCAGGCCCGGCACCGAGGCGGCCAGCCGGATCCAGAAGAACGCCAGGTGGTGGGCCTTCTCGGGATCCATCTTCCGGAAGACCAGATTGAAAAGCAGCTTGTACACGCGCGCGGCGCCTTCCTCACATGGGTGTGGGAGGCACCCGGCCCGGGTGCCTCCCACACAGGATCCTGCTACTTGCGGCTGGAGTTGATCAGCGCCGCGTGCTCCTGCAGCGACATCACCCCGACGTCGCCGCGGGTCACCGCGTCGATGCCCTGGACGGCCGCACCCATCGCCTGCACGGTGGTCAGGCAGGGCACGCCCCGGGAGACCGCGGCGGTGCGGATCTCGTAGCCGTCCAGCCGGCCGCCGGTGCCGTAGGGGGTGTTGATGATCAGGTCGACCTCGCCGTCGTGGATCAGCTGCACGATGGTCCGCTCGCCGTTCGGCCCCTCGCCCTCGCTGTGCTTGCGCACCAGCGTGGACGGGATGCCGCCGCGCTGCAGCACCTCGGCGGTGCCGGCCGTGGCGAGCACCTCGAAGCCCAGCTCGACCAGCGCCCGGGCCGGGAAGACCAGGTTGCGCTTGTCCCGGTTGGCCACCGAGACGAAGACCTTGCCCTTGGTCGGCAGCGCGCCGTACGCGCCGGCCTGCGCCTTGGCGTAGGAGGTGCCGAAGACCTTGTCGATGCCCATGACCTCACCGGTCGAGCGCATCTCCGGGCCGAGCACGGTGTCCACGCCGCGCCCGTGGATGTCGCGGAAGCGGCTCCACGGCATCACGGCCTCCTTGACCGAGATCGGGCAGTCGGCCGGCAGCGTGCCGCCGTCGCCCTCGGCCGGCAGCATGCCCTCGGCGCGCAGTTCGGCGATGGTGGCGCCCAGCGAGATCCGGGCCGCCGCCTTGGCGAGCGGCACGGCGGTCGCCTTGGAGGTGAACGGCACGGTGCGCGAGGCGCGCGGGTTGGCCTCCAGCACGTAGAGGATGTCCCCGGCCAGCGCGAACTGGATGTTGATCAGACCGCGCACCCCGACGCCGCGGGCGATCGCCTCGGTGGAGGTCCGCAGCCGCTTGATGTCGTAGCCGCCCAGGGTGATCGGCGGCAGCGCGCAGGCCGAGTCGCCGGAGTGGATGCCGGCCTCCTCGATGTGCTCCATCACGCCGCCCAGGTAGAGCTCGGTGCCGTCGAAGAGCGCGTCGACGTCGATCTCCACCGCGTCGTCCAGGAAGCGGTCGATCAGCACCGGGTGCTCGGAGATCAGACCGGCGTGCCGCTCCAGGTAGGAGGCGAGGCTGGCCTCGTCGTAGACGATCTCCATGCCCCGGCCGCCGAGCACGTAGGACGGGCGGGCCAGCACCGGGTAGCCGATCTCGTCGGCGATCGCCTTGGCCTCCTCGAAGGAGAAGGCGGTGCCGTGCTTGGGGGCCGGCAGTCCCGCGTCCCGCAGCACCCGGCCGAACGCGCCGCGCTCCTCGGCCAGGTCGATCGCCTCGGGCTGGGTGCCGACGATCGGCACGCCGTTGTCCTTCAGCGCCTGCGCCAGGCCCAGCGGGGTCTGGCCGCCGAGCTGCACGATGACGCCGGCCAGCGGCCCGGCCAGCGACTCGGCGTGCACGATCTCCAGCACGTCCTCCAGGGTGAGCGGCTCGAAGTAGAGCCGGTCGGAGGTGTCGTAGTCGGTGGAGACGGTCTCCGGGTTGCAGTTGACCATGACGGTCTCGTACCCGGCCTCGGCCAGCGCGAAGGAGGCGTGCACGCAGGAGTAGTCGAACTCGATGCCCTGGCCGATCCGGTTCGGACCCGAGCCGAGGATGATCACCGCGGGCTTGGTGCGCGGGGCGACCTCGGACTCCTCGTCGTAGGAGGAGTAGAAGTACGGGGTCTTCGCGGCGAACTCGGCGGCGCAGGTGTCCACCGTCTTGAAGACCGGCCGGATGCCCAGCGCGTGCCGCACCGCGCGGACCACGTCCGGCTTGAGCCCGCGGATCTCGCCGATCTGCTGGTCCGAGAAGCCGTGCCGCTTGGCGTGCCGCAGCAGCTCCGGGTCCAGCTCGGCGGCCTCGGCCAGCTCCGCGGCGATCTCGTTGAGCAGGAAGAGCTGGTCGACGAACCACGGGTCGATCTTGGTGGCCTCGAACACCTCCTGCTGCGTGGCACCGGCCCGGATCGCCTGCATCACGGTGTTGATCCGGCCGTCGGTCGGGATCTGGGCCTTCGTCAGCAGCTCGGACCTGTCGCCGGGCTCGCCGATCCAGGTGAACTGCGAGCCCTTCTTCTCCAGCGAGCGCAGCGCCTTGTTCAGCGCCTCGGGGAAGTTGCGGCCCATCGCCATGGCCTCGCCCACCGACTTCATGGTGGTGGTCAGCGTGGCGTCGGCCGACGGGAACTTCTCGAAGGCGAACCGCGGAACCTTGACCACCACGTAGTCGAGGGTCGGCTCGAAGGAGGCCGGGGTCTGCTCGGTGATGTCGTTGGGGATCTCGTCCAGGGTGTAGCCGACGGCCAGCTTGGCGGCGATCTTGGCGATCGGGAAGCCGGTGGCCTTGGAGGCGAGCGCCGAGGAGCGGGAGACCCGGGGGTTCATCTCGATCACGATGACCCGGCCGTCTTCCGGGTTGATCGCGAACTGGATGTTGCAGCCACCGGTGTCGACGCCGACCTCGCGGATGATCGCGATGCCGATGTCGCGCAGCGTCTGGTACTCGCGGTCGGTCAGCGTCATGGCCGGCGCGACGGTGATCGAGTCACCGGTGTGCACGCCCATCGGGTCGAAGTTCTCGATCGAGCAGACCACCACGACGTTGTCGTTGCGGTCGCGCATCAGCTCGAGCTCGTACTCCTTCCAGCCGAGGATGGACTCCTCCAGGAGCACCTCGGTGGTCGGCGACAGGGCCAGGCCCTGGCCGGCGATCCGGCGCAGGTCCTCCTCGTCGTGCGCGAAGCCGGAGCCGGCGCCGCCCATGGTGAAGGAGGGACGGACCACGACCGGGTAGCCGCCGAGCGTCTCGACGCCCGCCAGCACGTCGTCCATCGAGTGGCAGATCACCGAGCGGGCCGACTCGCCGTGGCCGATCTTGGCGTTGACGGCCTCGACCACGCCCTTGAAGAGCTGGCGGTCCTCGCCCTTGTGGATCGCCTCGACGTTGGCGCCGATCAGCTCGACGTCGTACTTGGCCAGCGTGCCGTTCTCGTGCAGCGAGATCGCGGTGTTCAGCGCGGTCTGCCCGCCGAGGGTGGGCAGGAGCACGTCGGGGCGCTCCTTGGCGATGATCTTCTCGACGAACTCGGGGGTGATCGGCTCGACGTAGGTGGCGTCGGCGATCTCCGGGTCGGTCATGATCGTCGCCGGGTTGGAGTTCACCAGCACGACCCGCAGGCCCTCGGCCCGCAGCACCCGGCAGGCCTGGGTGCCCGAGTAGTCGAACTCCGCCGCCTGACCGATCACGATCGGGCCGGAGCCGATGACCAGGACGGACTTGATGTCGGTGCGCTTCGGCACGGGTCAGCTCCCTGCGGTGGTGCGGGTCATCAGTTCCAGGAACCGATCGAACAGGTAGGCGGCGTCGTGCGGACCGGCCGCTGCCTCGGGGTGGTACTGCACGCTGAAGGCGGGCGTGTCCAGGCACTGCAGGCCCTCGACCACGTCGTCGTTGAGGCAGACGTGGGAGACCTCGGCCCGCCCGAACGGGGTGTCGCTCACCTTGTCCAGCGGTGCCTCCACGGCGAAGCCGTGGTTGTGCGCGGTGACCTCGACCTTGCCGGTGGTGCGGTCCTGCACCGGCTGGTTGATGCCGCGGTGGCCGTACTTGAGCTTGTAGGTGCCGAAGCCCAGCGCGCGGCCGAGGATCTGGTTGCCGAAGCAGATCCCGAAGAACGGGGTCTTGCGGCTGAGCACCTCGCGCAGCACCGCGACCTGGTGGTCGGCGGTCGCCGGGTCACCGGGGCCGTTGGAGAAGAAGATGCCGTCCGGAGCGACCGCGTAGAGCTCCTCGACGGTCGAGTTGGCGGGCAGCACGTGCACCTCGATGCCGCGCTCGGCCATCCGCTGCGGGGTCATCGCCTTGATCCCGAGGTCCAGGGCGGCGACGGTGAACTTCTTCGCACCGATCGCCGGCACCACGTAGGGCTCGGTGGTGGCGACCTCGGCGCACAGGTCGGCGCCCTTCATCTCCGGCGCCTCCAGCACCCGGGCCAGCAGCTCGGTCTGATCGGCCAGCGAGGGACCGGAGAAGATGCCGACCCGCATCGCCCCGCGCTCGCGCAGGTGGCGGGTGAGCGCGCGGGTGTCGATGCCGCTGATCCCGACCACGCCCTGGGCCGCCAGCTCGGCGTCCAGCGAGCGGCGCGAGCGCCAGTTGGAGGGCACCCGGGCGGGGTCGCGGACCACGAAGCCGGACACCCAGATCCGCTGCGACTCCGGGTCCTCGTCGTTGACGCCGGTGTTGCCGATCTGCGGGGCCGTCATGACCACCACCTGGCGGTGGTAGGACGGGTCGGTCAGGGTCTCCTGGTAGCCGGACATGCCGGTGTTGAAGACGGCCTCGCCGAAGGTCTCGCCGATCGCGCCGTACGCCTGGCCGCGGAAGGTCCGGCCGTCCTCCAGGACCAGCACGGCAGGCACACGCTCCCGCCAGGGGCGCGGCGTGGTGGGGGCAGGTGCGGTCATGGTGTTACGCCTTCCGTCTTCGTCGTACGTGTTGCAGTCGTTCGGTCGGCCAGGCCGGCCACGGCCGTGACCCAGGCCGCGTGCTCGTCCGGGTGGTCCAGCCGGAACCCGGAGTCCAACTCGGTGCCGTGCAGCCGCCAGCTGACCACCAGCAGCCCGGCCGGCACGACCTTGCCGGCGATGCCGGAGTCGGTCCGGGCGCCCGTCAGGTCCTCGGCGGGCAGCCAGAGGTCCTCGGCCCCCGGGCGGCGGGCCAGCAGCCCGCGCTCGGTCAGCATCAGCTCCGCCAGGCTCCGGGCACCCAGCCCGTGGGCCACCACCCGGTCGAGCCAGTTCCCGGCGGTGGTGCTGCCGTGGTAGCGGCCGCTGCTCTCCAGGATGGGTGTGCCGGTCTCGCTCGGCACGGCGGGCAGCGCCGGAAGGTCGGACTGCAGGGTGCGGCGCCAGTTCCAGCCCTGCCGCATCAGCCAGTAGATGACCCCGACCACGATCAGCAGGCCGACCGACCAGCCGATGTAGTCGGGCCAGTTGTGCACCTGGGCCTTGTGCATGACGGCCAGCTCGGTGGTGTTCACGCCACCTCGCCGGCCTCGACGAGCTCACCGGCCAGCACGGTGGCCACCCCGCGCAGGAAGGTGGCGTGCACCCGACCGGGCAGGTCGAGCCCGCGGTAGGGGGTGTTGCGGCTGCGGGTGGCGAAGCTGTCCGGATTCACGGTGCCACGGTACGCGGGATCGAAGAGCACCAGGTTGGCGGGCTCGCCGACCGAGACGGGGCGTCCGTGCCCGGCCAGCCGGCCGATCCGGGCCGGGCGGTGGGACATCCGGTCCGCCACGCCCTCCCAGGTCAGCAGGCCGGTGTCGACCATCGCCTGCTGGACCACCGAGAGCGCGGTCTCCAGGCCGACCATGCCCATCGCGGCGACGGCCCACTCGCAGTCCTTGTCCTCCGCCGGGTGCGGGGCGTGGTCGGTGGCCACCGCGTCGATGGTGCCGTCGGCCAGCGCCTCGCGCAGCGCGTGCACGTCCTCGGCAGTGCGCAGCGGCGGGTTCACCTTGTAGACCGGGTCGTAGCTGCGGACCAGCTCGTCGGTGAGCAGCAGGTGGTGCGGGGTCACCTCGGCGGTGACGTCCCAGCCCTTGGCCTTGGCCCAGCGGATCAGCTCCACCGAGCCCGCCGTGGAGACGTGGCAGACGTGCAGCCGGGAGCCGACGTGCGCGGCGAGCAGCACGTCGCGGGCGATGATCGCCTCCTCGGCGACGGCCGGCCAGCCGCCGAGCCCGAGCTCGCCGGAGACCCGGCCCTCGTTCATCTGGGCGCCCTCGGTGAGCCGGGGCTCCTGCGCGTGCTGGGCGACGACACCGTCGAAGGCCTTCACGTACTCCAGCGCGCGGCGCATGATCACCGCGTCGTCCACGCACTTGCCGTCGTCGGAGAAGACCCGCACCCCGGCGGCGGAGTCGTGCATCGCGCCGAGCTCGGCGAGCTTCTTGCCCTCCAGGCCCACCGTGACGGCGCCGACGGGCTGCACGTCGCAGTAGCCGGAGGCCCGGCCGAGCCGCCAGACCTGCTCGACCACACCGGCGGTGTCGGCCACCGGGAAGGTGTTGGCCATCGCGTGCACCGCGGTGTAGCCGCCCTTGGCGGCGGCCTGGGTGCCGGTCAGCACGGTCTCGGCGTCCTCGCGGCCCGGCTCGCGCAGGTGGGTGTGCAGGTCGACCAGGCCGGGCAGCGCGATCAGGCCGTGCGCGTCGATGTCGACGTCGGCCTCGACCGCCAGGCCGGTGCCGATCTCGCGGATCACGCCGTCGGCGATGTGGATGTCCTGCGCGGGGCCGCCGAGGATCTGGGCGTTGCGGATCAGGTAGCTGGTCACTGGGCGGCCTCGTTCGTTTCGGTGCGTGTTTCGGTGCGGGCGGCGTCGGTCGGGCCGTCGGTGAAGACGGCGCCGCCGAGCAGGAGGTACAGCACGGCCATCCGGACCGAGACGCCGTTGGCGACCTGCTCGACCACGGTGCAGCGCGGCGAGTCGGCCACCTCGGCGGTGATCTCCATGCCGCGCACCATCGGACCGGGGTGCATCACGATGGCGTGCTCGGGCAGCTTGGCCAGGCGGCCGGCGTGCATGCCGTAGCGGCGCGAGTACTCACGCTCGGTGGGGAAGAAGGCGGCGTTCATCCGCTCGCGCTGGACCCGCAGCATCATCAGCGCGTCGGTCTTGGCGAGCGCGGCGTCCAGGTCGTAGGAGACCTCGCAGGGCCAGCTCTCGATGCCGATCGGCAGCAGGGTGGGCGGCGCCACGAAGGTGACGTGCGCGCCCAGGGTCTGCAGCAGCAGCACGTTGGAGCGGGCCACCCGGCTGTGCAGCACGTCGCCGACGATGGTGATCCGGCGGCCGCTGAGGTCGTTGCCCAGCCCGGGGTTGAGGTGCCGGCGCATGGTGAAGGCGTCCAGCAGGGCCTGGGTCGGGTGCTCGTGGGTGCCGTCGCCGGCGTTGATCACGCTGCCGTGCAGCCAGTCGGACTGGGCGAGGCGGGCCGGGGCGCCGGAGGCGTGGTGCCGGATCACGACCGCGTCGGCGCCCATCGCCTGCAGGGTCAGCGCGGTGTCCTTCAGGCTCTCGCCCTTGGCCACCGAGGAGCCCTTGGCGGCGAAGTTGATCACATCGGCGCTCAGGCGCTTCTCGGCGACCTCGAAGGAGGTCTTGGTGCGGGTGGAGTCCTCGAAGAAGAGGTTGACGACGGTGCGGCCGCGCAGCGTGGGGAGCTTCTTGACGGCCCGCCCGGAGAGCTGGGCCAGCTCCTCGGCGGTGTCCAGGATCAGCAGCGCGTCGTCGCGGCTGAGATCGGCGGCGGAGACAAGGTGGCGCATGGGTGGGGCATCTCCTACCGGGTCACGGAGCGGGGTTCGGGGCGGCCAGCGCCTGCGAGCTGCGGGCGGCGTAGTCGCGGTCGCCGACCAGGACGGCGTCCATGCCGTCGGCGTCGGAGAGCCGGACCTGCACGGCCTCGCGCAGCGAGGTGGGCAGGTTCTTGCCCACGTAGTCGGCGCGGATGGGCAGCTCGCGGTGGCCCCGGTCGACCAGGACGGCGAGCTGCACGGCGCGCGGCCGGCCGATGTCGCCGAGCGCGTCGAGCGCGGCGCGGATGGTGCGGCCGGAGAAGAGCACGTCGTCGACCAGGATCACCACCTTGCCGTCGATCCCGCCGGCCGGGATCTCGGTGTGCTCCAGGGCGCGGGCGGGCTTGAGCCGCAGGTCGTCCCGGTACATGGTGATGTCGAGCGTGCCGAGCGGCAGCTCGCGGCCGGTGATCTGGGTCAGTTTGGCGTGCAGCCGGCGGGCGAGGTGGACACCGCGGGTGTGGATGCCGAGCAGCACGACGTCCTCGGCGCCCTTGGCGCGTTCGACGATCTCGTGTGCGATCCGGGTGATCACCCGGGCGATGTCCGCGCCGTCCAGCACCTGGTGCGGCGGACGCGGAGTGTCAGTCTGTGGTGTGGTCATGCCGAAGCGGACCTCCTTCCCCGCCTCACTGGACGGGCCTTAAAGGATGTCTGAATTTGGTGGCCGCCCGAACGTGGCGCGGGCCTCGTCAAGGGTACCAGGGCGATCATGAGCCGCCCGACATCCTCTATGTCGTGTTCACGTACAGGTAGCAGACCATTCGCACGGCTGCCCCATTCGGCTTGACGGGGCTACCTTACTCTACGTAACCTCACAGTGAGTTACGGAATAGACGTCGAACCCATCGGTAGGACGCCTTGGGAAGCTGGGTCACCCCCAGCTCCCCCCGTGACCGACATGATCAAGAATTTCTCGTCCGGGGAGAACAATGTCCAGCGACTACGCGAAGCAGCTCGGAGGAAAACTCCGAGCTATCCGCACTCAGCAGGGTCTCTCCCTGCACGGCGTCGAGGAGAAGTCCCAGGGGCGCTGGAAGGCGGTCGTCGTCGGCTCCTACGAGCGTGGCGACCGTGCCGTGACGGTGCAGCGGCTGGCCGAGCTGGCCGAGTTCTACGGCGTCCCGGTGCAGGAGCTGCTGCCCGGCGGCACCCCGGGCGGCGCGGCCGAGCCGCCGCCGCGCCTGGTGCTGGACCTGGAGAGACTGACCCAGGTCCCCTCCGAGAAGGCCGGCCCGCTGCAGCGCTACGCCGCCACCATCCAGTCCCAGCGCGGTGACTACAACGGCAAGGTGCTCTCGATCCGCCAGGACGACCTGCGCACGCTGGCCGTGATCTACGACCAGTCGCCGTCCATCCTCACCGAGCAGCTGATCAGCTGGGGTGTGCTGAACTCGGACGCTCGTCGCGCGGTGCGCGAGGAGGACGCGAGCTGACCCGCTCGCCCGTCCGGCAACTGAAGAAACGTCACGGCGCGGTCCCGGGGGACCGCGCCGTCGGCGTATCCGCACGCCCTGGCGTGCGCTGAGCCTGCGCGGGGTCAGACCTGCGCGCGGGGCGCGCGGGCCAGCTGGCGCGACTGCGCGACCAGGCGGCCGGCCGAGTCCCAGATCTCGCAGTCCTCCTCGAAGTGGCCACCGGCCAGGTTCCGGGTGGCATGGCTGACCCGCAGCCAGCCCGGGGCCGGCAGCGCGCGCAGGTGCACGGTCAGCTCGATGGTCGGGGCCCAGCCGGGCAGCCCGAGGTCGAAGGTGACCGGCGGCAGCGCGTCGGCGACCAGCAGCAGCGACAGCGGGTCCGGCTCGCGCCCGTCGGCCAGCTTGAACCAGCCCTGGATCCGACCCTGCCGGGCCGGCTGCCCGACCGCCCAGCCGACCGTGCCGGGGTCGAGCCGCAGGTCGAAGCGCTCCAGCAGGGCGGCCTGCTGAAGCAGTCCGGGCGGGGCGTGCTCGATCCCGATGCACTGCTCGACCGGCGGCAGCTCCGGCGCGGTGGCCGAGGTGTGCACCTCGCCCGCCAGCGCGGCCAGGTCGCCGTAGCCGGCCAGCACTCTCAGCCGCTCGACCTCGGCGCCGTCCGGGCCCCACTGGTAGAGCGAGGCGGTCGCGTTGGAGAGGGTGCGGCCGCGCCGGACCGTCTCGGTGCGCACCGAGAGCGGGCCGGGGCCCGAGGTGGAGAGGTAGTAGCAGCTGATCGAGAGCGGGTCGGGGTGCCCGGGCAGCTCCCGGCGCAGCGCGTTGGCGGCGACGGCCAGCAGCAGCCCGCCGTTGATCCCGCCGCCGATCTGCCAGCCGGCGCCCAGCTCACCGAGGTAGCGCCCGGCGCCGTCGGGGTCCGGTTCGAGGGCGATGGCCTGGTCGAACTCGCTGTTGATCACGGTCGCGGTGGTCATGGGAGAGACGCCCTTCGGATGAGCTACTGGTCAGTAACAACATACGCGCGATGGCCGCCGGACCGGAAGGTCCGACGGCCATCGAAGGGCGCTGGAGCGCTGCGCGGGTTCAACCCGGCGGGCGGTCCCCCACCGGAGTGGGGAGGCGACCCGCCAGGCCTAGTCCCGGCGGATCGTCGGCTTGAGCTCCATGAAACGGGCCAGCATCCCGTTCACGAAGGCCGGCGAGTCGTCCGTGGAGAACTCCTTGGCGATCTCCACCGCCTCGTCCAGGACGACCGCGTCCGGGACGCCGTCCTCCCAGATCAGCTCGTAGGCGCCGAGCCGCAGGACGTTGCGGTCCACGACCGGCATCCGGTCGAGCGTCCAGCCGACCGCGTAGGTCGAGATCAGCTCGTCGATCCGGCGGGCGTGCTTCACATAGCCCTCGACCAGCTGCATGGTGTACTCGCCGACCTGCGGCACACCCTCGTCCGGCTTGGGCTCCCGGGCCCGGGCGACCCAGCCGGCGAGCACCGAGAGCGGGTCGACGCCTCGGCCGTCGGCCTCGAAGAGGATCTGGAAGGCGTGCGTACGCGCCTTGGTGCGTGCGGACGCCACGGTTACTTGTTCACCCGGCCGAGGTAGCCGCCGTCGCGGGTGTCGACCTTGATCTTCTCGCCCTGGTTGATGAAGAGCGGGACCTGGATCTCGGCACCGGTCTCCAGGCGGGCGGGCTTGCTGCCACCGGTGGAGCGGTCGCCCTGCAGGCCGGGCTCGGTGAACTCGATGACCAGCTCGACGGCGGCCGGCAGCTCGATGTAGAGCGGGGCGCCCTCGTACACGGCGACCAGGGCCTCGAAGCCCTCCAGCAGGTACTTGGCGGCGTCGCCGACGACCTCGGGGCCGATCATCAGCTGGTCGTAGGTGTCCATGTCCATGAACACGAACTGCTCGCCGTCCTTGTACGAGAACTGCATGCCGCGCTTGTCGACGTTCGCGGTCTCGACCTTGGTACCCGCGTTGAACGTCTTGTCGACGACCTTGCCGCTCAGCACGTGCTTGAGCTTGGTGCGCACGAAGGCGGGGCCCTTGCCCGGCTTGACGTGCTGGAACTCGACAACGGACCAGAGCTGGTCATTGTCGAGCTTGAGGACCATGCCGTTCTTGAGATCGTTCGTGGAAGCCACGGGCGCACTTACTCCTGATATAGCTGTCAAGGAACCAAGGGATGCGCGCCTGCCTCCACCACGACGGTGGTCACAGGGCGAGGAGCTCCTTGGTAGTGATGGTGAGCAGCTCGGGACCGCCCTCTTCGAGGGGGCGCACCACGAGCGTGTCCTCGATCCGGACCCCGCCACGGCCCGGGAGGTGTACCCCTGGACCGACGGTGACCGGCACGCGATTGTCCAGTTTACCCACCTCGGCGGGTCCCAGCTGCGGCGCCTCCCGTACCTCCAGCCCCACGCCGTGCCCGAACGGTCTGGGCAGCTCCTCCTGATGCCCTCCGGCCAGCAGCACCGCGCGGGCCGCCCGGTCCGGCGCGCTGCCCGGCGCGCCCGGCTGGAGCGCCTCGCGCCCGGCCCGCTGGGCCTCGAAGACCAGCCGGTGCAGCTCGACCTGCCAGGCCGCCGGGGCCGCGCCGATCACGAAGGTGCGGGTGGTGCAGACCGAGTAGCCCCGGTACTGGGCGCCGAGCGAGACGGTCAGGAAGTCGCCCTCCTCGACCCGGCGGTCGGTCGGCTGGTGGGCGCTGCGGCCCGAGTGGCTGCCGGTGCCCACCGAGACGGGGTAGCCCGCCCGGTCCGCGCCGTGGTCGATCATCCGGCGCTCCAGCTCCATCGCCAGGTGCCGTTCGGTGCGGCCGACCAGGATCGACTCCAGCAGTTCGCCGAGCGCCTGGTCGCCGATCTCGGCGGCGATCCGCAGCTCGGCGATCTCCTGCTCGTCCTTGACCACCCGCAGCCGCTCGACCGCCTGGTGCAGGTCGGCCAGCCGGGCACCCGCGACCCGCTCGGCGATCGCCCGGTGCCGGCTGACCGTCAGGTCGTGCTCCTCCACCAGCAGATCGGCCACTCCCAGGCCCGCGGCGGCCTCGGCGGCGGTCTCGGCGGTGTCCTGGTCGGGCCCGGCCACCAGGTGCGGCAGCTCGGCGGCGTAGGGGCGCTCGCCGGTGTCGTCGGGGGGCAGCTCGGCGGGCAGCGCGAGCAGCGCGCGGTCGCGGGTGAGCAGCAGGGTCGCGCCGCACGGGGCGCAGCCGGTGAGGTACCGGACGTTGGCGGCCTTGGTGATCAGCGCCGCGTCCGCGCCACCCGCGCTGCAGTACTCGCTCAGCCGTTCCCGGCGGGCCGCGTACGCATCAGACATATAGGGAAGCCTAGGCAGCCGGGCGCCGGGGCGCCCGTTGTGCTGGGCCGGGCGGCGTGGCGGCCGGTCGGCGCGCTGGTACCGCGCGGTGGGCCGCGCCTCTGGTCAGATGGACGGGTGGAGTGGTTCACGGCGCCCGGGTACGCGCTCAGCCGGCTGGTGCTGCTGCGGCTGCTGGCCGGCGTCTACCTGGTCGCCTTCCTCGCGGCGGCCCGGCAGTTCCGGCCCCTGATCGGCGAGCACGGGATGCTGCCGGTGCCGCGCTATCTGCGCCACCGGACCTTCTGGGAGGCGCCGACGCTGTTCCGGCTGGGCTACAGCGACCGCGCCTTCGCCCTGCTCGCCTGGGGCGGGGCGGCGCTCGCGGCGGCGGTCGCGGCGGGACTGGCGGACCTGGTCCCGCTCTGGGGCTCGATGCTGCTCTGGGCCCTGCTCTGGCTGCTCTACCTGTCGATCGTCAACGTCGGGCAGACCTGGTACTCCTTCGGCTGGGAATCGCTGCTGCTGGAGGCCGGGTTCCTGGCGGTCTTCCTGGGCAACGCCACGGTCGCTCCCCCGGTGCTGGTGCTCTTCCTGGTCCGCTGGCTGCTCTTCCGGGTGGAGTTCGGGGCCGGGCTGATCAAGCTGCGCGGCGACCGCTGCTGGCGGGACCTGACCTGTCTGCGGTACCACCACGAGACCCAGCCGATGCCCGGCCCGCTGAGCTGGTACTTCCACCACCTGCCGATGCCGCTGCACCGCGCGGAGGTGGCCGCCAACCACCTCGCCCAGCTGGGCCTGCCGGTGCTGCTCTTCGCCCCGCAGCCGGTCGCCTCCTGGGCGGCGGGCGCGATGGTGCTCACCCAGCTCTGGCTGGTCGCCTCCGGCAACTTCGCCTGGCTCAACTGGCTGACCATCGCGCTGGCCTTCGGCGCGCTGCGGCTGCCCGGCTCCGGGCGGCTGGCCACCGCGCGGGCACCGCTCTGGTACGAGGTGCTGGTGTCGGCCGCGACGGCGCTGGTGCTCTGGCTCAGCTACCGGCCGGCCCGCAACCTGCTGTCGCGCGACCAGCTGATGAACTACTCGTTCAACCGGCTGCACCTGGTGAACAGCTACGGCGCCTTCGGCAGCATCAACCGGATCCGCTTCGAGGTGGTCGTCGAGGGCACCGACGAGCAGCGGCTGACCCCGACCACGGTCTGGCGCGAGTACGGGTTCCGCGGCAAGCCGGGGGACGTGCGGCGGCGGCCGCGCCAGTACGCGCCCTACCACCTGCGGCTGGACTGGCTGATGTGGTTCGCCGGGATCTCCCCGGCGTACGCCCGCCCCTGGCTGCGGCCGTTCGCCGAGCGGCTGCTGGCGGGCGACCGGGCGACCCTGCGGCTGCTGCGGCACAACCCGTTCCCGCACGCGCCGCCGACCCATGTCCGGGCGGTGCTCTACCGCTACCGGTTCACCAGCCCGCAGGAGCGGCGGGCCACCGGCGCCTGGTGGCACCGGACCCGGCTGCGGGTCTACCTGGCGCCCATGACGCGCCGGTGACGCCGCCACTGCCACTGCCACTGCCACTGCCACTGCGAGAGGGCTAGGACGCGACGCTGAGCACCACCTTGCCGAGGTTGGCCCGCGACTCCAGCAGCGCCGCGGCCTCGGCCGCCCGCTCCAGCGGTAGCAGCACCGAGACCGGGCGCAGCCGCCGCTCGGCCAGCAGCCGCCACAGCTCCGCCCGGATCTCCTCGACCAGCTGCGGGCGGTGGCGGGCCAGCTGCCCCATCGACAGGCCGGTGACCGTGGTCATCGACCCGAGCACGGCGCCGGCGTCCAGGGTGCCGCCGTAGCCGGCCAGCGTGACCAGTCGGCCGAACGGGCGCAGCGCGGCCAGCGCACGCGGCAGCACCTCGCCGCCGGCCCCCTCCAGCACCAGGTCGACCGGTTCACAGCGGTCGAGGGCCTGGTAGCCGACCACCTCGTCGGCGCCCAGCGAGCGCAGGAAGTCGGCCTTCGCCGGGCTGCCGGACGCGGCCACCACCCGGGCCGCGCCGAGTTCCCGGGCCAGCTGGACGATCAGGTGCCCCACCCCGCCGGCGGCGTTGGTCACCAGGACGGACTGCCCCTTCGCCAGTTCGCCGACCCGCAGTGCCGCCAGCGCCACCAGGCCGCCGTGCACCACGCCGAGCGCGTCGGCGGCGCTCACCTGCTCGGGCACCGGCGTGATCAGGGCGGGCGCGGCGAGCAGCAGCTCGGCACAGGCCTCGGCGGCGACGCCGCCGACCCGGTCGCCGACCTGGCAGCCCGTCACCCCCGGCCCGAGCGCGGCGATCCGACCGACGAAGCCGCCGCCGGGCGAGCCGGGCAGCGGGGTGTCGCCGGCCCCCGCGAGCATCTTCAGCAGCATCAGGCTGACCCCGACCGCCTCGGTGGCCACCAGCACCTCCCCCGGCCCCGGGGTCGGCGCGGCGACCTCGTCGAGCCGCAGGACGTCGGCGTTGCCGTACGCGTGAAACCTGACCTTGCGCATGGTGCGCTCCCCCTCCAATAACCGTTGGTGCCACCAACGATAACAGGTTCCGTTGGGACCACCAACGACTTTAGGATGGACCCATGACCGAGGCCCCGTTCTCCCACCTGCAGACCCTGCCCAGCTGGCTGCTCGGCCGCGCCGGCGCGCTCGCCCACCGACTGGTCGCCGAGGCGCTGGCCGAGGAGGGCTGCCGAATGGGCCATCACGCCGTGCTCTGCGCGGTGGCCGAGTTCGGCCCGCTGGCCCAGGCGGACCTGTCGCGCAGCGTCCGGATCGACCCCAAGGACATGGTGGGCATCCTCAACGACCTCCAGGCCAAGGGCCTGGTGCTGCGCGGCAAGGACCCGCACGACGCCCGGAAGAACGCGATCGCGCTCGCCCCGGCGGGGGCCGAGCTGCTCGCCCGGCTCCAGGCGCGCGGGGACGCGGCGAACGAGGAACTCCTGGCACCACTGGCGCCGGACGAGCGGGCGCGGCTGCTGGCACTGGCGGCGAAGGTGATCGAGGGGCGGGTCTGACGGGTCGGCCGGTCGCCCCGGCCAGGTCTGTCGACATCAAGTATCTTGACGTCGAGATTTATCTGCGGCAGGCTACTGCCGGACCGCGACGGCGGATCAGCGACCGCGCGGAGCAGCGAAAACGGGGGCAGGGCATGCGGGGGAACGACACCGGACTGATCGCGCAGCTGCGACGGCCGCCCGGCGGGCGGGACGCGCGGATCATGCTGCTGGCGCAGTTCCTGGACCGGACCGGTTCGGGGGTGTGGGCCGCGGCCTCGGTGCTGTACTTCACCTTCGTCTGCCACCTGCCCGCCCGGCAGGTGGGCCTGCTGCTCGGCGCCGCCGCGGCGGCGGGCATCGCCGGACCACCGCTGGCCGGCCGGCTGGCCGAGCGGCTGCCGGTGCGCGGCCTGCTGATCGGCTGCCACCTGCTGCGACTGGGGACCGTGGGCGGGCTGCTGGTGTGCACCGGCTTCGACACGCTGCTCCCGGCGGTCGCCGCCACCTGCCTGGCCGAGCGGGCGGCCAAGACGCTGGAGATGCTCTTCGCCACCCGGGTGGCGGGCCAGCGGCGCGCCACCTACCAGGCGCTCTCCCGCAGCTCGGCGAACGCCGGCACCGCGCTGGGCGCGGGGGTCGCGGCGATCGGCCTGGCGGTCGGGACCGGTGACGCCTACCGGGTGCTGATCCTGGCCGACGCGCTCTCCTTCGTGGTGGCCGCGGCGCTGATCTGGCGCACCCGGGAGCCGAGCGCGGGCGAGCGGGTCGTCGCGCGGACCGCCGAGTCCGCCGGCGGCGAGCCGCCCGCCGCTGCCGCCGGCCCGTGGCGGGACCGGGGCTATCTGCTCTTCGTGCTGCTGGACATCCCGATGAGCCTGGACGACTCGGTGCTCAACGTCGGGCTGCCGCTCTGGCTGGTGCACCACACCTCGGCGCCGCGCGCCTTCGTGCCGCTCTGCCTGGTCATCAACACGGTGCTGGTGGTGGTCCTGCAACTGCGGGTGTCGGCCTGGGCCGAGGGCGCGCGCCGGGCGGCCCGGGCGGTGGCGCTGCTGGGGCTGATGATGCTGAGCTGCTGCGCGGTGCTGGCGCTCGGCACCGGGAGCGGGGCCTGGACCGGCTCGTTGGCGCTGCTGGCCGCGGCGACGCTGGTCACGATGGCGGAACTGATGCGCTCGGTCAGCTCCTGGGAGTTGTCCGTGTCGCTGGCGCCGACCGGGGCGCGGGCCTCCTACCTGGGCGTGGCGGGCATGTCGCAGGCGATCCAGAAGTCGGTCGGACCGCCGCTGCTGTCCGGGGTGGTGCTGGCGGCCGGACCGGTCGGCTGGCTGACCCTCGGGACGGCGGTCGCCGGGCTCTCCCTGGTGCAGCGGCGGTCCTGCCTGCGGCGGCTGGCGGCGCTGGACGCCGAGGCGGCGACCCCGTTGTCGGTATCCGTCTGACGGACCGTCAGGAGCACTGGCAGCGCGGGCACCAGAAGAGGTTGCGGGCCGCGTGCTCCTCGGTGCGCACCTCGGTGCCGCAGACCAGGCACGGCTGCCCCGCCCGGCGGTAGACGTAGACCTCGCCGCCGTGGTCGTCCACCCGGGGCGGGCGACCCATCGCCTCGGGGGTGTGCTCGGGGCGCACGGTGTCGATCCGGCCGATCTCGGCGCCGGTCCGCATCAGCTCCACCAGGTCGCCCCAGATCAGCTGCCACTGCGCCGCGGTCAGGTCGCGCCCGGCCCGGTGCGGGTCGATGCCGTGCCGGAAGAGCACCTCGGCGCGGTAGACGTTGCCCACCCCCGCCAGCACCTTCTGGTCCATCAGCAGCGCGGCTATCGTGCTGCGGCTGCGCGCGATCCGCTGCCAGGCGCGCTGCGGCTCGGCGTCGGCGCGCAGCGGGTCGGGGCCCAGCCGGGCGTGCACGATGTCCTTCTCGGCGGGGGTGAGCAGTTCGCAGGTGGTGGGGCCGCGCAGGTCGGCGTAGTGCTCCTCGTTCGCCAGCCGCAGCCGGATCAGGCCGACCGGAGTCGGCGCTGGGGCCTGGCCGAAGGTGACGACACCGTAGAGGCCGAGGTGGATGTGCAGCCAGGCCTCGTCGAACTCCAGGAAGAGGTGCTTGCCGTCGGCCTCGGCGCCGCGCAGCCGCTGGCCGTCGACCAGCCGCGCGCCGGCCGCGAACCGGCCCTGCGGGCTGGCGACGGCGACCGGACGGCCGCCGAAGGCCGCCCGGTGCTGGGCGGCGAGCCGGTGCAGGATGTGTCCTTCGGGCATGCGGGAACTCTCTGTTCTGCGAAACTCTGCGACGGGTCGGGCACGTTCAGCGCACCGGCTGGCCGGCCAGCCGGGCGGCGATCACCCGGTCCAGGGCCTCGGCGGTGGCGGTGACGTCGAGCTGGGAGTTGTCGATGATCGGCAGCCCGGAGTTGTACCAGCCCGCCATCCGGCCGTGGATCAGCGCCACCTCCTCGTCGCTGAGCCGCCGTTGACCGCTGCGCCGGGCGTTGCGGGCCAGCACGGTGTCCAGGCCGGGGAGCAGCACCACGGGGATCATCCCGGGGCCGATGTGGCGCTTCCAGCCGCCCAGGCCGATCGCCGGCCGGTCGGGGAAGACCGCGTCGTCGATGATGCAGGAGATCCCGTTGGCCAGGTAGTTGCGGCAGGCGAAGCCGCAGGTGCGGCGGGCCAGCCGGTACTGGGCCTCGGAGACGTTGTTCCAACCGGACTGCGGGCTGGCGAAGCCGGACCGCACCCACTCGCGCACGTCGTCCAGGCTGATGTGCGCGGTGGGGCCGGGCCGGCGCTCGGCCCAGTGCCGGGCGACCGTGGTCTTGCCCGCGCCCGCCGGGCCGATCAGCAGCACCGCGAGCGGGCCGACCTGCTGCGGGACGGCGGTGGGCGGCAGTTGGACGGGGGCGCCGGTGGGCATCACGAAGTGGCCGGTCGCACCGGGCGGCACCGCCACGCTCGGCGCACCGATCGGCGCCCTGGCCGGCTCGGTGCCGGGCGGTGGTGGCTGACTGGCCGCCAGCGGCCCGGCGGGGGCCGGAGCCACGGTCGGCGCCGGGGGCAGCGCGGGGCGCCCCGGCACGGCGGGACAGGGCTGCACGCTCTGGCGCGGCGGCACCGGTGGCGGCACTGCCGGGCGCGGGGGCATCCCCCCGGCGTACTGCTGCGTCACGACACACCTCCCGCCGGGGAGATTACACGGCGCCCCCACCAAGGGCCCAGCTCAGGCCGGATCGACGGACCTGCCCGAGCCGGGCCGCCACCCGCTGCCGCAGGCCGCTCAGCGGGCGGTGAGCTGCTCGGCCAGGGCGCGCAGGGCCAGCTCGTACGAGCCCAGGCCGAAGCCGGCGATGGTGCCGGAGGCGATCGCGGCGATCACCGAGGTGTGCCGGAACTCCTCGCGGGCGTACGGGTTGGAGATGTGCACCTCGATCAGCGGCGCGGTGCGCTGGGCCGCCGCGTCGCGGATCGCGTACGAGTAGTGCGTGAAGGCGCCCGGGTTGATCACCACGGGCGTCCGCTCGTCGGCCGCCCAGTGCAGCCACTCGATCATCTGCTGCTCGGAGTTGGTCTCCTTGACCTCCACCTCGAAGCCGAGCTCCTTGCCGAGCACGGTGCAGCGCTCGACCAGGCCGGCGTAGGAGGTGGCCCCGTAGACGTCCGGCTCGCGACTGCCGAGCCGGCCGAGGTTGGGGCCGTTCAGCACCAGGACGCGCCGGCCGAACTCCTGGCTCACGAGGAGACCTCCGCGTAGGCCGCCGCCAGCAGCGACGGGTCCGGGCCGTCCAGCACCGAGGTCTTGGCCAGGCCGTCCAGCACGATGAAGCGCAGCAGGTCGCCGCGCGACTTCTTGTCGACCTTCATGGCGTCGAGCAGCTTCGGCCAGGCGTCCGCCCGGTAGCTCAGCGGCAGGCCGACCGAGGCCAGCACGGTGCGGTGGCGGTCGGCGGTGGCGTCGTCCAACCGGCCCGCGAACCGGCCGAGTTCGGCGGCGAAGACCATGCCGACCGCGACCGCCGCGCCGTGCCGCCACTTGTAGCGCTCGTTGCGCTCGATCGCGTGCGCCAGCGTGTGGCCGTAGTTGAGGATCTCGCGGCGGCCCGACTCCTTGAGGTCGTCCGAGACCACGTCGGCCTTGACCTGGATGGCCCGCCGGATCAGCTCCACGGTGTGCGGCCCGGCGGGGCTCTTGGCGCCCTCCGGGTCGGCCTCCACCAGGTCGAGGATGACCGGGTCGGCGATGAAGCCGCACTTGATCACCTCGGCCAGGCCGGAGACGTAGTCGTGCTTGGGCACGGTCTCCAGGGTGGCCAGGTCGGCCAGCACGCCCACCGGCGGGTGGAAGGCGCCGACCAGGTTCTTGCCCTCGGCGATGTTGATGCCGGTCTTGCCGCCGACCGCCGCGTCCACCATGCCGAGCAGCGTGGTGGGCATCGCGATCCAGCGCACGCCGCGCAGCCAGCTGGCCGCGACGAAGCCGGCCAGGTCGGTGGTGGCGCCGCCGCCGAGGCCCACGATCACGTCGGAGCGGGTGAAGCCGGTCTGCCCGAGCACCGACCAGCAGTAGGCCGCGACCTCGGCGCTCTTGGCCTCCTCCGCGTTCGGCACCTGCAGCGCGATCGCCTGGTAGCCCTGGGCGGCCAGGTCCTCGCGGATCGCCTCGCCGGTGGCCTCCAGCGCCTCGGGGTGGATGATCGCCACCCGGCGCGCCTGGCCGCCGATCAGCCCGCTCAGCTCGCCCAGCAGCTGGTGCCCGATCAGCACGTCGTACGGGGCGTGGCCGGCCGAGCCGCCGACGTGGATGGTGACGGTGTCGGTGCTCATGCGTCCTTCGTTTCCGGGCGGGATGTCAGATTCAGGGATGTCAGTACCGCGTCCGCGACCTGCTCCGGGGTGCACCCCTCGGTGGCGACCACCGCAGCGGCCACCTCCAGGTAGAGCGGGCGGCGGCGTTCCATCAGCTCGCGCCACTGCTGGCGCGGGTTGACCGCGAGCAGCGGGCGCGGGGCGTCCAGGCCGACCCGCTTGACGGCGTCGTGCAAGGCCACCTCCAGGTAGGCCACCGGGCGCCCGGCCAGCAGCGCCCGGGTGGCGTCGGCCATGACCGCGCCGCCGCCGAGCGCGAGCACACCGTCGTGGCCGGCCAGCGCGGCGGCGACCGCCTCGGCCTCCAGCGCGCGGAAGTGCGGCTCGCCGTCCTCGATGAAGATCTCCGGGATCGGCTTGCCGGCCCGCTGCTCGATGTCGGCGTCGGTGTCCCGGAAGGCGCAGCCGAGCCGCTCGGCGAGCAGCCGGCCCACCGTGCTCTTGCCCGCGCCGGGCGGGCCGACCAGGACCAGCCGGGGGCCCGCGGGCGAACCAGGGCTCATCGGACGATCAGGTGGTCGAGGTACCCCTGGATGTTGCGCCGGGTCTCGCTCACATGGTCGCCGCCGAACTTCTCGCAGACCGCGTCGGCCAGCACCAGCGCGACCATCGCCTCGGCGACGATGCCGGCGGCCGGCACCGCGCAGACGTCCGAGCGCTGGTGGTGCGCCTTGGCCTCCTCGCCGGTGCGCACGTCGATGGTGCGCAGCGCGCGCGGCACGGTCGCGATCGGCTTCATCGCGGCCCGCACCCGCAGCAGTTCGCCGGTGCTCAGCCCGCCCTCGGTGCCGCCGGAGCGGCCGGAGGCGCGCTTGACGCCGTCCGGGGTCGGCAGGATCTCGTCGTGCGCCTGCGAGCCGGGGACCCGGGCCAGCTCGAAGCCGTCGCCGACCTCGACGCCCTTGATCGCCTGGATGCCCATCAGCGCGGCGGCCAGCCGCGCGTCCAGCCGGCGGTCCCAGTGCACGTGCGAGCCCAGGCCCACCGGCACGCCGTAGGCGAGCACCTCGACCACGCCACCGAGCGTGTCGCCGTCCTTGTGGGCCTGGTCGATCTCGGCGACCATCCGCTTGGCGGCGTCCGCGTCCAGGCAGCGCACCGGGTCCTCGTCCAGGCGGGCCTCGTCGGCGGGCAGCGGCAGCACGCCGGCCGGGGCCTTGGCGGCGCCCAGCTCGACCACGTGCGAGACGATCTCGATGCCGCAGGTCTCCTTGAGGTAGGAGCGGGCCACCACGCCGAGCGCGACCCGGGCGGCGGTCTCCCGGGCGCTGGCCCGCTCCAGGATCGGGCGGGCCTCGTCGATCGAGTACTTCTGCATGCCGGCCAGGTCGGCGTGGCCGGGGCGGGGGCGGGTGAGCGCCTCGTTGCGGGCCAGCCCGGCCAGCACCTCGGGGTCGACCGGGTCGGCCGACATGACCTGCTCCCACTTGGGCCACTCGGTGTTGCCGACCATGATCGCCACCGGGCTGCCCATGGTCTCGCCGTGCCGCACGCCGCCCAGGAAGGTGACCTCGTCCTGCTCGAACTTCATCCGGGCACCACGCCCGTAGCCGAGCCGGCGCCGGGCCAGCGCGTCGGCCACCGCCGCGGTGGTCACGGGCACGCCGGCGGGCAGGCCCTCCAGGGTGGCGACCAGGGCGGGGCCGTGCGACTCCCCCGCCGTGAGCCAGCGCAACGTACCCAACGGTGCTCCTTCGTCAGCGGTCCGGTCGCGGCGCTCGCACCGCGCTGCCGGCCAGGGTTCGGTCTGCGGGCCCGCACCTGTCGAGCCCTGCTCCGATCCTTTCACGTTCGCGAACACGGCCGGGCCGCGGTCCGGGGAGCGGACAGTCGCGTCCCATCGCTGACCTGGCCTGTTCCACCCAGGCCTTCGAACTCTTGACCGGCTGAGGCAGAATGGGGGCGACCGCGGCACCGCGGCCACCGGACGAGACGCGCCGTACCCGGACCGACAAGACGACGCAGCCCGGTTGGAGGGTGCCGCCATGGAGCAGACCGTTCAGATCATCGGCTCGATCCTGGTCCTGATCCCGTTCGCGCTGGCCCAGTGGGGTCGGCTGAACTCGCGGGCCCGGAGCTATCTGCTGCTCAACCTCTGCGGCTCGGCGATCCTGGCCACCCAGGCCGCGTTCACCGCCCAGTGGGGGTTCCTGCTGCTCGAAGGTGTCTGGGCGGTGGTCTCGTTGACCGGGCTGATCACCGTGCTGCGCGGTCGGGAGCCGAGCGCGGCGCACTGACCGGCCACCGGGCCAACCGGCGTGCCCGGGCGGACCGGCGCGGTCAGCCGCCGGCCAGCGCCAGTTCGCCCGCCGCCCGCATCGCGGCCAGCGGGCCCGGGGTGATCCCGGTGAACCGCTCGCACTGCAGCACCGCCTGGTGCACCAGCAGGTCGAGCCCGCCGAGCACGGTCGCCCCGCGCTCGGCGCAGGCCGCCGCCAGCGGGGTCGGCCACGGGTGGTAGAGCACGTCGAACAGCGCGCCGGGGTCGGCGGTCAGCCCGGCCGCGAAGCCGTCGGTGGCGCCGACCGGCGTGGTGGCGACGGTCAGCGGCCCGGCCAGCGCCTCGGCGCCGCGGGCCCAGTCGGCGGTGCGCACCGCCACGCCGAGCCGCTCGCCGAGCTCGCGCATCTGCCGGGCCCGCTCGGGGCCGCGGACGTACACGGTCACCTCCGCGGCGCCCAGCCGGCCGAGCGCGGCCAGCGCGGAGGCGGCGGTGGCACCCGCGCCCAGCACGGCCGCCGCCGGCACCCGTTCGATGCCGCGCTCGCGCAACGCCGCGACCAGGCCCGGCACATCGGTGTTTTCGCCGGTGCGCCGTCCGTCCGCCTCGAAGACCAGGGTGTTCACCGCGTCCACCGCGAGCGCCGTCGCGCTCACCTCGTCCAGCAGCGGGATCACCGCCCGCTTCAGCGGCATGGTCAGCGAGAACCCCGCCCAGCCGGCCGGCTCCAGGTCGGCCA
Source organism: Kitasatospora sp. NBC_01266 (assembly GCF_036242395.1). Classification (NCBI taxonomy): domain Bacteria; kingdom Bacillati; phylum Actinomycetota; class Actinomycetes; order Kitasatosporales; family Streptomycetaceae; genus Kitasatospora; species Kitasatospora sp. NBC_01266. The sequence goes on along the minus strand of NZ_CP108458.1, from coordinate 7,286,638 downwards.
GGAAGCCCGGCAGCCCCGCCTCGTCCACCTCGAAGCGGCCGTACTCCCAGCCGTCCAGGCCCAGCGCCCGGTAGGCCGCGTTGTGCAGCACCGGGGAGAGCGAGTGGGCGATCGGCGAGCCGAGCACGGCGGCGCGGTGCGGCCGGTTGGTCATCACGGGGCCTCTTCGGGGGCGGTTCGGGTCTCGGTGGTCAGGCGCGACGGCCGCCGTGACGGGTCAGTTACAGGTCTGCCGCGCCGCGTTGTAGGTCCGGCCGTGCTGGGCGCAGTAGTTCTTGACGTTCTGCTTGAAGTCGTCCCCCGAGGCGGAGAAGATCGTCTCGGTCGGGCTGACCGCGAGGAAGAACAGCCAGTTGCCCGGAGTCGGGTTGAGCACCGCCTGGATCGCGTCCTCGCCCGGGTTGGAGATCGGGGTCGGCGGCAGGCCCGGGTTGATGTAGGTGTTGTACTTGTTCGAGGCGTCGTCGATCTGCGCCTCGGTCAGCGTCTTGGAACCGACCCCGTACTCCAGCGTGGTGTCCATGCCCAGCGTGTGGTGCACGTCGTTCTCGTTGGCCAGGCGGTTCTGGATCACCCGGGCCATCTTGCCGAAGTCGGCGACGTTGTTGCCCTCGGCCTGCAGGATGCTCGCCTCGGTGATCACGTCGTACGCGTTCTTCAGGCCGATCGACGGGGCGGCAGTGTCCAGGTTGAGCTGGCTGTACTCGGCGAGCGCGTTGCTGACCATCTGCTTGAGCAGGTCCGCGGGGTTCATCCCGGGAGCGACCGAGTACTTGGTCGGCCACAGGAAGCCCTCGGGGTTGCCGTTCGCGTAGCTGGGCAGACCGAGGCTGGCCACGTTCGCCTTCTCCGCGGCGGCGGTGGTGCCCGGGGCGAGCTTCAGCTTGGTGTCGATCATCGTGTAGATGTCCGAGGCCCGCTTGCCCTCGGGGATGATCAGCGAGTCGCCACCGGCCTCGCTGATCATCAGCGCCACCGCCGCGTCGCCCGACATCTCCTTCTGCATGTCGTAGTAGCCGGGCTGGATCGGCTTGTTCGCCTTGTTGTAGGCGTTGTTGAAGGCGCCGACGCTCTTCACCACGTCCGCGTCCTTCAGCACCTGCGCCATCTGGCCGGCCGAGGCACCGTCCTCGATCTGGATCTGCACCTTGCCGGTGCCGGTGCCCTTGTAGTCGGCCGGCGGGCCGAAGTTCTGCTGGTAGAAGCCGTAGCCCCACCAGCCGGCGCCGCCCATGCCGCCGAGCAGCACCAGGGCCACCAGCAGGCAGGCACCGCCGTTTCGGCGGCCGGTCTTCTTGCCCTTCGCCTTGCGCTTGGCCTCGGCCTCGTCGCTGGTGTCCTCCGTGCCGAGGAAGGAGGTGTGCTGCTCCTCGCCCTCCTCGGTGAGTTCACCGTCAGCGGGCTCGCCGTCCTCGGTGAGCTCACCGTCGGCGTGCTCGCCCTCCTCGGTGAACTCGCCGTCGGCGTACTCGCCGTCCTCGGCGTAGTCGCCGTCCTGGTACTCACCCTCGGCGAAGTCGCCGTCCTCGGCGTAGAGCTCCTCGGCGGGCGCGTCCAGGGCGGCGGCCTCGGCCTCCCAGTCGATGCCGTCGGGACCGGGGCCGGAGGGCGGCGCGGCCATCGGCGCGCGCTGCGCCGACTGCTGCTGCACCGACTGCTGCTGCGGGAACTGCTGCGCCGGGGCCTGCTGCTGGACGAACTGCGGCTGCGCGAACTGCTGCTGCGCAGATGCCTGCTGCTGCGGGAACTGCTGCTGCGGGTACTGCTGTTGCGGGTACTGCGGCTGCGCGAACTGCTGCTGCTGCGCAGGTGCCTGCTGTTGCTGGGGGAACTGCTGCGGGAACGGCTGCTGGCCGAACTCCTGCTGCGGAGAAGCCTGCTGCTGCTGCGGGAACTGCTGCGGGTAGCCGCCCTGCTGCGGATAGCCCGACGGCTGGACGTACCCGGTCTGCTGCTGCGGGAAGCCGCCCTGCTGCGGGTACTGCTGGTAGCCCTGCTGCTGCGGGATCTGCTGCTGCTGCTGGTGCTGCTGCTGCCACTGCTGCTGCGCGTACGGATCCATCGGCACGTACGTCTGCTGCTGCCCGTACTGCTCCTGGCCCTGCACCGGGTACTGGTGTCCCTGCCCGTACGGATCCTGCGGGAGGTACTCCTGTTCGTCCGGGGAAGCGGCCCGCTGCGGCTGCTCACCGTAGCCGGGCTCGGTGGGGTGCCACGGCTGGGAGCCGTAGCCCCGACCCAGTTCAGTCATCGATTCCCTTAGGCCGACGGAGACGGACGGTTGATCGGACCGTCCGTCCGGGACGGCGTCCCGGCAGTATCTCGAACCGGCGTGCTAGCGCAGCGCCTGAGGGGAGACGTTACCGTACCGCACGGTACCCGCCTGGTCCTCGTCCTCGCGCTGCGTGCCCGTGGAGCGGCGTCAGTGTCCGCTCGCGCCGGGCGCACCGCCGGGAGAACCACTGGGTGAGCCACCGTGCTTGGCCTGGTAGGCGTTGAAATCGTCGACGTTCTTGCGGTGCTGTTGCTCACTGTCGGTGAACCTGGTGTCCCCGGGCCGGACTGTGACGAAGTAGATCCAATCCCCGGTCGCCGGCTCCAGCGCCGCGTGCAGCGCGTCGGGTCCGGGGTTGTCGATCGGAGTGGGCGGCAGACCGGGCGCCCGGTAGGTGTTGAACGGCGAGTCCAGCTGGGTGTCGGTGACCGAGGTGTGCAGGGTGGTGCGGCCCAGCGCGTAGTTGATGGTGGAGTCCAGCTGCAGCGGCATCGACCGGGCCAGCCGGTTGTAGATCACCCGGGACACCTTGCCCATGTCCTCCGGGTTGTCCACCTCCCCCTGCACCAGGCTGGCCAGCACCAGGACCTGATAGGGCGTCAGGCCGCCGACCATCGGATGGTCCAGGCCCTCGACCGCGTACTGCTGGGAGCCGCGCTGGACCATCTGCTGGAGCAGACCGAGCGCGGTGGTGTCCTTCGTCACGGTGTACGTGGAGGGGAAGAGCAGGCCCTCGATGTTGCCGCCCGCGTAGTCGGGCAGGTTCAGCTCGCCCTGGTGCTGCGCCGCGGTCTGCTGGGCGGTCCCGGCCGGCAGGCTCAGGCGCTGGTCGATCGCGGCATAGACCTGGCTGGCCCGGAAGCCCTCGGGGATGGTCAGCGCGTTGGCGTTGGCCGGGTCGTCGAGCACGCCCAGCGCGGCGAGCGAGGACATCTTGTGGCGCAGCGCGTAGGTGCCGGGCTGGATCCGGCTGGTGTTGTCGCCGGCGGCCGACAGGAACGCCTGGACGCTGGCCACCACCTCGCTGCGCTGCAGCAGCTTGCCGATCTCGGTGAGGGTGGCGCCCTGCGGGACGGAGACCTGCACCACGGCGCCGCTGCCGGCGCCCGCGTAGTCGGCCGGTCTGGTGGGAGCGCTCCGCACCAGGAGCGCGCGGCCGACCAGCAGCGCGCTGCCGGCCAGCAGAGCGAGCAGCAGCAGGCTGAGGCCGAAGGCCAGTGAGGTGCGGTCGGGCTGGGTGGGCGGTTTCTCCGGCACCCCGCCGAAGAACAGGCCGAACGCCCCGTCCGCCGCCGCGTGGTCCGATTGCGCCCCGTCCGGCGCCGTCCCGTCCGCCGCCGTGTGGCCGGACGCCGACCGGTCCGACGGCTCACCCTCGCCGTCCGCCGGCAGCGGGGCCGGCGGCGGCTCCTGCGCCGGGGCGCCGAGGTGGCCCGGCGTCAGGCCGGGGACCGCGTCCTGGTCCATCGCGTCAGCCCCTGGTGTCGACCTGCCCGCATGCGATGGAGCCCGTCCGGACGCGTCCGGACGGGCCCCTGATCACACGGTAGGACCGGCTGATCAGCCGACCGCCGCGACACTCTCGCCAGGCGCCCGACCGCTCACTCGTTCGGCCTCGAGTGCGCTCTGCAGGATCACCACGGCGGCGGCCTGGTCGATCGCCGCCCGGCCCTTCTTGGCCTTCACGCCCGAGGCGCGCATGCCCTGGGCGGCGGTGACCGTGGTCATCCGCTCGTCCACCAGCCGGACCGGCACCGGGGCGAGCAGCGCGGCCAGCCGGCCCGCGTAGCCGCGGACCTTCTCGGCCGCCGGACCCTCCTTGCCGCTGAGCGAGCGCGGCAGGCCGACCACCACCTCGATCGCCTCGTACTCCTCGACGATCGCCTTGAGCCGCGCCTGGGAGCGGCCCCCGGCGGGGACCGTCTCCACGGGCGTGGCGATCAGCCCGTCGGGGTCGCAGGAGGCGACCCCGATCCGGGCGTCACCGACGTCGACGGCGATCCGCCGGCCCCGGCGCCAGGGCTTGGGCTCCTCGGCCCCCGAGGAGTGCGCCCCCGGGGAGTGCGGCAGCTGAGGCTCCATCAGGCGGTGCGCTCCGCGACCAGGGCGCGCACGGCCTCGATGGCTTCGCCGACGGCGGCCGGGTTGCTGCCGCCACCCTGCGCCACGTCGTCCTTGCCGCCACCGCCGCCGCCGAGGGTCTTGGCGGCGGTGCGGACCAGCTCGCCGGCCTTGACACCGCGCGCGCGGGCGTCCTCGTTGGCGGCGATCACGGTGAGCGGGCGGTCGTTGACCACGGTGAAGGCGGCCACCACGGCCGGGCGCGAGCCGAGCCGGTTGCGCACGTCCAGGACCAGCTTGCGCAGCTCGTCGGCGCCGACGCCGTCGGCCACCCGGGCGGCGACCAGGGCCACGCCCCGGACGTCCTCGGCACCGTCGGCCAGGCCCGCGGCGGCGGCCAGCACCTTCTCGGCGCGGAACCGCTCGATCTCCTTCTCGGCGTCCTTGAGCTTGGCGAGCATCCCGGAGATCTTCTCCGGCAGCTCCTCCGGACGGCCCTTGACCAGCTCGGTCAGCTGGGCCACCACGGTGTGCTCGCGGGCCAGGAACTTGTAGGCGTCCACGCCGACCAGCGCCTCGACCCGGCGCACGCCGGAACCGATCGAGGACTCGCCGAGCAGCTTCACCAGGCCCAGCTGGGCGGTGTTGCCGACGTGCGTGCCACCGCACAGCTCCTTGGAGAAGTCGCCGATGGTGACCACGCGCACCGAGTCGCCGTACTTCTCGCCGAACATCGCGATGGCGCCCTGCTTGCGGGCCTGGTCCATCGTCATCACCTCGGCGGTGACGTCGAGTTCGCGGGTCAGCACCTCGTTGATCTTCTGCTCGACATCGGTCAGCACGCTGCCGGGCACGGCGGCGGGCGAGCCGAAGTCGAAGCGGAAGCGGCCGGGGGCGTTCTCCGAACCGGCCTGGGCGGCCGTGGGGCCGAGCGCGTCGCGCAGCGCCTGGTGGGTCAGGTGGGTGGCGCTGTGGGCGCGCGAGACGGCCCGGCGGCGCTCGATGTCGATGGTGGCGTACGCCGAGGCGCCGAGCACCACCTCGCCGTAGAGCACCCCGCCGGAGTGCACGACCACGCCGGGCACCGGCTGCTGCACGTCGCGGATCTCCACCACGGCGCCGGAGTCGAGCCGGATCCGGCCGTGGTCGGCCAGCTGGCCACCGCCCTCGGCGTAGAACGGGGTGCGGTCCAGGACGAGTTCGACCTCGTCGCCCTCGGTGGCGGCCGGCGCCGGGACGCCGTCCACCAGCAGGCCGACCACGGTGGCCTCGCCCTCGGTGGCGCTGTAGCCGGTGAAGACGGAGGCGCCGGACCGATCCGCCACCTCGCGGTAGGCGGCCACGTCGGCGTGGCCCATCTTCTTGGCCCTGGCGTCGGCCTTGGCGCGGTCCCGCTGCTCCTGCATCAGGCGGCGGAAGCCGTTCTCGTCCACCTGGAGGCCCTGCTCCTCGGCCATCTCCAGGGTGAGGTCGATCGGGAAGCCGTAGGTGTCGTGCAGCTTGAACGCCTGCTCGCCGGAGAGCACCGCGCCGCCGGCCTGCTTGGTCTCGGTGACGGCGGTGTCCAGCAGGTTGGTGCCGCTGCGCAGGGTCTGCAGGAAGGAGGCCTCCTCGGCGACGGCGACCGTGTCGATCCGCTTGCGCTCGGTCTCCAGCTCCGGGTACTGCGGGGCCATCGCCTTGATGGTGATGTCCACCAGCTCCTTGGCCACCGGCTCGGTGGCACCCAGCAGGCGCATGTTGCGGATGGCGCGGCGCAGGATGCGGCGCAGCACGTAGCCGCGGCCCTCGTTGCCGGGGGTGACGCCGTCGCCGATCAGCATCACGGCGGTGCGGATGTGGTCGGTGACCACGCGCAGCGAGATGTCGGCCTTGTGGTCGTCGCCGTAGCGGTGACCGGTCAGCTCGGCGGCCCGGTCCAGGATCATCCGGCTGGTGTCGATCTCGAAGAGGTTGTCGACGTCCTGCAGGATCGCGGCCAGCCGCTCCAGGCCCATGCCGGTGTCGATGTTCCGGCTCGGCAGGTCGCCGAGGATCTCGAAACCGTCCTTGCCGTCACCGTGGCCGCGCTCGTACTGCATGAAGACCAGGTTCCAGATCTCCATGTACCGCTCGCCGTTGACGGCCGGGCCGCCCTCCTCGCCGTAGGCGGGGCCGCGGTCGTAGTTGATCTCCGAGCACGGGCCGCACGGGCCGGGCACGCCCATCGACCAGAAGTTGTCCTTCATGCCCAGCCGCTGGATCCGCTCGGCCGGGACGCCGACGACCTCGCGCCAGATCTGCTCGGCCTCGTCGTCGTCCAGGTAGACGGTGATCCAGATGCGCTCCGGGTCCAGCCCGTACCCGCCGTCCGCCACGGAGCTGGTGAGCAGCTCCCAGGCGAACTTGATGGCGCCTTCCTTGAAGTAGTCGCCGAACGAGAAGTTGCCGCACATCTGGAAGAAGGAGCCGTGCCGAGTGGTCTTGCCGACCTCCTCGATGTCCAGCGTGCGCACGCACTTCTGGACGCTGGTGGCGCGGCTGAACGGAGGCTTGACCTCGCCGAGGAAGTACGGCTTGAACGGCACCATGCCGGCGTTGACCAGCAGCAGGGTGGGGTCGTCGGCGACCAGGGACGCCGACGGAACGACGGTGTGGCCCCGCTCCTCGTAGAAGCGCAGCCAGCGGCGGCGGATCTCTGCCGACTCCATGAGTGGTCCTTCCGGTTAAGGGTGCTGACCCCGGCGCTGATCGAGCTGACGGGGCGTTGACGCGATGACATGGGGGGTGATGACGCGCGACGGGGGCAGGGCGACGACCGGGGGGCTCCCCGGTGCCGCCGAGATAGCTCGGCCCGCACCGCCCCGGCGCCCGATCGGGCGGGTTGGCGGCTCGACCACCGCGGTGCCGTCCAGGCCGAGGTCGGCCCGCAGCTGCTCCTCGCGCTCGGCCATGCCCGCCCGCACGTCCAGGGCGAAGCGCTTGGCCGTGTCGCCCAGGTGCAGCGCACCGCGCGCGGCGGCGCCTGACAGGCTGTCAGGAGTGAGTCGGCGGGTCGCCTCGTTCGCCTTGTTCATGGCCCAGACGGCGGCGCCGGCGCCGACCGTCATCCAGAAGATGCGTCGTACCACGGTGCATCAGCCCTTCACGGCTCGCCGGACCCGGGACAGCAGCCCGCCCCTGGGGGCGGTGGCGGCCCGTACCTCGGCACGGATCAGCTGCGCCAGCGCCTCGCGCTCACTGCTCTGCTGAGGAAGCGTCACGGTGTTCTGCTGGCGGTTGACGGCCTTGCGCACGCCGTAGCTGAACGCGGCCAGCTTGACCAGCGGCCCGCCCAGGGTGGCCGCCACGGTGGAGGAGAGCGCGTTCGCGTTGGCGGCGGCGTCCTGCACGTTGGCGGTGATGTCGTCGACCCGCTCCAGCTGCTCGTGGGCGCTGCGCACGGCGGCGCTGGCGTCGCTGAGCAGCGGAACGGCCTGATCGGTGACGGCCGAGACCAGCACCGTGGCCTCGCGCAGCACCTTGGACAGGCGCACCAGGACGACGGCGAGCAGGGTGACCAGCACGGTCCAGCCCACGGCAACCAACAGGCCGGCAAGCTCTCCCACGGACACCGCGTGCTCCCTTCACTCCTCAGGGTGGAACCCTATCGCGCCGCGCGGCCTGATCCCGACCGGATAACCCCTGGCCGCGCGGCTGCCGGCGGAAAACCCGGGGAAACGCGCGAAGCCCCCGCGACCCGAAGGCCGTGGGGGCTCCACACATCCGGTACCGGGGTACCGGACTCGCGGGTCAGCGCGAGTAGTACTCGACGACCAGCTGCTCGTCGCAGATCACGGGGACCTCACGACGCTGCGGCTCGCGGTCCAGACGGAAGGCCAGCGCCTTGAGGTTGACCTCGAGGTACTTCGGGGTCTGGCCCTCGCCCGCGTAGCCACCCTCACGGGCGACCTGGAACGGAACCTTCTCCTTGGACTTCGCCTTGACCGTGACGACGTAGCCCGGCTTCATCTGGAACGACGGCTTGTTGACCTTGCTGCCGTTGACCTCGATGTGGCCGTGCACGACCATCTGACGGGCCTGGTAGATGGTGCGGGCGATGCCCGAACGCAGGACCAGGGCGTCGAGACGGGTCTCGAGCTGCGCGATGAGGGCCTCACCGGTCTTGCCGGAGACCTTCTTCGCGCGGTCGAACGCGCGCGCCATCTGCTTCTCGCTCAGGTCGTACTGAGCGCGCAGACGCTGCTTCTCGAGCAGACGGACCTTGTAGTCCGAGTTCTGCTTGCGGCCACGGCCGTGCTGGCCGGGCGGGTACGGGCGGGCCTCGAAGTACTTGACGGACTTCGGGGTCAGCGGCACGCCAAGGGCACGCGCGATCTTGACCTTGGGACGCTTCTGGTTCGCCATGGAACCATTACCTCTTTCAGTGTGCGAATACGGCTTCACCAGGTGTTGACGGAGGTCGCCTCTCGCGGTCCGGAGAAAAACCACCCGGGGGTGATCAGCCGCTCTCCGAGGCCGGGCACTGACGTGCATGCACACGCGCGGCCCACCGCCGGTGAAGGTGATGGGCTGCCCGCGACACCGATGAAGGTGCGCGACGCTCCTGGCAGCTCCCGCTAGGGGTGCTGCGGGCCGTTGTCCCGCTGGTGCGGCCGGTCAGCCGCAAGGCTGCCGGACCCGGAACAAGGCACTTCGGCCGAGTATACCGGCTGCTCACCGCGCTACTGACCGGTGCCCTTGAGCCGGGCCCTGGTCCACTCCACCACGTCCGCGTAGCGCGCCTCGCCGCCGTGCCTGGTCGGCTGGTAGTACGCCTTGCCGTGCACCGCGTCCGGCGCGTACTGCTGGGCGGCGATGCCGCCGGGCAGGTCGTGCGGGTACTGGTAGCCCTGGGCATGGCCGAGCTTGGCGGCCCCGCCGTAGTGGCCGTCGCGCAGGTGCGGCGGGACCGGACCGGCCAGGCCCTGGCGGATGTCGGCCAGCGCCGCGTCGATGGCCAGGTAGGCGGCGTTCGACTTGGGCGCCAGGGCCAGCGCGATGGCGGCCTGGGAGAGGATGATCCGGGCCTCGGGGAAGCCGATCAGCGCCACCGCCTGGGCGGCCGCGACGGCGGTGGGCAGCGCGGTCGGGTCGGCCAGGCCGATGTCCTCGCTGGCCGAGATCATCAGGCGGCGGGCGATGAACCTCGGGTCCTCGCCCGCCTCGATCATCCGGGCCAGGTAGTGCAGGGTGGCGTCCACGTCGCTGCCCCGGATCGACTTGATCAGCGCGCTCGCCACGTCGTAGTGCTGGTCGCCGTCCTTGTCGTAGCGCACGGCGGCCTGGTTCACGGCCGTCTCGGTGGTGGCCAGCGAGATCTCGGCCGCGCCCTGCTCCAGCGCGGCGCCGGCCGCCGCCTCCAGCGTGGTCAGCGCCCGCCGGGCGTCGCCGCCGGCCAGCCGCACCAGGTGGTCCTCGGCCTCCTGCCCGAGCGTCACGCTCCCGGCCAGGCCGCGCTCGTCGGCCAGCGCGCGGCGCAGCAGGGCCCGGATGTCCTCGTCGGTGAGCGACTGCAGGGTGAGCAGCAGCGAGCGGGAGAGCAGCGGGGAGATCACCGAGAAGTACGGGTTCTCGGTGGTCGCCGCGATCAGGGTGACCCAGCGGTTCTCCACGGCCGGCAGCAGCGAGTCCTGCTGGGCCTTGGAGAAGCGGTGGATCTCGTCCAGGAAGAGCACCGTCTCCCGGCCGCTGAGGCCCACCGCGCGGCGGGCCCCCTCGATCACCGCGCGCACCTCCTTGACCCCGGCGGTGATCGCCGAGAGCTCGACGAAGCGCCCCTCGACGCCCTGGCTGATCACGTGCGCCAGCGTCGTCTTGCCGGTGCCCGGCGGGCCCCAGAGGATCACCGAGCTGGTCGCGGCCGGGCCCTTGGAGCCGGACACCAGGCGACGCAGCGGGGAGCCGTCGGCCAGCAGGTGCCGCTGGCCGGCCACCTCGTCCAGCGTGCGCGGTCGCATCCGTACGGCCAGCGGCGCCCGGCCCGGCTCGCTGGCCTGGCGCTGCTCGGCGGCGGCGGTGAAGAGGTCCGGTTCGTCCACCACGTCAGCCTATGCGAGCGGGCCGACAGGCCTGAACGAGCGACCTCGGGCCGGCCTCGGCCCGGGCGGGCGGGCCACCGGGAATGACCCACCAGGTACTTCCCTTCCCCCAGGAGGCCTCGGATGGACCGGCCACCCCCGCACGGCCCCGGGCGCAGAACGCTGCTGGCGGCCCTGGGCACCGCCCTCGCCGCGGGCGTGGGCTGCGGCGACGTGCGCCGCGCGGCCCCGGACCGCCGTGCCGCGACCGGCCTCGCCGCCGCCCCGCAGCCCGCCACCCCGCAGCCCGACGCCGCGCCCACTCCGCGGCCCGTCCCCGGGCCGCCCAAGCGGCAGATGCGCGGCCTGTGGATCACCTCGCTGCACAACGCCGACTGGCCGGCGGCGCGCGGGCTGCCGCCCGAGCGGTCGCGGGCGGACCTCACCACCCTGCTCGACCAGGCGGTGGCGATCGGCTTCAACGCCGCCTTCCTCCAGGTCCGCCCCACCGCCGACGCCCTGTGGCCCTCGCCCTACGAGCCGTGGACCGAGTGGCTGACCGGCGCCCAGGGCCGGGACCCGGGCTGGGACCCGCTTGCCTTCGCGGTCGAGGCCGCCCACGAGCGCGGCCTCGCGCTGCACGCCTGGTTCAACCCGTTCCGGGTGGCGATCCAACCGGACCCCGCCAAGCTGCTGCCCAGCCACCCCGCCCGGCGCAACCCCGGCTGGCTGGTCCGCTACAACGGCGAGCTCTACTACGACCCCGGGCTCCCCGAGGTCCGCGCGTTCGTCCAGCAGGCGATCATGGACGCCGTCCTGCACTACGACCTCGACGGCGTGCACTTCGACGACTACTTCTACCCGTACCCCGGCCCACAGGACTTCCCCGACCACGCGAGCTTCGCGGCGCACGGCGGCGGATTCCGGAACCGGGCCGCCTGGCGCCGCCGCAACATCGACCTGATGGTCCGGCAGACCCAGCAGCTGATCCGTGCCGCCCGCCCCGAAGTGGTCTACGGCGTCAGCCCGTTCGGCGTCTGGCGGAACCGGCGGACCGACCCGCGCGGCTCCGCCACCACCGCTCTCGTGCAGAGCTACGACAGCCAGTACTCGGACACCCTCGGCTGGGCACGCGAGGGCTGGATCGACTACATCGCGCCCCAGCTCTACTGGTACTTCGGCTACGAGCTCGCCGACTACGCTCTGCTCGCCCCCTGGTGGGCCGAGCAGACCGCCGGCACCGACACCCAGCTCTGGATCGGCCAGTCCGCCTCCCGCCCGGGCGCCCCCGAGCGTCCCGGCCCCTGGCAGGACCCGGCCGAGCTCTCCCGCCATCTCGCGCTCAACGCGACACTGCCCGCCATCGGCGGCGACATCCTGTTCAGCGCCCGCGCCGTCCAACTCGACCGGATCGGCGCCGTCCGCAAGCTGGCCGCCGAGCACTGGCAGCGCCCGGCGCTGCGCCCGCTGCTCCCCCGGCTCGCCCACGGCACCCCGCCCGGGCCGCCCGGGCTGTCCCCCGTGGTGCCCTGGCGCGGAGTGCTGCGGGTCGTGCCCGGCGCCGGCCCGCAGCCGTTCCAGTACGCCCTCTACCGCTACGACGACTACCCCGGACCGATCCCGCCCGCCGACCCCGACCACCTGGTCGCCCTGCTGCCCGCCCTGACCACCGACCGCTACCGGTTGCCGCCCGAGGCACCGGGAGCCTGGCACGCGGCCACCGCCATCGACCGCGCGGGGCGCGAGAGCGGCGTCGGCCGGCCCGTCAGGTTCACGCCCTGACGGTCAGCTCTTCGCCTTCTTGGAGCCCTTGCCCTGCGCCACCCGAGCCGCGTGGTCCGGCACGTACTTCTGCAGATCGCGCGGCGGGCGCTCGTAGCCCTTGGACGCCGGCCGGGAGGGCAGCGCCACCGGGGGCTTGGTGACGTCCTCGTACGGGATCGTGGAGAGCAGGTGGGCGATCATGTTGATCCGGGACCGCCGCTTGTCGTCGCTCTCCACCACGTTCCACGGGGACTCCGGGAGGTCGGTGTAGACGAACATCTCGTCCTTGGCCCGGGAGTAGTCCTCCCAGCGACTGATCGACTCGGTGTCCATCGGGGAGAGCTTCCAGCGCCGCATCGGGTCGGCCAGCCGGGACCGGAAGCGGCGCTCCTGCTCGGTGTCGCTGACCGAGAACCAGTACTTGCGCAGCACGATGCCGGCCTCGATCAGCATCCGCTCGAAGGTCGGGCACTGGTGCAGGAACTGCCAGTACTCCTCGTCGGTGCAGAAGCCCATCACCTTCTCGACCCCGGCCCGGTTGTACCAGCTGCGGTCGAACAGCACGATCTCGCCCGCCGCCGGCAGCTGCTCCACGTACCGCTGGAAGTACCACTGCCCGCGCTGGCGCTCGGTGGGCGCGGGCAGCGCGGCGATCCGGGCGACCCGGGGATTGAGGTACTCGGTCACCCGCTTGATGGCGCCGCCCTTGCCCGCCGCGTCCCGCCCCTCGAAGACCACCACCAGCCGGACGCGCTCGACCCGCACCCACTCCTGCAGCTTCACCAGCTCCTGCTGGAGCCGCAGCAGTTCCTTCTCGTAGACCGCCTTGGCCAGGCGGGGCTGCTTGACGGGCTCGTCGGTCACGGTGGCGCCTCCGGGTGGGATCGGTGCTGATGACCCCTCACGTTAAGGCCGGCGGCCGATCTTCGCAGAGCACGTGCCGCGGTGGTGCAACTGGTTGCGCCAGGCAGCTGAAGTCCTCAGACCGCGGCGAACGGCTCCGGGTAGGCGCAGTGGCCCTTCGGCTCGCCGTCGTAGGCGGGCAGCGGCGCCGCCTGGAAGACCGCGTCCGGCACCTCGAAGGGCCCGCTCACCCCGTGCCGGGAGGCCGGCGCGAAGCCGAACCGCCCGTAGTAGCCGGGATCGCCGAGCACCACCACCAGCCGCTCCCCCGCCTGCCGGGCCGCCGCCAGGGCGGCGCGCACCACGCGCTCGCCGACCCCGCGCCGCTGCCACTCGGGCGCCACCGCCACCGGGGCCAGCGCCAGGCCGTCGCCCGCACCGATCCGCAGCCGGGTGAGCAGGGCGTGCGCCACCACCAGGCCGCGGCCGTCGACGGCGACCAGCGAGAGGTCCGGCAGCCAGGCCGGATCCCGGCGCAGCGCGTCCACCAGGTCGGCTTCCTCCGGACCGGGGAAGGCGGCCATGTGCACCCGTCTGATCGCGGGGGCGTCGCCTGGTTCCTCGACTCTGACGCGCGGTTTCATGGCCCACTCCTTCGTGGACTGCGGGGGTGATGGACGCGCTCCGGCCGGTACGCGGGTGCGCACCGGCCGGAGGTCACTGCTGATGAAGCGTCAGGACTCCTGCGAGGACTCCGACTTGGCCTCTTCCTTCAGGCGGGGCTTGGCGTCGACGCCGGCCTCGCGGCGCTGCGCCGGGGTGATCGGGGTCGGCGCGCCGGTCAGCGGGTCGCCACCGGTGGACGTCTTCGGGAAGGCGATGACGTCGCGGATGGTGTCGTAGCCGCCGAGCAGCGTGACCACCCGGTCCAGGCCCAGCGCGATGCCACCGTGCGGCGGCGGGCCGTAGTTGAACGCGTCGAGCAGGAAGCCGAACTGCGACTGGGCCTCCTCGGCCGAGAGCCCGATCGCGTCGAACGCCCGCTGCTGCACCTCGCGCTGGTGGATACGGATCGAACCGCCGCCCAGCTCCGAGCCGTTGAGCACCAGGTCGTAGGCGTTCGACAGGGCGCTGCCCGGGTCGGTGTCGAAGGTGGCCAGCGACTCATCGGTGGGCGCGGTGAACGGGTGGTGCACCGCGTGCCAGCCCTGGAACTCGCCCTTGTCGTCCTCGATCGGCTCGAACATCGGGAAGTCCACGACCCAGAGGAAGGCCCACTGGGACTCGTCGATCAGGTCGCAGCGGCGGCCGATCTCCAGGCGGGCGGCGCCCAGCAGCTCCTGCGAGGGGGTCCGCTTGCCGGCCGCGAAGAAGATCGCGTCGCCGTTCTTGGCGCCCGCCGCGGCGGCCAGGCCGGCCAAGTGCTCGGCGGACAGGTTCTTGGCCACCGGGCCGCGCAGCTCGCCGGTCTCCGCGTCGATGACGACGTAGGCCAGGCCGCGGGCGCCGCGCGCCTTGGCCCAGTCCTGCCAGCCGTCCAGCGCCTTGCGCGGCTGCGAGGCGCCGCCGGGCATGACCACCGCGCCGACGTACGGGGCCTGGAAGACCCGGAACTCGGTGCCCTTGAAGTACTCGGTCAGGTCGGTGAGTTCCTGGCCGAACCGGACGTCCGGCTTGTCCGAGCCGTAGCGGCTCATCGCGTCCGCGTAGGTCATCCGCGGCAGCGGGTTCGCGATCTCGTAACCGTGCACCTCGCGCCAGACCGCGGCGATGATCTTCTCGCCGAGGGCCAGGATGTCCTCCTGGTCGACGAACGAGGCCTCGATGTCCAGCTGGGTGAACTCCGGCTGCCGGTCGGCGCGGAAGTCCTCGTCGCGGAAGCAGCGGGCGATCTGGTAGTAGCGCTCCATGCCGGCCACCATCAGCAGCTGCTTGAAGAGCTGGGGCGACTGCGGCAGCGCGTACCAGTGACCGGGCTGCAGGCGGACCGGGACCAGGAAGTCGCGGGCGCCCTCGGGGGTGGAGCGGGTCAGGTACGGCGTCTCGATGTCGAGGAAGTCGGCCGCCTCCAGCTCCCGCCGGATGATGTTGCTGACCTTGGAACGCAGCCGCAGCGCGCGGGCCGGGCCCTCGCGGCGCAGGTCCAGGTAGCGGTAGCGCAGCCGGACCTCCTCGTTGACCGTGCCCGGCTCGTACTCGGCGACCTGGAACGGCAGCGGCGCGGCCTCCGAGAGCACCTCGATCTCGCTGACCACGACCTCGACCGCGCCGGTCGGGATCTCCGCGTTCTCGTTGCCCTCGGGGCGGACCCGGACGTCGCCGACCACCTTGACGCAGTACTCGGCGCGCAGGCCGTGCACCGACTCGAGGTCGCGGACCACGACCTGCACGGTGCCGGAGGCATCGCGCAGGTCGATGAAGGCCACCCCGCCGTGGTCGCGGCGGCGGGCGACCCAGCCGGCCAGGGTGACGGTCGCTCCGGCGTGCTCCGCGCGGAGCGTGCCCGCGTCGTGCGTGCGGATCACAGCTGCTTCTCCTTCAGGGTGGTGACGAGTGCTTCGAGTGCGACCGGGTTCTGCTCGCCGGTGGTCAGGTCCTTCAACTGGACCACTCCCTCGGCGAGATCACGGTCACCGGCGACCAGGGCGAAGCGGGCCCCGGAGCGGTCGGCGGACTTCATCGCGTTCTTGATGCCCTTGACGCCGAAGGCGAGGTCGGTGGCGACACCGGCCCGGCGCAGCTCGGTGACCTTGGCGAACAACACGTTCTTGGCTTCCTCGCCGAGCGCGACCGCGTAGACCGAGGTGGTCGCGGGCACGTCGAGGACGACGCCCTCGGACTCCAGCGCGAGGTAGATCCGGTCCACGCCCAGGCCCCAGCCGACCGAGGGCAGCGCGGGGCCGCCGAGCATCTCGGAGAGCCCGTCGTAGCGCCCGCCGCCGCCGATCGCGGACTGCGCGCCCAGGCCGTTGTGCACGAACTCGAAGGTGGTGCGGGTGTAGTAGTCCAGCCCGCGGACCAGCTTGGGGTCGTCGACGAAGGCCACTCCGGCGGCGGTCAGCAGCGCGCGGACCTGCTCGTCGTAGGCCTTGCACTCCTCGCACAGGTAGTCGCGCAGCATCGGGGCGTCGGTCAGCTGGGCCTGCACGGCCTCGCGCTTGTCGTCCAGCACCCGCAGCGGGTTGATCTCGGCCCGGCGCCGGGTGTCCTCGTCCAGGTCCAGGCCCAGCAGGAACTCCTGCAGCGCGGCCCGGTAGACCGGGCGGCACTGCTTGTCGCCCAGGCTGTTGAGCAGCAGCCGGTAGTCGCGCAGGCCCAGCGAGCGGAACGCGTCGTCGGCCAGGATGATCAGCTCGGCGTCCAGCGCCGGGTCCTCGGCGCCCAGCGCCTCGGCGCCGACCTGGGAGAACTGGCGGTAGCGGCCCTTCTGCGGGCGCTCGTAGCGGTAGAACGAGCCCGAGTACCAGACCTTGACCGGCAGGTTGCCGAGCTTGTGCAGGTTGCCCTCGAGCACCGCGCGGACCACCGAGGCGGTGCCCTCGGGGCGCAGCGCCAGGTCCTCCTTGCCGCGCTTGGTGAGGGTGAACATCTCCTTGGTGACGATGTCGGTGGACTCACCGACACCGCGTGAGAAGAGCTTGACGTCCTCGAAGACGGGCGTCTCGATGTAGCCGTAGCCGGCCCGGCGCAGCGGTGCGGACAGCGCCTGACGAACCGCCAGGAAGGTCGCGGAGCTGGGCGGCAGCAGGTCGTAGGTGCCCTTGGGGGCGGTGAAGGTGCTCAACTGGTCTTCCGTCACATTCCTCGTCGCACGGCCGCGGGAGCGTCGTCGCCACTCGGGGCTGCCCCCGCCGCTTGCTTGAGGTAGGGGTTGGTGGCGCGCTCGCGGCCGATGGTGGTCTGGGTGCCGTGGCCGGACAGCACCACGGTGGCGTCGTCGAGGGGCAGGCAGACCCGGGCCAGCGAGCGCATGATCGCGCTGTGGTCGCCGCCGGGCAGGTCCGTGCGCCCGATGGAGCCGGCGAAGAGCAGGTCGCCCGAGAAGAGAACCGGCGGGATCTCATCGGTGGCGGGCGTCCGGAACGTCACCGACCCCTTGGTATGGCCGGGCGCGTGGTCGACGGTGAGCTTGAGGCCGGCCAGCTCCAGCACCGAGCCGTCGGTCAGCTCCCGGACGTCGTCCGGCTCGCCGATGGTCAGCTCGCCCAGGAGCTGCGCGCCGAGCGAGCGGCCGAGCGCCTTCTCCGGGTCGGTCAGCATGTACCGGTCGTCCGGGTGGATCCAGGCCGGCACGCCCTTGGCGCCGCAGATCGGCATCACCGAGGCCACGTGGTCGATGTGGCCGTGGGTGAGCACCACCGCGACCGGCTTCAGCCGGTGCTCGCGGATCATCGCCTCCACCCCCTCGGTGGCGTCCATCCCCGGGTCGACGATCACGCACTCCTCACCGGCTGCCGGGGCGATCAGGTAGCAGTTGGTGCCCCAGGCTCCGGCGGGAAATCCGGCGATGAACACGGCAGTCCTTCTCAGCTGGTCGGCGAGCGCTCTTGAACACGGAAAGTCTGGGGTGCAGCCTACCGGCGGTACGCCCGCCGTAGCGAACCCGATACCGAGGTGGCGGGCCGGTTCACCGCGTACTTACAGACGAGGTCCCTACACTTGGCGGCCGGTGGATGCGATGATCCGCCGGACACATGTCCACGAGAGTTGCGATTGAGGAGACACGGCCGGTGGTCAGCAGCGAACAGCGACGGCGGCAGCTCGCCCGGGAGAAGTACGAGCGGCAGCAGAAGGCCCGGGTCGAGGCCGCGTCCAAGGCCAAGCGCCGCAACGCCGTGCTCGGCGCCGCGGTGGCCGTGGTGGTGCTGGCGGGCGGCGGCGCCTGGGCCGGCGGCGTCTTCAAGTCCGACAGCAAGAAGAGCGACACGGCGAACGCCGCACCGAGCCAGCCCGCGGCCGGCACCGGCGCACCGAGCGCGCCCGCCAGCCCGGTGGACGTCAAGGGCTGCACCACGCCCGCCGCCGGCCAGCCGAACGGCAAGCAGTGGAAGGCCGAGCCGGCCATGGCGATCGACACCAGCGCCAAGTACAACGTCACGCTGAACACCAGCTGCGGCGCGGTGACCCTCCAGCTGGACCCCTCGAAGGCCCCGCACACGGTCAACTCCTTTGTCTTCCTGGCCGGTCAGAACTACTTCGACCACACCAAGTGCCACCGGCTGACCACTTCGGGGATCTACGTGCTGCAGTGCGGTGACCCGACCGGCACCGGCAGCGGCACCCCCGGCTACTCGTTCACGGACGAGAACCTGACCGGCGCCACCTACCCGGCCGGCACCGTGGCGATGGCCAACTCCGGTCCGAACACCAACGGCAGCCAGTTCTTCCTGGTCTACAAGGACACCCAGCTGCCGCCCAGCTACACCCCGTTCGGCAAGATCACCGGTGGCATGGACGTGCTGAACAACATCGCCGCCGGCGGTGTCCAGGGCGGCACCGGGGACGGTGCGCCGAACGCCAATGTAGTGCTCAACTCGGTGACCGCGGCCAAGGGCTGAGGCACCCGGGGCCGGGCCGAGCCTGGCGGGCGCTCAGGCCCCGCCGCGCGAATTGGCCCGGCCCGGATGCGGACAGCACCGGGCCTGGTCGCCTATGTTGCTGTTGTATAGGGTGCCCTGACCCGCTCGCCGTCACCCTCGGCAGCCGAACCGATCGGGCGGGCGGGGACGGCGGACCATCGGTCCGCCGCACATTCAACTGTGGACGACGGATCCGCACCACCGAGGCGTGGGCGAACCGTCATGTGGAGGAGGCGCTGTGAGCAGCGACCCGTGGGGCCGTGTCGACGAGCAGGGGACCGTCTACGTCAGGACCGCCGAGGGCGAACGCGTCGTCGGCTCCTGGCAGGCGGGCTCCCCCGAGGAGGCTCTCGCCTACTTCGAGCGCAAGTACCAGGGGCTGGCGGCCGAGATCGGCCTGCTGGAGCACCGGGTGCGCAAGACGGACCTGGCCGCCAAGGACGCCCAGACCGCGCTGGACCACCTGCGCTCGCAGGTGGTCGAGGCGCACGCGGTCGGCGACCTCGCCGCGCTCGTCCAGCGGCTCGACACCCTGGCCGGGGAGATCGAGTCGCGCCAGGTGGAGCGCAAGGCGGCTCGGGCCAAGGCGGCCGACGAGACCCGCACGGCCAAGGAGGCGCTGGTCGCCGAGGCCGAGCAGCTCGCCGAGTCCACCCAGTGGCGGGAGGCCGGGGACCGGCTGCGCGCGCTGGTGGACACCTGGAAGGGCCTGCCCCGGCTGGACCGCAAGAGCGACGACGAGCTGTGGCACCGCTTCTCGCACGCCCGGTCGGTCTTCTCCAAGCACCGCAAGGCGCACTTCGCCCAGCTGGACGCCGAGCGCGACCACGCCCGGGCGGCCAAGGAGCGGCTGGTCGCCGAGGCCGAGGCGCTCTCCAGCTCGACCGAGTGGGGCGACACCGCGGCCCGCTACCGCGACCTGATGGCGCAGTGGAAGGCCGCGGGCCGGGCCCAGCGGGACGCCGAGGACGAGCTGTGGGCGCGGTTCCGCGGCGCCCAGGACGTCTTCTTCCAGGCCCGTTCGGCGGTCTTCACCGAGCGGGACGCCGAGCAGAGCGAGAACCAGAAGCTCAAGGAGGCGCTGCTGGTCGAGGCCGAGGCGATCCTGCCGATCACCGACCTCAAGGCCGCCAAGGCCGCGCTGCGCGACGTCAACGAGCGCTGGGAGGCGATCGGCCACGTGCCGCGCGACGCCAAGCCGAAGCTGGACGGCCGGCTGAACACCGTGGAACGCGCGATCCGCGAGGCCGAGGAGGCCGAGTGGCAGCGCTCCAACCCGGAGGCCAAGGCCCGTGCGGCCGGCATGACCGGTCTGCTCCAGGGCGCGGTCGACAAGCTGAAGGCCGACCTGGACAAGGCCCGTGCGGCCGGCAACGAGGCCAAGGCCAAGAAGCTGGAGGCCGAGCTGGCCGGCCGTCAGGCGCTGCTCGACCAGGCGCTCAAGAGCCTGGAGGAGTTCAGCGGCTGACACGACGTCGGTCGTCCTGACGGGAAGGGCCCCCACCGTTCGGTGGGGGCCCTTCCCGTCTTGTCCGCGTTACTTGCGGGCCGAGGTGACCCGGTAGACGTCGTACACGCCCTCCACCCCGCGCACCGCCTTGAGCACATGGCCCAGGTGCTTGGGGTCGCCCATCTCGAAGGTGAAGCGGCTCATCGCCACCCGGTCGCGCGAGGTCTGCACGGCCGCCGAGAGGATGTTGACGTGCTGGTCGGAGAGCACCCGGGTGACGTCCGAGAGCAGCCGGGAGCGGTCCAGCGCCTCGACCTGGATGGCCACCAGGAAGACCGAGGACTGGGTCGGCGCCCACTCGACCTCGATCATCCGCTCGGGCTGCTGGGTCAGCGAGTCCACGTTGACGCAGTCCGCCCGGTGCACCGAGACGCCGTTGCCGCGGGTGATGAAGCCGACGATCGGGTCGCCCGGCACGGGGGTGCAGCAGCGCGAGAGCTTGACCCAGACGTCGTCCACGCCCTTGACGATCACCCCGGGGTCGCCCTTGGCCCGGCGGCGGCGCGCGGCGCGGTTGTCGTGGGTCGGGACCGTGGCGGTCTCGGCGAACTCCTCGGTGGCCCCCTCCTCGCCGCCCAGCGCCTGGACCAGCTTCTGCACGATGGACTGCGCCGAGACGTGACCCTCGCCGATCGCGGCGTAGAGCGAGGAGATGTCCGGGTAGCGCATCTCGTGCGCCAGGGTGACCAGCGAGTCGCCGGTCAGGATCCGCTGGATCGGCAGGCCCTGCTTGCGCATCGCGCGGGCGATGGCCTCCTTGCCCTGCTCGATCGCCTCCTCGCGGCGCTCCTTGGAGAACCAGGCCTTGATCTTGTTGCGGGCCCGGGGCGACTTGACGAAGCCGAGCCAGTCCCGGGACGGTCCGGCGCCCTCGGCCTTGGAGGTGAAGACCTCGACCGTGTCGCCGTTCTCCAGGGTCGACTCCAGCGGCACCAGGCGCCCGTTGACCCGGGCCCCTATGCAGCGGAAACCGACCTCGGTGTGCACGGCGAAGGCGAAGTCCACCGGGGTGGCCCCGGCGGGCAGCGCTATCACGTCGCCCTTGGGGGTGAAGACGAAGACCTCGTTGTTGGACAGGTCGAAGCGCAGCGACTCGAGGAACTCGCTCGGGTCCTCGGTCTCCTTCTGCCAGTCGAGGAGCTGGCGCAGCCAGGCCATCTCGTTGACCGCGCCGGCCTTGTCCTCCTTGCGGGCCTGGGAGGGCGTGTCGGTGCGCACCTTGGAGGCACCGGCCACCGCGCGCTGCTTGTACTTCCAGTGCGCGGCGATGCCGTACTCGGCCCGCCGGTGCATGTCGAAGGTACGGATCTGCAGCTCGACCGGCTTGCCGCCGGGGCCGATCACCGTGGTGTGCAGCGACTGGTACATGTTGAACTTGGGCATCGCGATGTAGTCCTTGAACCGGCCGGGGACCGGGTTCCACCGCGCGTGGATGGTGCCGAGCGCCGCGTAGCAGTCGCGGACGGTGTCGACCAGGACCCGGATGCCCACCAGGTCGTAGATCTCGGCGAAGTCGCGGCCGCGGACGATCATCTTCTGGTAGACCGAGTAGTAGTGCTTCGGCCGACCGGTCACCGAGGCCGAGATCCGGGCCCCGCGCAGGTCGCCCTGGACCTGGTCGATCACGGTGGCCAGGTACTCGTCCCGCTTGGGCGCGCGCTCGGCCACCAGCCGGACGATCTCGTCGTACATCTTGGGGTAGAGGATGGCGAAGGCCAGGTCCTCCAGCTCCCACTTGATGGTGTTCATGCCCAGCCGGTGCGCCAGCGGGGCGTAGATCTCCAGCGTCTCGCGGGCCTTCTTCTCCTGCTTCTCCCGCTTGAGGTAGCGCATGGTGCGCATGTTGTGCAGCCGGTCGGCGAGCTTGATCACCAGGACCCGGGGGTCCTTGGCCATCGCGACCACCATCTTGCGAACCGTTTCCGCTTGCGCGGCCTCGCCGAACTTGACCTTGTCCAGCTTGGTGACGCCGTCCACCAGCAGCGCGACCGAGTCGCCGAAGTCCTGGCGCAGCGTCTCCAGGCCGTAGTCGGTGTCCTCGACGGTGTCGTGCAGCAGCCCGGCCATCAGGGTCGGGGCGTCCATGCCGAGCTCGGCGAGGATGGTGGCGACCGCCAGCGGATGGGTGATGTACGGGTCGCCGCTCTTGCGCTTCTGCCCGCGGTGCCAACGCTCGGCGACCGCGTACGCCCGCTCGATGTCGCGCAGCAGCGCCGGGTCGGCCTTCGGGTCGCCGGCCCTGATGGTCCGGAAGAGCGGTTCCAGGACGGGGTTGAGCACCGTGCCGCGCTGGCCGCCGAACCGGGCCAGCCGGGCACGCATACCGCCGGAGGAGGAGGCCTGACGCAGCGCGGGCGCCACCGCGCGGGCCAGCCCGGAGACGGGCGGCGTCGCCGGACGCGCCGGGGTGGCCCCTGCGGGCGCGGGCGATTGGCCCGCCGGCTGGTCGCCGGCCGGCTGGCTGCTGGAAGCGGCCGCCGTGGGGACTACCTCGTCTGGCAAAGACACTCCTCGGTACGCACCGGATGAACCTTCATCGTACCGAGCGTGACCCGCCGGTGTTCCGCCGCCCGGTGCCTGACATGCCGAGAGCGGTGATCGCATCCGCGATCACCGCTCTCGGTTCGTTCTCGGTTCGCCCTCCGGTCAGACCATGACCAGGGTCTCCAGCGGCGCCCCGCCCAGGTGCTCGGCGAGCCGCTCGCGGCCGGGCAGGAAGCCCAGCTCCATCAGGACGACCACGCCGACCAGCTCGGCCCCGGTGCGCTTGACCAGGTCCAGCGAGGCGGCGATGGTGCCGCCGGTGGCCAGCACGTCGTCGACCACCAGCACCCGCTCACCAGGGGCGAAGGCGTCGCACTGCACCTCCAGGGTGGCGGAGCCGTACTCCAGGTCGTAGGACTGCTCGAACACCTCGCCGGGCAGCTTGCCCTTCTTGCGGATCGGCACGAAGCCGAGCCCGGCGGCGAAGGCCGCCGGGGCCGCCAGCACGAAGCCCCGGGCCTCCAGACCCACCACCTTGGTCGCGCCCAGCGCCGTCGCCCGGTCGGCCAGCGCCCTGGTGAGGACGCCGAACGCCTCGGCGTCGGCCAGCAGCGGGGCAATGTCCTTGAACAGCACCCCCGGCTTCGGGTAGTCGGGCACGTCCTTGATCCGGCTGTTGAGCAGCTCGGTCAGGGCGGTGTCAGCGGTGGTCACAGAGAGCGTCCTTCGGTCATCGCTTGCCGGACGGGCGGCCCTTGCCACGGGCCCGGCCGACCGGCTGGGTACGCTGACCGACCATACCGGCCGCGATGCCGTCCTCGACGGCGTCCGACATCTCGTCGGCCACCAGCTCGTCGCTCTCGCCGGCCGCCGCCTTGGCCGCGGCCGCCTTGGCCGCGGCCGCCTTGGCGTCCGCCGCCTTGCGCTGGGCGACCCGCTTGGCCAGCGCGCGCATCTCCGGGCTCTGCTCCTTGAGCTGCGCGAGCAGCGGGGTGGCGACGCAGATCGAGGAGTACGCACCGGCCGAGAGGCCGACGAAGAGCGCGAGCGAGATGTCGTTCAGGGTGCCGGCACCGAGGATGCCGCCACCGATGAAGAGCAGCGCCGCCACCGGCAGCAGGGCCACCACGGTGGTGTTGATCGAGCGGACCAGGGTCTGGTTGAGACCCGCGTTGGCCGCCTCGCTGTACGTGAGGCGGTTCTGCTTCTCGAGCCCCTTGGTGTTCTCCTTCACGGTGTCGAAGACGACGACCGTGTCGTAGAGCGAGTAACCGAGGATGGTCAGGAAGCCGATCACGGTACCCGGGGAGACCTCGAAGCCGACCAGGGCGTAGACACCGATGGTGATCAGCAGGTCGTGGATCAGGGCGACCAGGGCCGCCAGCGCCATCCGCCACTCGAAGGCGATCGCCAGGTAGACGGTGACCAGAACCATGAAGACGATCAGACCGGTCAGGGCCTTCTGGGAGATCTGCTGACCCCAGCTCGGGCCCACCACCTGGGCGTTGATCGCGCTCGGGTCGCCGATGCCGAGGTCGCCGGCCAGCTTGGTGACGACCTCGCTGGACTGCAGCTTGTCGTTGGAGCTGACCTGGATCCGGATCTGGCCGTCACCGGTGGCCTGCACCTGCGGGGTCGAGTCGCCGACGATCTTGTCGATCGAGTCCTGCGCCTGACTGATCGTCAGCCCGGGCTTCTTGATCGTGTAGACCGAGCCGCCCTTGAAGTCGATGCTCAGGTGCAGACCGATCACGGTCAGACCGATCAGCGCCGCCGCGGCGATGGCCGCGGAGATGCTGTACCAGATCTTGCGCCGACCGACGAAGTCGAAGCTGACCTCGCCCTGGTAGAGGCGGTGGCCGATGTTGCTGAAGCGTGACACGACGTCAGGCCTCCTTCACGGCGGCGGAGGTGGCGGGGCGACGGCGGCCGCCGCGCACCGGCGGGCGGGCGCCCAGACGCTTCGGGTCGAGGCCGGACCACGGGTGGCCGTCCGCGAAGAACTTCCGACGCGCCAGCAGGGTGATCATCGGCTTGGTGAAGAGGAAGATCACCACGACGTCGAGCACCGTGGTCAGACCCAGCGTGAACGCGAACCCCTGGACCTTGCCGACCGAGCAGATGTACAGCACCACGGCACAGAGCAGCGACACGAAGTCGGAGACCAGGATGGTGCGGCGGGCCCGCGGCCAGGCGCGCTGGACGGCCGGGCGCAGCTGGGCACCCTCGCGCACCTCGTCGCGGATGCGTTCGAAGTACACGATGAAGGAGTCCGCGGTGATACCGATCGCCACGATCGCACCGCAGACGGCCGGCAGGTTCAGCGCGAAGCCGATCCCGGCGCCCAGCAGGCACATGATCGTGTAGGTCAGGATCGCGGAGACCACCAGGCCGGCGATCGAGACCAGGCCCAGGCCCCGGTAGTAGATCAGCGAGTAGAGGACGACCAGCGCCAGGCCGATCGCGCCGGCCAGCAGACCGGCGTGCAGCTGGTCACCGCCCAGCTGCGGGGTGACGGTGGTGATGTCGCTCTGGTTGAAGCTCAGCGGCAGCGCGCCGAAGCTCAGCACGTTGGAGAGGTTGCTGGCGTCGTCCTGGCTGAAGCTGCCGGAGATCACCGCGTTGCCGCCGGTGATCGACTGGCTGACGTAGGGGTGCGAGACCACCTTGCCGTCCAGCACGATGGCGAACTGGTTGGCCGGCGACTGCAGGGTGGCCAGCTGACCGGTGGTGTTGGCGAAAGCCTTGGAGCCACGGTCGTTGAAGTTCAGCTGCACCTCCCAGCCGGCGCCGTTCTGCGAGTCGTAGCCGGCCTGCGCCTTGGAGACGTCCGCACCGTTGACCGCGACCGGGCCGAGCGCGAACTTGTACCAGACCTTCTGCTCCTGGTTGTAGGAGCAGGCGACGGCGTCGGCCGCCGGGGTGGTCTGGTAGTCGATCCGCTGGGTGGAGTTGGAGCAGTCCAGCGCGGCGAACTTGGCGGCCAGGTCGGCCGGGACGGTGCCCTGGGTGAGCTGGCTGGAGGGGTCCGCGGGGGCGGTGGGGACCGGCGGCAGCGCGGAGGCGGCCGAGCTCGGCGCGGCGCTGCCGGCGGCCGGGGCCGACGGAGTGGCCGCACCGCCGGCGGGGGCGCTCGGCGTGCCGCTGGCATCGGCGAGCAGGCCCTCGGAGAGCGCGCGACCGGCCGTGGAGGCACCCGAACTCGGTGAGCCGGCACCGGCACTGGCGCCGGCACCGGTCGAACCGCTGGCGCTGGCACTCGGCTTGGCACTGGCGCTGCCACTGGCGGCGGCGCTCGGGCTGCCGCTGGCAGGCGCGCTCGGGCTGCTGGTGGCGGGGGGCAGGGTCACACCACTGGGAGCGGTGGCCAGCACCGGGCGGAAGTACAGCTGGGCGGTGGTACCGACCTGCTGCGCCGCCTGCTCGCTGTTCGTCCCCTTCGGGATGTCAACGATGATGTTGTCGTTGCCCTGGGTCTGAACCTCGGCTTCGGAGACACCGAAGGCGTTGACGCGCTTCTGGATGATCCCGACCGCGATGTCCATGTTGGACTGGTTGACCGCGGCCTTGTCCTTCGAGGTGGCGGTCAGCGTGATGCTGGTGCCACCCGCGAGGTCGATCCCGAGGCGAGGCGTCCTGTGGCCTGTCCCGAACATGAGGGCGACCAGTCCGACGGTGACCACCAGGATGAGGGCCAGAGCCCGCCCCGGATAACCGTCGCGCGGACGCGACTTGGGTGTTGCCACCTTGCTCGTTTCTCCCTGTCCCATGCCGCCGGCTCAGCGCCGCCGACCCGTGTGAGGGCAGGGGGCGGCGCCGACTGCGGACAA
The DNA here is from genome assembly GCF_036242395.1 of Kitasatospora sp. NBC_01266. Lineage (NCBI taxonomy): Bacteria > Bacillati > Actinomycetota > Actinomycetes > Kitasatosporales > Streptomycetaceae > Kitasatospora > Kitasatospora sp. NBC_01266. Next base: position 7,260,254 of record NZ_CP108458.1, on the reverse strand, counting down.
CCGTGAAGTGGTGCTGCGGACCGTCGTCGTACTACTTGGCCGCGGGCTCGTCGCTGTCGGCCTTCTCCAGGCTGACGTCCTCGCGCACGGCCTCGTCCTCGATGAGCTCGTCCTCGATGAGCTCATCGCTGAGCTCCACGGACTCGTCCTCCTCGGGACGGCCGTTGATGATCTCGTCGTACTCCTGCGCCTCGATCACCGCGGCGACCGCGCTCTTCGCGAAGTGGGCCACCACGCCGGGAGCGATCTCCAGCTCCACGGTGCTGTCGTTGACCGCCTTCACCAGGGCGTACATGCCCCCGATGGTGCGCACCGCCGAGCCCGGCTCCATGGCCGACTGCATGCTCTGCGCCTGCTGCTGCCGCTTCTTCTGCGATCGGAACATGAGGAAGATCGCGGCGATCGGGAGGAGAAGAATGATGAAATTCACAGCAGAAAGGTCCTTACGGGCTACCCGATGGACAGCCACAGGCGATGGTCGGCCCGCCAGGTGAGACGGGGCGGTCCGGCGAAGTCTAGGAGACCCGCTCTGATCGGACAACGCCAAGCATCGCATCCCGCCGCCAAAGGTGGCGAGTCTCCGACACGGTCAGTCCGTTTCGGGTTCCGGGGACCAGGATTCGGCCGCTGATTCAACCATGGATTCGGGGCCTGATTCGGTGAGTGATCGATTCGCCGAACCGTTCGCCGATCCGGGCGCTGATCCGGCCGCCGATCCGGGCGCTGATCCGGGTGCGAAGAACTGCTGCTGTCCCGGAAGCGCGCCGCGCCCGCCCGCCTGGTGCACCGGCGGGGTCAGGCCCAGGTGCTGCCAGGCCGCGGCGGTGGCGACCCGGCCGCGCGGGGTGCGGGCCAGCAGGCCCTCGCGGACCAGGAACGGCTCGGCCACCTCCTCCACCGTCTCGGCCTCCTCCCCCACCGCGACGGCCAGCGTGGACAGGCCCACCGGGCCGCCGCCGAAGAGCCGCAGCAGCGCGTCCAGCACCGCCCGGTCCAACCGGTCCAGCCCGCGCGCGTCCACCTCGTAGACCGCCAGCGCCCGGGCGGCGATCTGCTGGGTGATCCGTCCGTCGTGCTCGACCTGGGCGTAGTCGCGCACCCGGCGCAGCAGCCGGTTGGCGATTCGCGGGGTGCCCCGGGAACGGCCGGCGATCTCGGCGGCCCCGACCGGGTCGATCTCCACGTCGAGCAGCGCGGCCGAGCGGTGCACCACCCGCTCCAGCTCGGCGGGGGCGTAGAACTCCATGTGCCCGGTGAAGCCGAACCGGTCGCGCAGCGGCGGCGGCAGCAGACCGGCCCGGGTGGTCGCGCCGACCAGGGTGAACGGCGGCAGCTCCAGCGGGATCGCGGTGGCACCGGGGCCCTTGCCGACGATCACGTCGACCCGGAAGTCCTCCATCGCCATGTAGAGCATCTCCTCGGCGGGCCGCGACATCCGGTGGATCTCGTCGAGGAAGAGCACCTCGCCCTCGGTGAGCGAGGAGAGGATCGCCGCCAGGTCGCCGGCGTGCTGGATGGCGGGGCCCGAGGTGATCCGGATCGGTGCGTTCAGCTCGGCCGCGATGATCATGGACAGGGTGGTCTTGCCGAGTCCGGGCGGTCCGCTGAGCAGCACGTGGTCGGGCGCGGCACCGCGCATCCGGGCCGCCCGCAGCACCAGCGAGAGCTGCTCGCGCACCCGCTCCTGGCCGATGAACTCGTCCAGCAGCTTGGGGCGCAGCGCCGCCTCGACCGCCTGGTCCGCCTCGTCGGCGGCGGCCGCCACCAGGCGGTCGGCGGGGTCGGAGTCGTACGGGCTCATCAGGGCTGGCTCCAAGTCGACAAGTTGATGAAGAATCAGATGGCTTTGTCCAGCAGCGTAGCGAGCGGCTGCTTGTCGCGTAATCGCGCTATCGCGTGCGGTTGAGAGTCCGCAGCGCCGCCTTGAGCAACGCGCCCACGTCGGTGGTGCGCTGCGCCTCGGCCTCCGGGGTCACCGCGACCACCGCCTCCTCGGCCTCCCGCGGCGCGTAGCCGAGGCCGACCAGGGCGGCGTGCAACTGCTCGCTCCACGGGGCGGGGCCGGTGGCGACCGGCTTCTGCGCCGGGACGGCGCCGATCGGGGCACCGAGCTTGTTCTTGTACTCCAGCAGCAACTTGGCCGCCTTCGCCTTGCCGATCCCGGGCACCTGGATCAGCGCCCGCTCGTCCCCGTTGGCCACCGCCAGGCGCAGCGCGTCGGGACTGTGCACGCCGAGCATCGCCTGCGCCACCCGCGGGCCCACCCCGGGTGCGGCCTGCAGGATCTCGAAGGTGGCCCGCTCGTCGTCGTCCGCGAAGCCGTACAGGGTGAGCGAGTCCTCCCGCACCACCAGGGAGGTGGCCAGCCGGGCCGGCTCGCCCAGGCGCAGCGCGGCCAGCGTGTTGGGCGTGCACTGCACCGCCATGCCGACCCCGCCGACCTCGACGACGGCACACCCCGGGGTGAGGGCCGCCACCGGGCCCTGGACGAACGCGATCACGAGCGGTACTCCTTGCGGGGCGAACGGGCGGAGAGGGTGCGGGCCGGCACGGCGCGCGCCGAGGCGGCGGTGGCCAGCGCGGCGGCGATCTTGTCGCCGGCCGTGCCGCGCCAGATGTGACAGATCGCCAGCGCCAGCGCATCGGCGGCATCGGCCGGCTTGGGCGGCGCGTCCAGTCGCAGCAGCCTGGTCACCATGGCCGTGACCTGGGCCTTGTCGGCCCGTCCCGAGCCGCTGACGGCGGCCTTGACCTCGCTGGGGGTGTGCAGCACCACCGGCAGGCCGCGCCGGCTGGCGCAGAGCATCGCGACGGCGCTGGCCTGCGCCGTCCCCATCACGGTGCGCACGTTGTGCTGGGCGAAGACCCGCTCGATGGCGACGATGTCGGGGCGGTGGGCGTCCAGCCAGGTCTCCAGGCCCTCCTCGATCGCCAGCAGCCGGCGCGGGACCTCCTCCTCGGCCGGGGTGCGCAGCACGCCGACGCCGAGCATCCGCAGCGGCCGGCCCGGCGCGCCCTCGACCACGCCGACTCCGCACCTGGTCAGCCCAGGGTCCACACCCAGTACCCGCAACGCGCCCACCCTTCGTCGGTCATGCCAGGACAGACAGACCCTAGTACCCGGCTCGGACAGTCCCGACAACGACACCGGCCCGGCGGTCCGCGGGGACCACCGGGCCGGATGAAGGGTCAGCTCACTCGGAGTCGAGCTGCGCGCCCACCTCGTCGGAGATGTCGAAGTTGGCGAAGACGTTCTGCACGTCGTCGCTGTCCTCCAGCGCGTCGATCAGCTTCAGGATCTTGCGGGCGCCGTCCACGTCCAGCTCGACCTGCATGCTGGGCACGAAGTTGGCGTCCGCCGAGTCGTAGTCGAGTCCGCCGTCGACCAGCGCGGTGCGCACCGCGACCATGTCGGTCGCCTCGGAGACCACCTCGAGGGTGTCACCCAGGTCGTTGACCTCCTCGACGTCGACGCCGGCCTCGAGCACGACCTCGAGGACCTTGTCCTCGTCCACGCCGTCGCTCTTCGGGACGATCACCACGCCCTTGCGGTTGAACAGGTACGACACCGAGCCCGGGTCGGCCATCGAGCCGCCGTTGCGGGTCATCGCCACGCGCACGTCGGAGGCGGCGCGGTTGCGGTTGTCGGTGAGGCACTCGATCAGCACCGCGACACCGTTGGGGCCGTAGCCCTCGTACATGATCGTCGCGTAGTCGGCCCCGCCGGCCTCCAGACCGCCACCGCGCTTGACGGCGCGGTTGATGTTGTCGATCGGGACCGAGCTCTTCTTGGCCTTCTGGATGGCGTCGTAGAGGGTCGGGTTGCCGGCCGGGTCGGGCCCGCCGGTCTTCGCCGCCACCTCGATGTTCTTGATCATCTTGGCGAAGAGCTTGCCGCGCTTGGCGTCGATCACGGCTTTCTTGTGCTTGGTGGTAGCCCACTTAGAGTGGCCGGACATCACCAGCTCCTTTACATCGCCAAAGGGAAATGAAACAGGGGAGATCTTACCGGTGTCGGGACAGCACACCTGGCACCGGTCAGGCGCCCGCGCCGGGCGAGGGTCGATCCGCCAGGGCCTGCTCGACCATCCGCACGAAGAGCGCGTGCACCCGGTGGTCGCCGGTCAGCTCCGGGTGGAAGGAGGTGGCCAGCAGGTTGCCCTGGCGCACCGCCACGATCCGGCTGTCGGCACCGTCGGCGGCCGGCAGCTCGGCCAGCACCTCGACGCCGGCGCCCACCGACTCGACCCACGGCGCGCGGATGAAGACACCGTGCACCGGCTCGCCCTCGAAGCCCTGGAAGTCGATCGCGGACTCGAAGGACTCGTTCTGCCGGCCGAAGGCGTTGCGGCGCACGGTCATGTCGATCCCGCCGACGCTCTGCTGGTCCTCCCGGCCGTCCAGGATCTTCTCGGCCAGCATGATCATGCCCGCGCATGAACCGTAGGTCGGCATCCCGGCCGCCACCCGCTCGCGCAGCGGCTCCATCAGGCCGAAGGCCAGCGCCAGGTTGGACATGGTGGTGGACTCGCCGCCGGGTATGACCAGGGCGTCGACCTCGGCCAGCTCCTCGGCCCGGCGGACCGGGCGGGCCAGGGCGTCCGCCTCGGCGAGCGCGACCAGGTGCTCGCGGACATCGCCCTGCAGGGCCAGGACGCCGATCACGGGGGTGCTGCTGGACACGGTGGGTTACCTTCTTCGCGCTTCGATCTTCGCAGGCTTCGCCGGCAGGGTTCGCGGGCGGGGATTCGCAGGGGGATGCGCAACGGTCCGCCGCGCCAGCTGCGCGCGGCGGACCGGACGAACGGGAGCGACTACCAGCCGCGGTTCGAGTAGCGCTCGGTCTCGGGCAGGGTGTCGCAGTTGATGCCGACCATGGCCTCGCCCAGGCCGCGGGAGACGTCCGCGATCACCTTCGGGTCGTCGAAGAAGGTGGTGGCCTTCACCACGGCGGCGGCGCGCTTGGCCGGGTCGCCGGACTTGAAGATGCCCGAGCCGACGAAGACACCCTCGGCGCCCAGCTGCATCATCAGCGCGGCGTCGGCCGGGGTGGCCACGCCACCGGCGGAGAACAGCACGACCGGGAGCTTGCCCAGCTGCGCGACCTCCTTGACCAGCTCGTACGGGGCCTGCAGGTTCTTCGCCGCGACGTACAGCTCGTTCTCGTCGAGGGTGGTCAGGCGGCGGATGTCGGCGTTGATCTGGCGCATGTGGCGCACGGCCTCGACCACGTTGCCGGTGCCGGCCTCGCCCTTGGAGCGGATCATCGCCGCGCCCTCGGCGACCCGGCGCAGCGCCTCACCGAGGTTGGTGGCACCGCAGACGAAGGGAGTGGTGAAGGCCCACTTGTCCGAGTGGTTGACCTCGTCGGCCGGGGTGAGCACCTCGGACTCGTCGATGTAGTCCACGCCGAGCGCCTGCAGCACCTGGGCCTCGACGAAGTGGCCGATCCGGGACTTGGCCATGACCGGGATGGAGACGGCGTTGATGATGCCGTCGATCATGTCCGGGTCGGACATCCGGGCCACGCCGCCGTCCTTGCGGATGTCAGCGGGGACCCGCTCGAGCGCCATGACGGCGACGGCACCCGCGTCCTCGGCGATCTTGGCCTGCTCGGCGTTGACCACGTCCATGATCACACCGCCCTTGAGCTGCTCGGCCATGCCGCGCTTGACCCGGGCGGTACCGATCTGCGGCTGGTCGGCGGAAGCGGGAGTGCTGGTGGACACGTGAGACCTCACTCGAAGACGAATCGGTGTGCTATCGCCCTATGGTAGGCCGTTCGGGTACGTGATCGATGCGCCACCTAGTCCAGACCTGCCGAATCGATACGACAAACAGGCCGTAGGTCCCACCGCGCGGGACCGGGTACGGTGCCGCCCCGACCACGTCCCCGGGGCGTCCCTGGGCCTTGCCGAGCCCGGAAATCACCGGCGCGGACTAGGCCGGCGAGCCCTGCGGGACGAGTGCCGCCGGCGGCTCGTCGTCCATCTCGAAGGCCAGCGGGAACGGCGCCCGCCCGGCCAGCCGGAAGTAGCGCACCAGCCGGTGGGTGCGCACCGCGCGCGCCGCACGCACCGCGTCGTTGTGGAACCGGCGGGCCATCGGCACCCGGCGCACCGCCGAGGTCAGATCGCGCAGCGCCTCCTCGCCGCCCGGCGCCGCGCGCAGTTCCGCGAGTTGCTCGGGCTCGGCGAAGACCGCCCGCAGCGCCTGGCTCAACTCGCTCTCCGCCACCTCCCGGTGCTCTTCGTCGGCCTGCCGCGCGGCGTGCGAGGCCTCGTACAGCACGATCGAGGTGGCCGGGTCCAGCAGCGAGGAGGTGGCCAACTCCTGCGCCACCGAGGCGCGGCGCAGCAACTGCGCGTCCAGCGCCGCCCGCGCGGCGTCGATCCGCGCGTGCAGCCGGTCCAGTCGGCCCGCGGTCCAGCTCAGGTAGACCGCGACGAGCACCACGGCAACCGCGGCCCAGATCCAGGTAGTCACGAGGCGCTACGCTACCGGCCCTGCGGCAGTCCCAGACGCTCGCGCCAGCTGGTCCGGTCGTCCTCGCGCACCTTCGGCACGCTGCCCGTCCCGTCGGCGACCGTCTCGTAGACCGCCAGGATGTCCGCGCCGACCGTCTCCCAGTCGAACTGCCGGACGTGCGCGGCCGCCGCCGTGCGCAACTCGGCCAGCCGCACCGGGTCGCTCAGCAGCCGTACCGCCGCCTCGGCCAGCGCCGCCGGGTCCTCCACCGCGAACAGCTCCCCCGCCTGCCCGCCGTCCAGCACCTGGGCGAACGCGTCCAGATCGCTGGCCAGCACCGGGGCCGCGGCCGACATCGCCTCCACCAGGATGATCCCGAAGCTCTCGCCGCCGGTGTTGGGCGCCACGTACAGGTCGACGCTGCGCAGCAGCCGCGCCTTCTCCTCGTCGCTGACCATGCCGAGGAACTCCACATGGGCCCGCACCTCGGGCGCCAGCCCCGCGACGGCCTCCTCCTCGTCCCCCTTGCCGGCCACCAGCAGCCGCACCTCCGGGCGCGCCGCGATGATCGCCGGCAGCGCGGCCAGCAGCGTCGGCAGGCCCTTGCGCGGCTCGTTGATCCGGCCGATGAAGCCGATCGTGCCGCCGGTCCAGCGCGGATCCGGCTCGGCGCGGGCGAAGAACGAGACGTCCACGCCGTTCGGGATCACCACCGCGTCCCCGCCCAGGTGCTCCACCAGGGTGCGGCGGGCGTACTCGCTCACCGCGATCCGGGCGCTGAGCTTCTCCAGCGTCGGCTGCAGGATCGGCGAGGCCGCGATCATCACCCGCGAACGCGGGTTGGAGGTGTGGAAGGTGGCCACCATCGGCCCGGTCGCCGCCCAGGCCGCCAGCATCGACAGGCTCGGCGAGGCCGGCTCGTGCACGTGCAGGATGTCGAACTCGCCGTCCCGCAGCCAGCGCCGCACCCGGGTCGCCGAGATGATCCCGAAACTCAGCCGGGCCACCGACCCGTTGTAGGGCACCGCCACCGCCCGGCCCGCCGAGACCACGAACGAGGGCAGCGCCGACTCGTCGTCGGCCGGCGCCAGCACCGAGACCTTGTGCCCCAGTCCGATCAGATGCTCGGCCAGGTCGCGGATGTGGAACTGCACGCCACCGGGCACGTCCCAGTCGTACGGGCAGACGATGCCGATCTTCATCGCGGCTCCCCCTGCCGCGCATCGGACGTCGAATCGGCCGACTTCTCGTCAGCAGCGGCCTGCGCCACCGGAGTTGACGGGAGATCGGCCACCCAGAAGCGCTGCAGCATGTGCCAGTCCTGCGGGTGCTCGGCGATGCCCGCCGCCCAGATGTCCGCCATCCGCTGCGTCATCGCGACGTTGACCGCCGACCGGTCCAGCCCGGTCGGCACCTCGATCGGGGGGTTGATCCGGCCGCGCAGCACCGGACCTTCGTACCAGAGCGTCACCGGCATCAGCGCCGCCCCGGTCCGCTGGGCCAGCGCCGCCGGGCCGGCCGGCATCCGGGTGGTCTCGCCGAAGAACTCCACCGGCAGTCCGGCCGCCGACAGGTCCCGGTCCCCCACCAGGCAGATCAGCTTGCCCTGGCGCAGCCGCCGGGCCAGCGTCCCGATCACCGAGATGTCGCTGCCGGTCAGCGCCAGCACCTCCATCCCCAGGCCCTCGCGGTAGGCGACGAAGCGGTCGAAGAGCGACTCCGGCTTCAGCCGCTCGGCGACCGTGGTGAAGTTGAACCCCAGGTGCCGCACCACCCAGGCACCGGCCAGGTCCCAGTTGCCCATGTGCGGCAGCGCTATGATCGCGCCCCGCCCGGACTCCATCGCCGCCACCAGGTGCTCGATGCCGTCCACCCGCATCCGGTCGGCGATCTTGCGGTCGTTCCAGACCGGCAGCCGGAAGGACTCCATCCAGTACCGCAGGTAGGAGCGCATCCCGGCGCGCGACAGCTCGCCCAGCTCGGCCGGCGAGGCCTCGGGGCGCACCCGGGCCAGGTTCTTCTCCAACTGGAGCACACCACGCCCCCGCCGACGCCAGGTGACATCCGCGATCCGGTCGCCGAGCACCCCCACCACCGGCTCCGGCAGCAGCTTCAGGACCGCCCAGCCGGCGGCGTACCCGGACTCGACCAGCTTCTCGCGCATCCGGCTGCCTCAACTCTCCCGTGCGGTGGTGTTTCCCTGTGCGGCGAGTGCCGCCGCCTCGAAGGCCTCCCGGCGCACGGTCAGCATCCGCTGCAGCACCGTGACCAGACTGCCCGCACCGACCAGCCAGAGCGCCACCGGCAGCAGCCACTCGACATACGGCACCCCGAAGGTGTGCAGACCCGCCACCCCGGCCGCGACCAGGCTGATCACCAGCCGCTCGGCCCGCTCCACCAGCCCCGACACGTCACAGGGCAGCCCCAGGCTCTCGGCCCGCGCCTTGGTGTACGACACCACCTGGCCGCTCGCCAGGCAGAGCACCGACACCGCGCAGAGCAGGTCGTTGTCCCCCTTGCCCGCGTACCAGAGCGCCAGGCCGCCGAAGATCGCCGCGTCCGCCACCCGGTCCAGCGTGGAGTCCAGGAACGCGCCCCACTTGTTGGAGGTGCCCGCCTGTCGGGCCATGTTCCCGTCCACCAGGTCCGAGAAGATGAACAGGGTGATCGTGATCGTTCCCCAGAAGAACTGACCGCGCGGGAAGAAGACCAGCGCGCCCGCCACCGAACCGGCGGTACCGATCAGGGTCACCGCGTCAGGGCTGACCCCCCAGCGCAGCAGCAGCGCGGCGAACGGCGTCAGGACACGTGTGAAGAAGGCACGCGCGTATTTGTTGAGCATGGCCTTCCCGACCGCTCCGATCTCACTGCGGGGAGTACACCGGCGGCCATCAGCTGCGGCAGCACCGGGCGGCCGGGTGGATCAGCCCACCCGGCGTGACCCATGGTATCCAGGCCGCCAGACCGCTCGACCGCCCCACACCCGATCGGCTCTGTCACCCGCCGCGCGGCAGCGCGCAGGCCGCCGTGCCGCCCGGCATCCGGTGCCGGTAGCGCGCCACCAACCGGTACACCGCCGCCGCCACCGGCCGCACCGGCGCCAGCCTCAGCACCCCGCCCAGATACGCCCAGACGTTCCCCGAGCGCAGCAGCAGCTTCGCCACCGCCTGCGCCCCGCCGAACACCTCCCCCGTCGGCGTCACCCAGAGCACCTCCCGCTCCGCCCGCTCCCGGGTGACCCCCAGCTCGGCGAGATCGGCGAACTGGAACGGCACCGCCGTCCACCCTCCCGAGGCCAGCGTCTGCCGCAGGTACCGCTCGGCGATCCGCACGCACGAGGTGCAGAACGCGCAGTCCCCGTCGAAGACCAGCACCGGATCGGGGGCCTGGATCAAGGCTTCCTCACTCACCATGCTTCCTCACTCGTCATGAAGGCGATCCTGCACCATCCGGATCGAACCACCCGCATTCGGGGAAGACTCGCCCCACACCGTCCACATGACGGCTCTTCAGACGATCATCAACGCGACAGGCCAGCGGCGCGATACCCTGCCGCTGACAGGGGAGGAGGGGAGGCCGCAGCCATGGCGAAACTGGACATGACCCCCGGGGCGCAGATACCCCGCACGGACGGCGGTGGACCGCAGACCGCGGTCACCCAGGCGCTCGCGTCGGTCGCCTACCGCGACGGCGAGCTGGCGGATTTCGTCGCGAAGGTCCAGGACGGTGTCACGGGTAAGAAGGCCCGCTTCAAACTGCTGGAGCCCAACCTCGGCGAGGCGTACAGCAAAGCGGTCATCGCCCGCACCCTGGGCGTCGGCCGCAAGCCGATCGTGCCCTCGTTCGGCACCGAGCCGCGGATGGTGGTCGAACACTGCCTGGCCGCCGAGGCGGTGCGCGACACCCGGGACCGCCGGCTGATGCTGGTGACCCTGCTCACCGGCGTCCTCTTCCTGCCCGGCATGCTGCTCTGGCTCGGCGCCTTCCGCCTGCGCTACTGGCTGGCCGCCGACGGCAAGCGGCGCGAAGGCCTCTACGGCCCGCTGGTGCTGGTGCTGCTGCTCCTGGTGGCCGCCGCGCTGGCCTGGCACCCCCCGTTCACCGGCCTGCTCGGCGTCTACACCCGGGTGGTCATGCTGATGCCGGTCGTCGGCTGGTTCATCGCCAAGCGGATCTGCCTGCTGACCGTACGGGAGCTGCGCGCCCGCTGGACCGAGACGATCGACGGCGGCGCCGTCGCCGTGGTCCCGCAGGCCGTCCCGCGCAACGACCAGGACAAGCGCGCCGCCCAGCTGAAGACCCAGCTCACCCAGCTCTCGCTGGAGCAGGACACCAACGTCCTGCACTACGCCGGAGTCAACGGGATACTCGGCCTCGGCAAGCGCTGGGGCTCCTGGGAGATGGTGGAGGACCTCAAGCCCGCCGAGGGTCACGAGGAGTTCCGCAGCTTCAACACCTGGGACCTGGTCAAGAAGATCACCGACCGGCTCAACGGTCTCGGCCGCAGCCACGTCGGCAACGGTGCCGTGCCCAACTCCTCGGTCGAGCAGTGGGTGATCATGGAGGTCGGGGCCGGCGCCGACGAGATCGGCCGGCCCGGCGGCCCCGACATGGACGGCCCCCGGATGCGCGACCACGCCGTGGCCAGCGTCGCCAACCGCCAGGGCTTCGGCCTCGACGGCCCCCGCCACTACCTGGGCACCCAGTTCGTCCTCAACCAGGGCCGGCTGATCGTCAGCGTGCTGATCACCGTCACCGTGCTGAGCAACACCCTGCGGGTCTCGGTCAACGGCCACACGCTCGGCCCGGTGGCCGGCGCCTTCCACGACAAGCCCAAGCCCAAGCAGATCAGCCGCGCCAAGACCGGCAAGTTCTGGGAGGAGGAGACCATCCAGCTGCCGCTGATCAGCAACGACGAGGTGGTCCGCCAGGCCCTGCGGGCACCCTTCCTGCGCTCCCCCGGCCTGCTCGCCTACCTCGGCGGCACGATGAAGCTGCCCGAGCCCTTCGGCCTGCGCACCGCCTGGGCCACCGCCCCCTGGAACAGCCGCTTCATGGCCGACGACTCGATGCGGATCACCTCCCCCGTGGTCAGCGCGGTGCTCGCGGCGACGGTGGAGTTCCTGGCCGACCACGACATCAACACCGACCGGTTCGCCAACCGCGGTCTGATCCTCAAGTCCGAGCTACAGGGCGTGCGGCCGTTCCGGGCGGACGTCTACGACGCCGGGTGACCGCAAGCGGTGGGCGGCTCCGACGCGCGGCGCGCGTGGGAGCCGCCCATCGCTTCTCACTCAGCCCTGCGGCCAGGCCTCGGCCAGCATCTTGCGGGTGTCCGCCAGCAGTTGCGGCAGCACCTTGGTGTGCCCCACCACCGGCATGAAGTTGGCGTCCCCGCCCCAGCGCGGCACCACGTGCTGGTGCAGGTGCGCCGCGATCCCCGCGCCGGCCGCCATTCCCTGGTTCATCCCGATGTTGAACCCGTGCGCCCCGGAGGCCGCCCGCAGCGCCGTCATCGCCTGCTTGGTCAGCAGCGCCAGTTCGACGGTCTCCTCGTCGGTCAGCTCGGTGTAGTCGGCCACGTGCCGGTACGGGACCAGCATCAGGTGCCCGCCGTTGTACGGGTAGAGGTTGAGCACCGCGAAGACATGGGTGCCCCGGGTGATGATCAGCCCGTCCTCGTCGCTGAGCGAGGGGATCGAGCAGAACGGACACCCGTCGTCGGGAGCCGGACCGGTGGGCTTGTTCTCGCCCTGGATATAGGCCATCCGATGGGGCGTCCACAGGCGCTGGAAGCCGTCCGGCTCCCCGACACCCCGCTGCAGTTCCGGCTCACTCGTCATGCCGATCAGCATATTCGGCCCGAGTGGCCACCGAACCAGTGCGGGGCGGACTCCTGTTCAGGAGTCCGCCCCGCACCAAGGTCAGCGGTCAGACCTGGATGCGACGCTGCACGGCGTCAACGATCTCGGCCACGGCCTCGGCGACGGGCACGCCGTTCTTCTGCTCACCACTGCGGTAGCGGAAGCTCACCGCCCCGGCCTCGACGTCGTCGTTGCCCGCGATCAGCATGAACGGCACCTTGGCCTTCTGGGCGTTCCTGATCTTCTTCTGCATCCGCTCGTCCGAGGCGTCCACCTCGACCCGGATCCCGTGCTTCTTCAGCTCGGCCGCCACCTCCTGGAGGTACGGCACGTGCTCCTCGGTGATCGGGATGCCGACCACGGTGACCGGGGCCAGCCACGGCGGCATCGCACCGGCGTAGTGCTCCAGCAGCACCGCGAAGAAGCGCTCGATCGAGCCGAACAGCGCGCGGTGGATCATCACCGGCCGCTGCCGGTTGCCGTCCGCGCCCTGGAACTCCAGCTCGAAGCGGTTCGGCAGCTGGAAGTCGACCTGGATGGTCGACATCTGCCAGGTGCGCCCGATCGCGTCCCGCGCCTGCACCGAGATCTTCGGGCCGTAGAAGGCCGCACCCTCGGGGTCGAGGACGAGTTCGAGGTTCTGCTTCTCGGCCGCCGCGCGCAGCGTCTCGGTGGCCTCCTCCCAGTCCTCGTCCGAGCCGATCGACTTCTCCGGGTCCCGGGTGGAGAGCTCCAGGTAGAAGTCGGTCAGCCCGTAGTCGCGCAGCAGCTCCAGCACGAAGGTGAGCAGCGAGTCGAGCTCGCCGGCCATCTGCTCCTTGGTGCAGTAGATGTGCGCGTCGTCCTGGGTGAAGCCGCGGGCCCGGGTCAGACCGTGCACCACACCCGACTTCTCGTACCGGTAGACGGTGCCGAACTCGAAGAGCCGCAGCGGCAGTTCACGGTAGGACCGACCGCGCGAGCGGTAGATCAGGTTGTGCATCGGGCAGTTCATCGGCTTGAGGTAGTAGTCGTTCTCGCCGTCGAGCTGCATGGGGGGGTACATGCCGTCGGCGTACCAGTCCAGGTGACCGGAGACCTCGAACAGGGTGCCCTTGGTGGCGTGCGGGGTGTAGACGAACTCGTAGCCCGCCTCCTCGTGCCGCTTGCGCGAGTAGTCCTCCATGGCCCGGCGCATCACGCCGCCCTTGGGGTGGAAGACCGCGAGGCCGGAGCCGATCTCCTCGGGGATGGAGAAGAGGTCCAGCTCGCTGCCGAGCTTGCGATGGTCGCGCTTGGCGGCTTCGGTGAGGAAGTCCAGGTGCGCCTTCAGCTCGTCCTTCGTCGGCCAGGCGGTTCCGTAGAGGCGCTGCAGCTGCTTGTTCTTCTCGCTGCCGCGCCAGTAGGCGGCGGCCGAGCGCATGATCTTGAACGCCGGGATCATCCGGGTGCTCGGCAGGTGCGGGCCGCGGCACAGGTCGCCCCAGCAGAGCTCGCCGCTCTTCGGGTCGAGGTTGTCGTAGATGGTCAGCTCGCCGCCGCCCACCTCGACGTCCGCGCCCTCGCCGGCCGTGGCGGCCGACCCCTTGAGGCCGATCAGCTCCAGCTTGTACGGCTCGTTCGCCAGTTCCTCGCGGGCCGCCTCGTCGGTAACCACCCGGCGGGCGAACTTCTGGCCCTTCTTGATGATCTCCTGCATCTTCTTCTCGATGGCCTTGAGGTCATCGGGGTGGAACGGCTTCTCGACGTCGAAGTCGTAGTAGAAGCCGTCCTTGATCGGCGGGCCGATGCCCAGCTTGGCCTCGGGGAAGATCTCCTGCACGGCCTGGGCCATCACGTGCGCGGTGGAGTGGCGCAGGATGTTGAGGCCGTCCTGGCTGGTGATCTCGACGGGCTCGACCTCGTCGCCGTCCTGCACCTGGTAGGCCAGGTCCTTCAGCGCACCCGCGACCCGCGCCGCGACCACCGCGCGGTCCTCGGCGAACAGCTCGGCGGCGGTAGTGCCCGTGGTCACCACGCGCTCTTCCCGATCGGGTTCGCGGTTGATGATTACCCGGACGTCCGTCACCGGTCTCTCCTGACGTGCTGGCTTTGATGGGGCGCAGCAGGTGCTGCGTTCCCCGATGGTACCGAGCCCGCCATGCTCACCGTGCACCTAGCTGTACCCCCGGCCGGGCACCCAGCGGCGCACCGGCGGGACCGGAGCCGGTTCGAGCTGGTTCGAGCGGGATTGAAGCGGTACGGCCCCGGGGTATCACCTGGTCAGCACCGCACCGCGAACCTGGTGCACCGTCAGTCCTCGACGGTGCACCGGGCCGGTCGACGGGGAGCGCCCAGGGGAGCTGAGGGGTGGTCACGATGGAGAGCCCGCACTGGTACGAAGGCCGACTGGCCTCCTTCGACACCGAGACCACCGGGGTGGACGTGGAACAGGACCGGGTGGTCTCGGCCGCCCTGGTCCTGCAGGCCGCGCCGGATGCCCCGGTGGAGCGGCTGACTTGGCTGGCCGATCCGGGGATCCCGATCCCCGAGGGGGCCCGGGCGGTGCACGGGATCACCGACGAGCGGGTGCGGGCGGACGGCCGCTCGCCGGCCGTGGTGACGGCGGAGATCGCCCGCGCGCTGGCCGAGCAGGCGCGGGCCGGGATACCGCTGGTGGTGATGAACGCGCCCTACGATCTGACGCTGCTGGACCGGGAATTGCGCCGGCACCGGCAGAGCTCGCTGGCGTCCGTGCTGGCCGACGCCGAGTTGCTGGTGGTCGATCCGCGGGTGCTGGACAAGCACGTGGACCGCTACCGCAAGGGCCGTCGCACGCTGACCGACCTCTGCGCGCACTACGGCGTCGAACTCGCCGACGCGCACGACGCGGGCGCCGACGCGTGGGCCGCACTGCAGTTGGTCCGCGCGATCGGTCTGCGCCACCGCACCGCGCTGGGCGACTTCTCGGCGGCCGAGCTGCATCTGCGTCAGGCCGTCTGGCACGCGGCCCAGGCGCGCGGGCTGCAGAACTGGTTCGACCGGTCCGGCACTCCGGAACGGGTCGACCGCTCCTGGCCGCTGCGCCCCGCCCGCTGCGCGGGCTGCGGAGTGCCGCTCGCGGCCGAGCACCGCTGCGAGAGCGCGGCCTGAGCCCGCCTCGGCCGACCGGCCGGACCCGGAAACTGCATCGGGCCCCAACTGCCTTGGCAGTTGGGGCCCGATGTTGTCCGGTGGGCGATACTGGGATCGAACCAGTGACCCCTTCGGTGTGAACGAAGTGCTCTCCCGCTGAGCTAATCGCCCGGGCAACGAGAAGAACAATAGCACCGTCCCGGGGGTGCCTTGCAACGCGGTTCCGGCCACCGCACCCCGACGGCCGCCCGACACCGCGACAGCGACCGGGCGGGAAAGGCTCGGTGACGAGTCCTCAGTTCCGCGGAACTCCCGCCGCACCGCGATCGGTGACTTGCCGGCGACTCGGAGAACGGCAAAAAGGCGTAGGACCCCGGTCAATAAATAACCGGGGTCCTACGCCTTACTTGCAATCCGGTGGGCGATACTGGGATCGAACCAGTGACCCCTTCGGTGTGAACGAAGTGCTCTCCCGCTGAGCTAATCGCCCGGCTGCAGGGAAAACATTACCGCATCCCGAGGGGTGCTCCGCGCCACCCCCGCCCCGACCATCCGGCACCGGCCCCCACCAGCCCGCCTGTCGCCATCCGTCACGATCCGTAACCATTCCCGACTCCTCCCCGACCGCCGCACAGCCGGTACCGATTTCCGCTTCCGCCCCGGTTCCGCCCCGGTTCCGAGCCAATGCGCAATGCGCCGGAAGGGTTACCAGGACGGCCCGAATCGGGACAGAGGGGTTTACATCGCCGCTGGGGGTGGGATGGTCCGTTCGCCGACGTGCGATTCCCCGAGCGCACACTGAGCGAAAGGCCCTGGCGCTTATGAACACCACGGTCAGCTGCGAGCTGCACCTGCGCCTCATCGTGTCCAGCGAGTCGTCACTGCCCGTCCCCGCGGGCCTGCGCTACGACACTGCCGACCCCTATGCCGTGCACGCCACCTTCCACACCGGTGCCGACGAGACCGTGGAGTGGGTGTTCGCCCGCGACCTCCTCGCGGAGGGGCTGCACCGACCCACCGGGACCGGCGACGTCCGGGTGTGGCCGTCACGCAGCCACGGACAGGGAGTCGTCTGCATCGCGCTGTCTTCCCCGGAGGGGGAAGCCCTGCTGGAGGCCCCGGCCCGGGCGCTTGAGTCCTTCCTCAAGCGGACCGACGCCGCTGTCCCGCCCGGCACCGAGCATCGCCACTTCGATCTGGATCGGGAGCTGTCGCACATCCTCGCCGAGAGCTGAAGCGCCGGGGGTACTCCCCCCGGTGGCCGGTCGACCTGCGGGGTCGACTCACGGGTCGACGGTCAGGTCGACCTTCAAGGTGGCTGTCCTACTCGGGGGCACGGCCACCGATACCACCGCGCTTCGCGGTCTCGGGGCCGGTCGTCCAAGGTGTTCGCGGTGAGTGGCGCGAGCACCCGCCGAAGGCGCCCGGTGTCATGGTGCCTCGCCCGCCGTCGCGGGCGAGGGCCCTGATGCCGGGCGCCTTCGGCGTGCGTACGCCTTGGCCCGGTAGAGTGCGCCGGTGATGACCCGATGCGGGCGGTACCGCCGCCCCCGGCGCACGCGAGGAGTTCCCACGTGCTGATCACCCACGACACCGAGTGTGCCCTGGGCATCCTGGTCGACCTGCTGAACACCGCTCCAGAGGTGAGCGGCTTCGAGCAGCTGTCCGACCTGGTCGCGCTGGACGCCTTCGTGGTCCGGCAGGACCTCAGCGAGATCGACGCGGTCACGTCAGCCGACCTGGTCGCGGTACACGGGCTGCGCGGCCGGCTGCGGGAGATCTTCACCGCCGGCTCCACCGAGCTGGCGGCCGAGCTGGTGAACGTGCTGGTCGCCTCGGTGAACGCGACACCCCGGCTGACCGACCACGACGGCCACGGCTGGCACATGCACTACTTCGCCCCGCACGCCGCGCTGGCCGACCACCTGGCGGCCGAGCTGGGGATGGCGCTGGGCCTGATCGTGATGGCCGGCGAGCGGGAGCGGCTGCGGCGCTGCGAGGCGCCGGACTGCGCACGGGTCTTCGTGGACCTCTCCCGCAACCGCTCGCGCCGCTACTGCGACAGCCGCACCTGCGGGAACCGGATGCACGTGGCCGCCTACCGGGCGCGGCAGCGCTCGGCGGCGGACGAGGCAGGGGTGGCGCTCGGCGTGAGCTGAGCGGCACCGCGCCCGGTAACCGGCGGGCGGCGGGCGGCGGGCGGCGGGCGGCGGGCGGCAGCTCAGATGCCGCGCTTGCGGAGGATCTCCTCGATGTCGGAGAAGTCGCCGAGCTCCTCGGCGGCGCTCTTGCCCTTCTTCGGCGCGACCGCGGGCGACGGGGCCGGCCCGCTCTGGGCGGCACCGGCCTGGGCAGCACCGGCCTGAGCGGCCGCCTGGCGCGGCTCGCGGCTCTTCGGCTCGACCCGGCGGCCCTGATCACCGCTGCCGCCGCCGCTGGCGCCCAGCCGGCTCAGCGCGAGCAGCAGGACGGCGATGCCGAGCAGCCCGATGCCGGTCCAGACCCGGGGGTCGAAGACGAGCCGGGTCGCCCAGTGCCCGACAGCGCGGCCGATCGCGGTGCCCACCGGGACCAGCCCGGTCAGATAGACGCCGGCGGGCAGCAGCGCCAGCCCGGCCCAGCGGGCGGCCGTGCGCCAGCGGCGGCGCCAGCCGTGCAGGCCGGCCAGCACCAGCCCGCCGAGCGTCAGGGCGTAGCAGATCGCACCGGTGAGCATGGTCTGGCTCCGTCCTGCTGATTTTCCGTTCAGGGTCCCTGGTAGTGGAACACTGGGCGCATGACCGAAGGTTCCCTGCCCCATCTCGAATTCTGGTGCGAGCTGCAGTGCCCCGACTGCGGCACCGCGCTGGACGACATCCGCGCGCTGCGTGCGCGCTTCGGCGACGCGCTCACCATCTCGCTGCGCCATTTCCCACTGGAGAAGCACAAGTACGCCTACCCGGCCGCGGAGGCGGCCGAGGAGGCGTTCGCGCAGGGCCGGGGGTGGCCGTTCGTGGAGGCGGTGCTGGCCCGGGTGCCGGAGCTGGAGCAGCGCGGCCAGGAGTTGCTGATCGAGGTGGCGGCGGAGCTCGGCCTGGACGCCGAGGAGGTCGAGCTGGCGCTGATCGACGGGCGCCACATGCTGGCGGTGGACGCCGACCAGGCCGAGGGCAAGGCGATCGGGGTGACCGGCACGCCGACCTACCTGGTGGCCGGGCAGCGGCTGGACGGCGGCAAGAGCCAGCAGGGCCTGCTGGAGCGGATCACCGCGCTGCTGGAGGGTTAGGGCTGGGTTGGCGCCGGTCCGGCGGATCCTGCCGGGCGCGCGGCCGCTCAGAGCGATTTGGCGAGCACCCGCCGGGTGGTGCGGTAACCCAGGGACTCGTAGAGGCGGATCGCGACCTGGTTGGCCGTGTAGACGTTGAGGCCCAGGGCGTGGACCCCGGCGGCGAGGCATTCGCGTTCGGCCGTGAGCATCAGCTCGCGGCCGTAGCCTTTTCCGCGCTGGTCGGCGGCCACCTCGACGGTCATCACCCAGGCGAAGGCGGTGCCGTCCGGCAGCCGGCCGTCGTGCAGCGCGACCCAGAGACTGCCCACCGGGCTTCCCCCGGCGACCAGTTGGCGCAGCACCACACCCTGGCTGGCATGGCCCTCGGCCAGCAGGTGGGTGTGGTCGGCCTCGCAGCGCTCGAGGGCCTGGGCTTCGGTGAGGCCGGCCATCCGCAGGTGGGACCGGTACTCGGCCTTGGTGCCTTCGAGCCACTGCGGGTAGGCCGCCCGGTCGATCGGACGGACCGTCAAGCCCGGTCGCAGACCTGGCGGTTGGCCGAGCCGCTTGAGCAGCTTCCGGTTGGTCTCGGTGTAGCCGAGGGCCAGCGCCAAGGCGTGCGCCGGGCCGGCGTCGACCGGGACGGCGGCCTCGGCGCGATGGCAGCCCCAGGCGCGCAGCACCTCCTCGGCGGCGAGCACCGCGATGGTGCCGCGCCCGCGCCGACGGCCCTCGGTGATCTCCAGGTCCTCGATCCGACCGGTCAGCCGACTGCCGTGCGGGTGCGCGCTGGTGTGCACCGAGCCCACCGGGCGACCGTTGGCGCAGACCAGCCAACGGCGGTCGCGCCGGCCGTCCGGGTAGGCCTCTTCAGGGCCGGCGGGCCGCAACGTGGTGGTCATGGCTCGTCTCTTCCCCGGCTGGGCCACTGCCTAACGACCTACCGGACCGACCGGCGGCGACTGGGGCCGCCGGCTCGTCACGGGTCGATGTCGTCGGCCGAGCGGGCCGCGAAGAGGGCCATCGCGCGAGCGGTGACCGGGCCGGGTGCGGGCAGCACGCGGTCGTCGATCCGGCCGACGGCCTGGACGTCGCGCAGGCTGGAGGTGAGGAAGACCTCCTCGGCCTCGCCCAGCACCGAGTAGGGCAGGTCGGCCTCTTCGGCCCCGCACCAGTCGGCGACCAGCGCGCGGGTGATGCCGGCCAGGCAGCCGGAGGCGAGCGGCGGGGTGAGCAGCCTGCCGCCGAGCACGACGAAGACGTTGGAGCCGGTGCCTTCGCAGAGCTGTCCCGCGGTGTTGGCCAGCAGCGACTCGGAGGCGTCCTGGCGGTGCGCGTGGGCGAGGGCGACCACGTTCTCGGCGTAGGAGGTGGTCTTGAGGCCGGCCACGGCGCTGTGCTCGTTGCGGGTCCACGGGACGGTGGCGACGGCGGTGGTCTCGGGGCGCGCGGGGCAGCTGCCCAGGGCGATCACCAGGGTCGGCGGGGCGTCGCCGCGGTCGGAGCCGAGCGGGGCGACCCCGCCGGTGTAGGTGATCCGCAGCCGGCCCAGCGGCATCGGATTGGCGGCCAGCACGGCCTCGCAGCCCTTGCGGACCGCTTCGAGGTCGGGGGCGGGCAGGCCGAGGCCGATGGCCGAACGGGTCAGCCGATCGAGGTGGCGGGTGAGGGCGAAGGGTCTTGCGTCGACCGCCTTGACGGTCTCGAAGACGCCGTCGCCGACGGTGAGTCCGTGGTCGAAGACGGAGACCTCGGCGCCGGCCTCGTCGACCAGCGCTCCGTTGAGCCAGATCATCGGGATCACTCCTCAGGCAGGAGGGCGGGGAGCCGGAGCGAGGGTTTCTACTCCGGCTGCTCACCCGACGCTATCGCGACCAGGCGGGCGGCCTTGAGTTCGGTTTCGGCCCACTCGGCCTCGGGGTCGGAGCCCCAGGTGATGCCGGCGCCGGTGCCGAAGTGCAGGACGGGGGTCGCCGGTCGGCTCCGGTCGATCCAGAACGTGCGGATGCCGACGGCGAGTTCGGCCCGGTGGCGGTCGGCGTCGACCCAGCCGACAGCGCCGCAGTAGGGTCCGCGCGGGGCGGTCTCCAACTCCTCGATGATGCGGAGCGCGCTGGACTTGGGCGCGCCGGTGACCGAGCCGGGCGGGAAGGTGGCGGCGAGGAGTTCGGGCCAGCCGGCGCCGGTGCGCAGGGTGCCCTCGACGGTGGAGACCAGGTGCACCAGCCCGGGGTGCTTCTCGACCACGCAGAGGTCGGGCACGGTGACGCTGCCGGTGGCGCAGGCCTGGCCGAGGTCGTTGCGGACCAGGTCGACGATCATCACGTTCTCGGCGTGGTCCTTCTCCAGCAGGTCGTGCTCGGTGCGTCCGGTGCCCTTGATCGGGCCGGAGGCGATGGTGCGCTCGGCCCGGCTGAGGTAGAGCTCCGGGGAGGCGGTGGCGATCTCCACGCCGTGCTCGGGCAGGCGGATGGTGCCGGCGTAGGGGGCGGGGTTGCCGAGCGCGAGCAGGCCGGTGAGCGCGTCGATGTCGCTGTGGGCCGGGTCGGGGTCGGGCAGCGGCGCGGTCATCACCCGGCAGAGGTTGGCCTGGTAGACCTCGCCGGCCGCGATGTGTTCGCGGATCCGGCGCACGCCCGCGAGGTAGCCGGCCCGGTCCAGCGAGCTGCGCCAGCTGTCGGGGCTCGGCCCGCGCCAGCGGTCGGCGGCCGGGGCGGGCACCGGGTCTGGGTGGACCTCGGCGAACCGGGCGCAGGTCAGGCGGCCTTCGAAGTCGTAGGCGACGGCCCACCAGCCCTCGCTCTCCAGCGCGGCGGGGTCGTGGGTCACCTCGCACAGCCCGGTGGCGAGTCGGCCGCCGAAGCGGGCGATCGGCTGGTCGGGGCGCGGGGCTGGTCTGACGGGGGGCACGGTTCTCCTGCTGGTGGTTCACGGTCCGCGCCGGGCAGGGGTGGGCCCGGCGGGTGGGGTGCGGTGGGTCGAAAGTCTAGGTCGCCTCCTGGTCGCGACGGCGGTGCGGCGGCTGACCTGCGCGGACGCCGACGGGGCCGGAACGGGCGCTGAGCAGCCGGGTTCGACGGGTGCCCGGCGACGGCCTGCGGATACGGAATTTGAGCTGGCCCAGGTTTCCGCTAAAGTTCAACACGTCGCCGGGAAACGGAGCCGCCAGAGAGCGGTGAAGAGCCCCGAAGACAGGCGGACGTGGCTCAGTTGGTAGAGCATCACCTTGCCAAGGTGAGGGTCGCGAGTTCGAATCTCGTCGTCCGCTCGGTGAAGGACAGCATGATCGTCCTAACTGATATGGTTCAACCGAAGTTGCCTGGTGGAGTGGCCGAGAGGCGAGGCAACGGCCTGCAAAGCCGTGTACACGGGTTCAAATCCCGTCTCCACCTCCAGAGGTCCCCGGCTTGCCGGGGTCTTCCCGCGCGATTAGCTCAGCGGGAGAGCACTACCTTGACACGGTAGGGGTCACTGGTTCAATCCCAGTATCGCGCACCAGCCCTACGTGGCTCGGCCTGGCAAGGTCTGGCGGCGGCACCCTCGTGGTGCGGTTGACCCGCGCGATTAGCTCAGCGGGAGAGCACTACCTTGACACGGTAGGGGTCACTGGTTCAATCCCAGTATCGCGCACTGATCCTCAGGGATCACCGATCCCTCGGGATCACGGACTGCGCGTAACAGTGCGGTCGATCCGCGCGATTAGCTCAGCGGGAGAGCACTACCTTGACACGGTAGGGGTCACTGGTTCAATCCCAGTATCGCGCACAGTGCAAGACCGAAGGGCCGGATCCTCACCGAGGGTCCGGCCCTTCGGCGTTGTGGTCGCCCGCGGTGCCGGCGAGACGCGGAGCAGCGGCAGCACGAGTGCCGTGCGCGGGCGTCCTCACCGACGTCCGAGCACGGCACTCGTGGGTGGCCGGAGCTGGGCGCACCCGCTCCCTCGCCCGTCCGCGTGTGCCCGCGGGGGCGCCCGTCTCCGGCCGGCGTCCGATCCCTGTCCCCTGGGATCAGCGCCCGATCAGGTCGGCCACCGCCTTGGTCTGGGTGACCATCTGGTCCCAGCCGCCGAAGAGCAGCATCAGCGCGATGGCGAAGGGCAGTGCGATCGCCAGCGCGACAGCCGGGTGGCGCTCCTCGCGGACCGGGCGCTGAGCACGCTGCAACCGAGGGACGCGATCGGCGAGCGATCGCCGGTGCTCGGTGGCTCCGGTGAGCTGGGTGGCCATGATCCTGCTCCTGCCGCTCTGCGGTCCGCTGCTCGGGTCGGTCCCGGGTCCGGGGGTGGCTGCGCAGCGGTGGACGAGGAGCCTCGGGGGACGAGTGCCTCGTCCACCGCTGACCTCAACGGTAGGCGGCGGCAAGGCTGGTGACGTCATGCCTGCGTATCGTTCGAAGGCTGGCCGGGAGGATGATGCTCTGCGCCTCGGCGTACTACCGCAGATGGACGGGCGGGGTTGTCAACCCCCGAGGGAACCCTGAGAGGAGACCCCGAGACGTGGTCCGGAGCACGCCCTGGAGCGGAGATCGGACAATCCCACCGGCGGTTCGCGTGTTGCGTATCAGCACACCGCAGCCGACAGTCCGTAAGCTGTGCCCGACAGAAACTGACGACGCCCCAGTCTGCGGGGCCCACCTCACGGCTTGCCCACCTGACGGGCTGACGGGGACGACATGGCGATGATGCGGCTGAGGCGTGAGGACCCCCGCATCGTCGGCCCGTACCGGTTGCACCGGCGGCTCGGCGCCGGCGGGATGGGCGTGGTCTACCTCGGCTCCGACCGCAAGGGCCAGCGGGTGGCGCTGAAGCTGATCCGCGCCGAGCTGGCCGAGGACGTGGAGTTCCGCACCCGGTTCGCCCGCGAGGTCGCGGCCGCCTCCCGGATCCGGGCCGGCTGCACGGCCCGGGTGGTCGGCTCGGACCTGGAGGCGGACCGGCCCTGGCTGGCCACCGCCTACGTGCCTGGCCCCTCGCTGTACAAGCGGGTCGGGGACGAGGGACCGCTGCCCTGGCCGGAGGTGGCCCGGATCGGCGCCGCGCTGGCGGACGGGCTGGTGAAGGTCCATGAGGCCGGTGTGGTGCACCGGGACTTGAAGCCCTCCAACATCCTGCTCTCCCCCAAGGGCCCGCGGATCATCGACTTCGGCATCGCCTGGTCGCGCGGGGCGAGCACGCTGACCCACGTCGGGACGGCGGTCGGCTCCCCCGGCTTCCTGGCGCCCGAGCAGGTGCGCGGCGCGGCCGTGACGCCGGCCACCGACGTGTTCGCGTTCGGGGCCACCCTGGCGTACGCGCTGACCGGTGACACCCCGTTCGGTTCCGGCGCCTCGTCGGAAGTGATGCTGTACCGGGTGGTGCACGAGGAGCCGGACCTGTCCGAGGTGCCGGCGCCGCTCGCGCCGCTGATCGGGGCCTGCCTGGCCAAGGAGCCGATGGAGCGCCCCGGGGCCGCGCACCTGCACGAGCGGCTGAGCGAGCTGGCGGCGCGAGCCGGCGCCGCCCGCGGGCGGGCCGCGGCGGCCTCGGTGCCGCCACCGGCCGCCGGGGTCCGCGAGCGGGAGCAGGAGCGCGCCGTGGCGGCGCGCGACAGCGGCCTGCGGGAGTCGGCCGCCCGCGAGGCGGAGCGGGCCGAACGGGCGGCGCGCGAGGCGGACGAGGCGCGGGCACTCGGGCGCCCCCGGTTCGCCCGCTCGCAGCCCTACCCGCCGCCGCACGGCGGTGCGCCGCTCGGGCACCCGCCCGCCGCGCCGGTGCCACCCGCCCGACCGCGCCAGGAGGCCGGCGGCCGACCGCAGCCGCGCGATCGGCAGCACACCCCGCCGCCCGGACGGGCACTCGACGCGCGTCGACGGTTGCGGCGCCAGCGGCTGGTGGTCTTCATCACGGTGACCATCGGGGTGGCACTGGCCATCGCGGCGGCGCAGGGCTGTGAGAACCGTCACGCGCAGGGGCTGCTGCCGCTGCCGCGCACGGTGGCCCGGGTCGCCGCGGCGGGCCCGAACACCCCGGGCGAGGCGGGCGGGCTCGAGGGCGCCGGGCCCGCGATCGGCCTGTCGGCGGACGGCGCCCAGCCCTCGGTGGCGGCCCCGGCGGCCCGTACCGGCGGCGGGACGGGCAGCGCCGCGGCCTCGGCGACCCTGCCGGCCTCGCCCGGCACATTGTCCGGGCTCGGCCCGGCGGGCGGCCCGGTGCCCCCGGTGGACTGGCCCGACCGCAGCTACAACGACCCCGCCGGCGGCCCGCCGATCGCGCTGCGCGGTGGCCGCTCCGCCACCGACCCGGCCCCGGGCGCGCCGGTGGTCACGCTGACCAGCGTGCTGCCCGCCCGCTATCGCGGCGCACCGGCCACCGTGGTGGTGCTGCGCCGCACCGAGGGTTCGGTGCCGGTGGACCTGATCGAGCTGTTCGGCTTCGCGGCCGACTCCCCCGTCGCGCTCACCGCGCGCAGTTCGGCCGCCGATCCGCAGTCCACCGCCGGCTGGCGGCTGGAGGAGGGCGCCCTGGTCCGCGAGGAGCGGGTGACCCAGACCGGTGCCACCGCCACCACGCGCTACACAGCGCGGGCGGACGGCAGCCTGGACGAGTCCTGGCCGGGTGCGGGCGTCTCCGGCGGCACCGGGACGGCGCCGGGCTCTGCGGCCGGTGCGGTCGGCGGCGCGAGCGCGAGCTGACGCCCACGCGGCGCCCCGGTCGGCGCCCCGGTCGGCCGGGGGCGCGTTGGAGCGCAGGCGGCGCGGGCGGCGGATCGTTTCGAGCAGCGGGGTTCTGACCGTCAGTGAGGAGTGCGAGACTCTCCGGCATGAGACGGAACCCGCCCGAGCCCGAACGTCTGGAGCAGTCCCGACAGCAGCTGCGCGCGTTCGCCGCGAGCCCGCCGTTTCCCGTGTACGGACTGCGGCGGCCGGTGGTGGTGCCCGCGTTCCTCGCTGAGTGGCAGCGGGAGAACGAGGTGGTGGTCTCCGCCACCCTGGCCTACGGCGACTGGCGGGAGACCGACGGCCCGTTCGTCACCGTGACCACCGAGCCGCCCGGCAGCGCCGGGCGAGCGGGCGACCCGCTGCGGGCGCTGCGGCGGCTGGTCAGGAACGGCAAGCTGCCGCGGGCCGACGGGGCTCCGGTGCGGCGGCAGCTGGAGCGCGGCGAGCTCTGCCGGCTGGGCAAGGCCTGGGCGCTGCGCACGGCGGTCGGCGACCAGGCGGTGACCATCCTCGGGCACGGCCCGGCGCCGGAGGATGTCGAGGTCGGTCCGGTCGGCGATCTGCTGCCGTATGTGACGGCGCGCCAGGAGCTGTTCGCGCGGATCACCGCCGAGCTGCGGGCGCTGCCCGAGCCGGTGCTGGCCCCGGCCACGGGGGTGGCGGCGGTGCGGGCCTTCCTGGAGACCTTCGTGCCCGGCGGACCCGATGCCGGGGCGGCCTACCGGGCACTGGGGCGCCGGGCGGCCACCGAGCTGGGCAAGGTGCTGGGCTGCGGCCCCCAGCAGGCCGAGGAGCTGGTCTACTCGATGGCCAACCAGCTCTCCCACCTGCGGATCCACCTGCCCTGGTTCACCGAGGAGGACGGGCCGCGCGGCGCCGCGCTGGAGGAGATGCTGCGCCACTACGGGCTGGGCCAGCCGGTCCGCGGCGAGCCGGCGCTGATCCGCTGGGACCGCTACTGGGCGGCGCTGAACCAGGTGGGCGACGAGGTCACCGAGCGGCTGCTGGCCGACTGGGTGGCGGCCTGGCTGGACTGGGCGGCACAGCACTGGGCAGCACAGCGGGAGGGCTGACGGGACAGCAGAACCGACGGAACGTCAGCCGGCGCTGTAGGCGTTGACGGCGTAGAACGCGACGGCGGCCGCGGCGCCGACGTTGAGCGAGTCGATGCCGTGCGCCATCGGGATCCGCACCCGCTGGTCGGCGGCGGCCAGCGCCCGCGCGGTGAGACCGTCGCCCTCCGCGCCGAGCATCAGCGCGGCCTTGGGCAGGCGGTGCGGGGCGGCCTGGGCCAGGTCGACCGAGCCTTCGGCCGGGGTGAGCGCGAGCAGCTGGAAGCCGGCGTCGCGCAGCGTGCTGAGCGAGCCGGGCCAGGGGTCCAGGCGCGCGTAGGGGACGGAGAAGACGGCGCCCATCGACGTTTTGACGGCCCGCCGGTAGAGCGGATCCGCGCAGTCCGGGGAGAGCAGCACGGCGTCCATGCCCAGCGCGGCCGCGCTGCGGAAGATCGCGCCGAGGTTGGTGTGGTCGACCAGGCCTTCGAGCACCGCGACCCGCCCGGCGCCGATCAGCACCTCGGCGGCCGTCGGCAGCGGCTTGCGGGCCATCGAGGCCAGCGCGCCGCGGTGCACGTGGTAGCCGGTCACCTGCTCGGCCAGCCGGGGCTCGACCACGTGCACAGGCGCGTCGACCTCGGCGATCACGTCCGCCATGACGTCCAGCCACTTGGCGGTGAGCAGCATCGAGCGCATCCCGTACCCGGCGGCGAGCGCGCGGCGGATCACCTTCTCGCCCTCGGCGATGAACAGGCCTTCGGCGGGTTCGCGGCGGCGGCGCAGTTCGACGTCGGTCAGGTCGGTGTAGTCGGCCAGTCGCGGGTCGGCGGCGTCGGTGATGGTGCTGGGCTCGGACATGCTGCTCTCGGGGCGTCGGCTGGCGGGGGTCAGCGGGTGGCGGGGTCGAGGACGTGCACGACGTCGCCGATCACGATGACGGCCGGCGGGCGGACGCCCTCGGCGGTGACGGTGGCGGCCACCGTGGCGAGGGTGGCGTCGATCCGGCGCTGGGCGGCGGTGGTGCCCTCCTGGACCACGGCGACCGGGGTGTCGGCCGGGCGGCCGGCCTCGATCAGCCGGGCGGCGATCGCGCCGATCCGCTCGACCGCCATCAGCAGCACCAGGGTGCCGCTCATCCGGGCGGCGGCTTCCCAGTTGACCAGGGAGCGCGGGTCCTCGGGGGCGACATGGCCGGAGATCACGGTGAACTCGTGGGTCATGCCGCGGTGGGTGACCGGGATGCCGACGGCGGCCGGCACGCTGATCGAGCTGGAGATGCCGGGGACCACGGTGACCGGGATGCCGGCCTCGGCGCAGGCGAGCAGCTCCTCGCCGCCGCGCCCGTAGACGTAGGGGTCGCCGCCCTTGAGCCGGACCACGAACCTGCCGGCCTTGGCGTGGTCGATCAGCGCCTGGTTGATCGCCTCCTGGGCCATCGCCCGGCCGTAGGGGATCTTGGACGCGTCGATCACCTCGACGTGCGGCGGCAGCTCGGCGAGCAGTTCGCGCGGCGCCAGGCGGTCGGCGACCACCACGTCCGCGTCGGCCAGCAGGCGGCGCCCGCGCACGGTGATCAGGTCCGGGTCGCCGGGGCCGCCGCCGACCAGCGCCACGCCGGCCGAGCGCTGCCGGAACTGGCGGGCGCTCAGGCTGCCGTCACGCAGGCCCTCGACGATCGTGGTGCGCAGTGCGGCCGAGTGGCGCGGGTCGCCGGTCAGCACGGCGACCGTGGTGCCCTCGTCGTGCCCGGTGGCGGGGGTCCAGGCGGTGGCGAGGGCCGCGTCGTCGCTGCGGGCGCAGAAGATCCGGCGGCGCTCGGCCTCGGCGCTGACCGCCTCGTTGACCGCGCGGTCGTCTGTGGCGACCAGCACGTACCAGGCCTCGGCGAGGTCGCCGTCCAGGTAGCCGCGCCGCTGCCAGACGATCTCGCCGGCGTCGGCCATCGCCTGGACGGCCGGGGTGGTGACCGGGGAGACCAGCTCGACGTACGCACCAGCGGCTATCAGGGCGGGCAGGCGGCGCTGGGCGACCTGGCCACCACCGATCACCACGACCCGGCGTCCGCTCAGCAGCAGGCCGACGGGGTACGGCGTGCGGCCCTCGGTGCTCGGGTGCGGGTTGGGCGCGGTCATCAGGTGCTCCTGGAGGCTGGGCGGACTGTTCGGCAGCACCCCGTACCGGCGCGGGCAGGGCCTGCGCCGGTACGGGGTGGGGAGAGGACGTCAGCCCTTCTCGGTGACTCCGGCGGAGTCGAAGGTGGCTACATCGTGCATCGCCCGGGCGGCACTCTGCACCAGCGGGAGGGCCAGCAGGGCGCCGGTCCCCTCGCCGAGCCGCAGGTCCAGGTCGATCAGCGGCCGCAGGCCGATCTTGGCGAGCGCCGCCTGGTGGCCGGGCTCCGCCGAGCGGTGGCCCGCGATGCAGGCGGCCAGCACCTCGGGGGCGATGGCCTTGGCGACCAGCGCCGCCGAGCCGGCGATCACGCCGTCCAGGATGACCGGCGTGCGCAGCGAGGCCGCGCCGAGCAGGAAACCGGCGATCGCCGCGTGCTCCAGGCCGCCGACGGCCGCCAGCACGCCGATCGGGTCGGCCGGGTCGGGCCGGTGCAGCTCCAGGGCACGGCGGATCACGTCCACCTTGCGGGCGTGCGTCTCGTCGTCGATGCCGGTGCCGCGCCCGGTGACCTCGGTCGGGTCGGCGCCGGTGAAGACGGAGATCAGGGCGGCCGACGCGGTGGTGTTGGCGATGCCCATGTCACCGGTGATCAGGATCTTGTTGCCGGCCGCGACCAGGTCGCGGGCGGTCTCGATGCCGACCTCCAGCGCCTTGAGCGCCTCCTCCCGGGTCATCGCCGGGCCCTGGGTCATGTCGTCGGTGCCCGGCTTGACCTTGCGCGGCAGCAGACCGGTGGTGCGGCCCTGCTGGATCGCCTCCGGCAGCTCGGCCTTGACGCCGACGTCGACCACGCAGACCTCGGCGCCGACCTGGCCGGCGAAGGCGTTGACCACCGCTCCCCCGGCCAGGAAGTTGGCCACCATCTGGGCGGTGACCTCCTGCGGCCAGGGGGTGACGCCCTGGGCGTGCACGCCGTGGTCGCCGGCGAAGATCGCCACGCAGGCGGGCTCCGGGATCGGCGGCGGGCACTTCCGGGACAGGCCGCTGAGCTGGGCGGAGATGATCTCCAGCATGCCCAGCGAGCCGGCCGGCTTGGTCATCCGCTTCTGCCGGTCCCAGGCCAGGCCGAGCGCCTTGGCGTCCAGCGGGCGGATGGTGCGCAGCGTCTCGGCGAGCACGCTGTGCGGCTCCTCGCCGGGCAGCGCGCGGTTGCCGTACTGCTCCTCGTGCACCACCCAGGAGAGCGGGCGCTTCTTGGCCCAGCCCTGCTGCTGCAGCTCGGGCTCGTCCGGGAAGGAGTCGACGAAGCCGACGCAGAGGTAGGCGACCACCTCCAGGTGCTCGGGCAGGCCGAGCTCGCGGACCATCTCCTCCTCGTCGAAGAAGCTCACCCAGCCGACGCCCAGGCCCTCGGCGCGGGCCGCCAGCCAGAGGTTCTCGACCGCGAGGGCGGCGGAGTACGGGGCCATCTGGGGCTGGGTGTGCCGGCCCAGGGTGTGCCGGCCGCCGCGGGTGCGGTCGGCGGTGACCACGATGTTGACCGGGGTGTCGAGGATGGCCTCGATCTTGATTTCCTTGAACTGCTTGGCCCGCGCCTTGGGCAGCGAGTCGGCGAAGACCTCGCGCTGGCGCTCGGCCAGGGCGTGCATCTTGCGGCGGGTCTCGGCGGAGCGGATCACCACGAAGTCCCAGGGCTGCGAGTAGCCGACGCTGGGCGCGGTGTGGGCCGCCTCCAGGACGCGCAGCAGGACCTCGTGCGGGACGGGGTCGGGGCGGAAGCCGTTGCGGATGTCGCGGCGCTCACGCATCACCTGGTGGACCGCCTCGCGCATCGGGTCGTCGTAGCCGGGGGCCGCCGGGGGGCGGGGAGCGGCGGGCTCGGCCGGCTCCTGGGTCTCGGCGGACTCGGGCTCGGCCGGCTCGGGCTCGGCCGGCTCGGGCTCGGCCGGCTCGGCGGTGGCGGGGACTGCGGCCTCGGGTGCGGCGGGTGCGGCGGGTGCTTCGGCGGCGGGCTCGGACGCTTCGGTCGAGCCGACGGCGTCGGCGGGGGCTTCGGCGGCTTCCGCTGACGGGGCGTCAGCGACCGCTTCGGCCTCGGGGGTGGCCGCGGCAGCGGCTTCGACGGGCGCCTCGGACTCGGCGGCGGGCGCTATCGCCGGCGCGGCGTCGGTCGTGGCGGCCTCGGCGGCGGGGGCTTCGGCGGCCGGAGCCTGGGGCTGCTCAGCGGGCGGCGCGTCGGAGACCTGCTGGTCAGGGGTCTGCGCAGCAGCGGCCGGCGGCTCGGCGGTCGGCGCCTCGGGGACCGAGAGGCCGAGCGGGGCGGGGTCGGCCAGGAAGGCGGCGATCCGACGGGGCGGGGCGACCGGCGCGGCGGCCTCGACGGCCTCTGGCTGCTGTGCTGCCTCGACGGTGGGCTCGGCGACCGGGATCGTGGAGGTCGGGATCGCGGGGGCCGGGTCGGCCACCGGCTCGGCCGCCTGGTCCGCGACGGCCTCGACCGACGGCGCGTCAGCGGCGGGCGCCTCGGCGACCGGGGCTTCGGCGGCGGGCTCGCCAACCGGAGCTTCAGCAACCGGAGCCTCGGCAGCCGGGGCTTCGACGGGCGCGACCGGCTCAGCGGCCTCGACCGGGACCGCCTCGGCGACCGGTGCGGCCTCGGGCAGCGGGGCGGCCTCGACCGGGACGGCGGACTCGACCGGCGCGGGCACCACGGACTGCGGCTCGCTCGCGACGGCCTGAGCCGGGATCACCACGGTCTCGGTGACCGGCTCGACCGGCGCGGGCACGGCTGCCATGAGAGGGGCGACCTGCACCGGGGCGGCGACCGGGATGCCGTGCGGCGGGGTGCCGCCCGGCTCGGAGGGACCGCGGTCGGCCAGCGAGCGGACCGGCACCTGACCGGTCATCACCGAGGGGTCCGGGATCGGCGGCCCGGCGTGCAGCGGCCGGCGCGCCGGGCCGCCGACCGGCTGCGACACCTGGGGCTGCGCGGCGGCGGCCGACGCGGCAGCCGCCTGCTCCGGCTGGGCGACGACCGGGGCCGGCACCTCGGCAGCGGTCGGCAGCGGCGGGTCGAGCGGCGGCCAGGAGGGCTCCACCGGCACGCCGGCCGACCCCTGCTCACCGCCCTCGACCGCAGCGGCGGCCGGCACGGCCGCGGGCTGCGTGAAGACCGGCTCGACCGGCGCCACGCCGGGGACGGCGGGCTGCGGCGCGACGGCGGTCGGCGCCACGGGCGCGGACACCACCGAGGCCGGCACGGCCTGCGGCTCCGACTGCGGGACCACCGCGGCGGGCTGGGCGGGCGGCGCGAGCGGCGGGGCCGGAATGTGCGCCGCGGGGAAGGCCATCGAGCCGTCCACCGTCGCGTACACCGGGTACCCGGGCGTGCCCTGCGGCGCGAGCGCCTCGCCGAGCGGGACCACCGGCGAGGTGGCCACGTCGCTCCAGGAGCCCTGCGGCCCCGGCATCAGCAGCACATCGTCCTCGTCCTCGAGCGGGTCCACCCGGTCCGGCTCGTCGATGAAGGTGTAGCCAGGACCCGGCACGCCCACCGGTACGGCCTGGCCGACGAGGTCGCCGCCCCACCCGCCACCTCCCTGCACCGGGTCGGTTCCGGTCTCGGGGAGCAGGTGCTCCGGCAGTCCCTCATTGGGGATGTGACCGCCGTCGGTCATGTCAACACTCCTTCCAGGCCGCTTCCGCGTCCTTGGCGGCCCGGTCGCCGACCGAGGCGCACCGCCCGCTCCGGGTCCAAGCCGCGTGCCGGCCCACCCCACAGTCCAACCTGCCGACCGTCGCGCGCTCCGCGCGGCGGCCCTGGGCCGCCCCGGCGGTCACGGCGTCCGGTGCCGTTCGTCCGACCCCGCAGGGGCAGCCGGTCACCGTGCACCGTCACCTGAACTAACGACAGCCCGGGGCAACCGGCACGACCGGCCCGGGCCCCGGGACATTCTCCCGATCACGCGAGCGTCAGTCGAATGCCCACACGCTGATCTCTGTGTGGGTTGCACCACGTCGGCAGTCCGCCGTTCGAGAATCGTTCCGAAGATCCCTGACGGCGGTCGGATCGTCAGACTACCGGCACGAACTGACAGCCCAACGGCCAGGTGTCCGTTTCATCCGCTTTTGCCAGGGCGGCGGTTGGCGACTTCTCAGCTGCCGGACGGTCGGACCGACCGGTCTCAGCCCCGGGGCTCGGCCCAGAGCACCAGGCTGCTCTCGCCCGCACCGATCGTCAGACCGCCATCGGCGGTGAGCGGCGCGGACTGCAGGATCGCGCCCTCCACCTGGTAGCCGGCGGCGGCGACCACGACGCGGATCTCCTCCGCCTCGGCCAGGGTGCGGGCCGGCGCCACCAGCCGGCCCGGACGGCGGGTCAGCACCGCTGCCACCACCTCGGCGCCGCCGCGCTCGACCACCACGGCGTCCGGTTCGGGCAGCCCGCCGAGCACCTCGGGCGCACTGCCGGCGGCGGTCTCCACCTCGACCCCGTACCGGCGCGCGTTGACCGCGATCCGCGCGCAGCCGGCCGCGTCCGCCTCGACCGCGACCACGGCCGCGCCGAACCGCGCGGTCTCCACCGCGAGCGCGCCGCTGCCGGCGCCCACGCACCAGACCAGGTCCCCCGGCCCCGGACCGAGCCGGGCCAGGATCACCGCCCGGGCCTGCGCGGAGAGGGTCCGCGCGCTCGCACCGTCGTAGGCGTCCCCGGGCAGTGCCCAGCCGCGCTCGGTGGTCGGGTACCCGACCGGGCGGCCGGCCAGCCAGCCGGAGGGCGCGTCCACGGCCTGGGAGTGCGCGTTGCCGCCGATCACCAGCACCACGTTGGGCTCGCGCCAGTCGTGGTCGGGCACCCGGTCGGAGGTGAGCACGGTGACGTCCTCGTCCTCGGTGCCGAGCGCCTCGCAGACCACGAAGGTGCGGTGCACCCCGCGCAGCATCAGGGCCAGCTCGCTGGGGCCGGCGTCGGGCGTGGTCAGCACGGCCACCTTGGGGTGCGCCCGGCAGACGTTGGCCGCCTTGCGCAACCGTCCGCCGTGCGTGCTCACCACCTGCGCGTCCTCCCAGGGCATCCCGGCCCGGGCGAAGGCGGCGGCGACCGAGGAGACGGCCGGCAGCACCTCCAACTCCAGGCCGTACTCCGGGCGACGCAGGGTGCGCACCACGCCGAAGAAGCCGGGGTCGCCCTCGGCGACCACCACCACCGCACCGCGGTGTTCGGCGATCCGGCGGGCTGCCGACCCGACGTTGCCGAGCGCGATCCGCTCGGCGGCGGCCGGTACCGGCAGTGCGTTGAGCTGGTAGGGCGCCCCCGCCACCAGGGTGGCCGCGGCGAGCGCGGCGGCGGCCGCCTCGGTCAGCGGCGTGCCGTCCCACCCGATGACCGTGATCCGGTCAGCCATCGCGGCTGCTCTCCCTCGATTCCCGCCTCACGACTCGGCCACGGCGCGCGGCGGTGCGCGCGGCTGGCCCCTGGGTCGGCCGGGGGTGCGCGGGCGTCAGGTGCACCCACCCCGCCACTGCGACCATCCCGTCCAGGAGAGGAGGTTACCTGGTGAGGCGGCGGGCGGCTGCGGGCGGATCCGGCCTCAGGGACGGTGCAGCGCGGCGAACGGGGCGGGCGACTCCCGTACCGGTTCGAGGTCCTCCGGCAGCAGGCTCCAGAGGATCAGGTCACTGCGGCTCTCCTCGCCGGCCGAGCCGACCTCGCCGGTGCGCACTATCCAGGCGCTGCGCAGCACGCCCTCGCTGATGCAGCCGATCTTCTGGGCGACCTGCTGGGCGGCGGTGTTGCCGGCCGCGGTGCGCAGTTCGAGACGGTGGAAGCCCCGGTCCTCGAAGAGCCACTGGGCCACGCCGAGCAGCGACTCGACGGCGTAGCCCTCGCCGCGGGCCCAGGGCGCGGTGACGTAGGCGGCCTCGGTGCTGAGCAGCCGCCAGTCGGTGTGCCGAAGTTCGACCAGCCCGACCAGCCGCTGGGTCAGGTGCTCGGTGACGGCGAAGGCGATCCCGCGCCCCTCGGCGCGCAGTGCGGGGGCCCAGTCGCGGACCCAGCGCCGCGCGTGGGCGTGGGTGAACGGCTGCGGTACATCGGTCCAGCTGAGCACCAGGTCGTCGGCCATCATGGCGACCAGCTCGGGCGTGTCGCCCTCCTCCAGAGGGCGCAGCAGCAGCCGTTCGGTGCTGATCGCGGTCTCGGGGAAACTCGCTGGCATACCGTCTCTCCTCGCCGGGTCGTGGACCCACGGTACGCCCCGCGCACGCCGGGCGTCGCCGGGGGTCGACGGACCGTCAGCTGCGTGCGCGCACGCCGGGCCCCGCCGCGGCTGCGACGGGGCCCGGGTGCCGATGGACCGGATGCCGGTCGGAAGGCCGGTCAGAAGGCCGGTCAGAAGGCCGGGATGACCGAGCCCTGGAAGGTGTCCTCGATGTACTTCTTCACCTCGGGAGAGTGCAGCAGCTGGGCGAGCTTCTGCACCCGCGGGTCGTTCTCGTGGCCCTTCTTGACCGCGAGCACGTTCGCGTACGGGTTGTCCTGGGCCTTCTCGAGCAGGATCGCGTCGGTGGCGGGCTTGAGGCCGGCGCCCAGCGCGTTGTTGCCGTTGATCACGGCGGCGTCCACGTCGTCCAGCGCGCGCGGCAGCTGGGCGGCGTCCAGCTCCTTGAACTTCAGGTGCTTCGGGTTGCTCGCGATGTCCTGGATGGTGGCGGTGATGCCGGCCCCGCTCTTGAGGGTGATCACCTGGTTGTCGGCGAGCAGCTTGAGCGCGCGGCCCTCGTTGGTGGCGTCGTTGGGGACCGCGACCGAGGCACCGTCGGCCAGGTCGCCGACCTTCTTGACCTTCTTCGAGTAGACGCCCAGCGGCTCCAGGTGGACGGCCTCGACCGGCACGATGTCGGTGCCGTGGGTCTTGTTGAAGTCGGTCAGGTAGGGGACGTGCTGGAAGAAGTTGGCGTCAGCGGAGCCGTCCTGAACGGCGGGGTTCTGCAGGGTGTAGTCCGAGACCTCCTTGACCGTCAGCTTCAGACCCGCCTTCGCCGCCAGGTTGTCCTTGATGTAGTCGAGGATCTGGGCGTGCGGGGTGGGGCTGGCGACCACGACGAGCGGCTTGTCCGCGTTGTTCGAGGAGCCGCTGCCGGAGGAGGAGCAGGCCGCGACCGAGAGGGCGAGGCCTGCGGTGGCCAGGAGGGCGGTGGACTTCAGGACAGTACGCACGAAAAGTGCCTTTCTCCGTTGGGTGGGGCCGCGCGCCCGGGTTCGGGCGGCGGAAGTCTGTGTGTGTGGGGGGGTGGGACCTGAGGGTCGTCAGCGCTTCAGGCGGCGGACGGCGAGGTCGCCGAGCAGCTGGACCAGGGTGACCAGCAGGACCAGCTCGATCACGATGACGATCATGAAGTTGGTCTCGAACCGCATGTAGCCGTAGGTGATCGCCAGGTTGCCCAGACCGCCGCCGCCGACCGTGCCGGCCATCGCCGAGTAGCCGATCAGCGCGATCACGGTGGTGGTCAGCGCGGAGAGCAGGGCGGGCAGCGCCTCGGGCAGCAGGGCCTTGCGGACCACGGCCCAGGTGCCGCCGCCCATCGCGTGCACGGCCTCGACCAGACCGCCGTCCACGCCGCGCACCGCGCTCTCCACCAGCCGGGCGTAGAACGGGATGGCGCCCACGGCCAGCGGCACGGTGGCCGCCTGCCAGCCGATCGAGGTGCCGACCACCCAGCGGGTGAACGGGATCAGCGCGACCAGCAGGATCACGAAGGGCAGCGAGCGGCCGACGTTGACGATCGCGCCGACCACCTTGTTCACCACCGCGTTGCGCAGCGGTCCGCCCTTGTCGGTGAGCACCAGCAGCACCCCGAGCGGCAGGCCGACCAGCAGCGTGACCAGGGTGGCGATGCCGACCATCTGGAACGTCTCGATCGTCGCGTCGTGCAGCAGCGGCTGCATGTCGTCCCAGTTCATGCCACAACTCCGTTCGGGCTGATCAGATCCACCTGCAGGCCCTGCTCACGCAGGTAGCCGATCGGCACCACGTTGTCCTGGTGGTCGCCGGGCAGTTCGACCCGCATCCGGCCGACCTGGCGGCCCGCGATGGTCTCCACGGCGGCGCCCAGGATGTTGATGTCGATCTGATAGGTCCGGGCCAGCTGGGAGACGAACGGCTGGCTGGAGGTGTCGCCCTGGAAGGTGATCTCCAGCACGGTGGCGCCGGGGCGCCCGGTGCCGGACTCGCCGAGCGGGAAGAGCTCGCGGGCCAGCTGGGAGCCCTCGGTGGCGAGCAGGTCGGTGAGCGTGCCGGACTCGGTGATCCGCCCGTCGCGCATCAGCGCGGCGGAGTCGCAGACCGACTTGATCACCTCCATCTCATGGGTGATCAGCAGCACGGTCAGGCCCAGCTGCTGGTTGAGCTCGCGCAGCAGCGCCAGGATCGAGCGGGTGGTCTCCGGGTCGAGGGCCGAGGTGGCCTCGTCGGAGAGCAGCACCTTGGGGTCGCCGGCCAGCGCCCGGGCGATGCCGACCCGCTGCTTCTGGCCGCCGGAGAGCTGGCTCGGGTAGGCGCCGGCCTTGTCACCGAGGCCGACCAGCTCCAGCAGTTCGCCGGCCTTGCGGCGGCGCTCGAGGCGGCCCAGGCCGGTGAGTTCCAGCGGCAGTTCGACGTTCTCCCGCACGGTGCGCGAGGAGAGCAGGTTGAAGTGCTGGAAGACCATGCCGATCCGGCTGCGCGCGGCGCGCAGTTCGCGGCCGGCCCCGCGCTGGGCGGATCCGGGGCGGCCGCCCGGCAGCGCGGTCAGTTCGACGCCGTCCACCGTGACGGTGCCGGAGCTCGGGCGCTCCAGCAGGTTGACGCAGCGGATCAGGGTGCTCTTGCCCGCGCCGGAGGTGCCGACGACGCCGTACACCTCGCCTGCGCGGACGTGCAGGTCGACGCCGCGCAGGGCGCTGACCTCGCGGCCACGGGAGGTGTAGACCTTGGTGAGGTCCTTGGTGGTGATCACAGCTGCTTCCGTCGGTCGGGGTCGGGTGGGGCGGTGCGAACGGCCCTGCGCCGGGCGCGGGCGTGCGGGCGTCGCGCCGGTGGGCGGGGCATGCGGGAGGTGTGGCGATGCTGTCGCTGAGGTGACAGCGGTGTTGCGGGGTGAGCCGGACCCGACCTGGACTGCCGCTCCCGTGGGCGGTGGGCCCGGGGGTCAGCGGGAGGCGGCGGATCGAGTGGCTGGGCGGGCAGCGGCCCGCAGGGCGTCAGGCCCGATCAGCAGTGACACATTCGACAACACATGCCACGCACACCTGCCGGCATGGTGCCGGTGGCGGTGGTCTTCGTCGTCGCAGTCATGAAAGTAAGTAAAGCAGATCCCAAAGCCCGGTCCCAGAAATCAGGATGTGATGTCCGTAATGCGGACACGGCCCAGCTGCCGCAAGGGAAACGCCGAACGGCCCCACCACGGATGGTGGGGCCGTTCGGCGTTGGGTCCTGCTGGTGGTTCAGACCACTCGGTGCTTGCCGGGGTCAGACGGCGATGGCCAGCGGGACCTCGACGGGCTTCTCCAGGGTCACCAGGCTCAGCTCGCGGCTGACCTGGCGGACCCCGGTCTGCCGGTAGCCCTGCTGCGCGTACAGGCGCAGGTTGCCCAGGCTGCGGTGGCCGGTGAGGAGCTGGAAGGCGCGCAGCGGGCGGTCGTCCTGCCGCAGCCGCTCCTCGACCGCCTGCACCAGCCGGCCGCCGAGGCCGTGGCGCTGCATCCGGGGGTGCACCACCAGGCGGGTTATCCGACCGACGCCGTCCTCGTCCACCCAGCCGCGCACCGCGCCGACCACCTCGTCACCCAGGCGCGCGACCAGCACGTGGCGGTCGGCCAGCTCCTCGCGCAGGCTCTCCAGGGTCTGGGTCAGCGGCTCGATCGACCAGTCGCCGTAGAGTTCGGCCTCGCTCTGGTAGCCGAGGTACTGGAGTTTGAGGATCTGCTCGGTGTCCTGCTCGGTCGCCGGCGAGATGATCACGCTCATGCCCATGTGCGGGGGCCTCCCATCGTCAATACCCGGGGCGCAGGGTGAGGGTTTCGCACCGGGTGGCCTGCCGGAGGTCTGCCCGGCCGGAGATCGTCCCTGACCGGGGGTAGCGCAAGACCGTACCAGCCGGATCTGATCAGCCGAACCGGAGATACGTTCGCCAGCGCTCTACCCAGCCTTTAGCTGTTCTCAACCCGCTGGAGGTTCCGGGTGGCGCAAATCACGCGGAAATATCACCCGATGAAGGGGTCTGACGCGGGGCCGGCGGGACCTGACGGAGGGCTGGGAAAGACCTGACGAAGGGCTGGGAGGGACCTGACGAACGCCGAACGCCGAACGGCCCCGGGCCCGAAGGCCCGGGGCCGGGGGCCGGCTACCGGAAGGTCTACTGGCGGAGGGGCAGCAGACGGAAGGTCAGCGGACGGGGGTCAGCGGCTGCTCCAGGCCTGCTGCACGGCCAGGTCCGCCTTGACCTCGGCCAGCTGGGCCGCCACCGCGCTCGGCGCGGTGCCGCCACGGCCGTCCCGCGCGCCGATCGCGCCGTGCACGCTGAGCACCTCGCGCACCTCGGGCGTCAGGTGCTCGGAGATCTCGGCGAACTGCTGGTCGGTCAGGTCCCAGAGCTCGATGCCCTGCCCCTCGCAGACCCGCACGCAGGCGCCCGCGACCTCGTGCGCCACCCGGAACGGCACCCCGCGCTTGACCAGCCACTCGGCGATGTCGGTGGCCAGCGAGAAACCGGCCGGGGCCAGCTCCTCCAGCCGCTCGCGATGGACCGTCAGGGTGGCCATCATGCCGGTGAAGGCCGGCAGCAGGACCTCGAGGGTGTCGCAGGAGTCGAAGACCGGCTCCTTGTCCTCCTGCAGGTCCCGGTTGTAGGCCAGCGGGAGCGCCTTGAGGGTGGCCAGCAGACCGGTCAGGTTGCCGATCAGGCGGCCCGACTTGCCCCGGGCCAGCTCGGCGATGTCCGGGTTCTTCTTCTGCGGCATGATCGAGGATCCGGTGGAGAAGGCGTCGTGCAGCGTGATGAAGCCGAACTCCTTGGTGTTCCAGATGATCACCTCCTCCGCGATCCGGGAGAGGTTGATGCCGATCATCGCGGTCACGAAGGCGAACTCGGCGACGAAGTCGCGCGAGGCGGTGCCGTCGATCGAGTTGCCCACCGAGCCGCCCTCGAAGCCCAGTTCGGCGGCGACCGCGCGCGGGTCCAGGCCGAGCGAGGAGCCGGCCAGCGCGCCGGAACCGTACGGGGAGACGGCGGTGCGGGTGTCCCACTGGCGCAGCCGCTCGGCGTCCCGGCCCAGCGCCTGCACGTGGGCCAGCACGTGGTGGGCGAAGAGCACCGGCTGGGCGTGCTGCAGGTGGGTGCGGCCGGGCATCGCGGTGTCCGGGTGCGCCTCGGCCAGGCCGACCAGCACCTCCTGGAGGTCCAGGATCAGGCCGCCGATGACCTTGGCGTGGTCGCGCAGGTACATCCGGAAGAGCGTGGCGATCTGGTCGTTGCGCGAGCGCCCGGCCCGCAGCTTGCCGCCCAGCTCGGCGCCGAGCCGCTCCAGCAGGCCGCGCTCCAGGGCGGTGTGCACGTCCTCGTCGGCGATCGTGCCGGTGAACGCGCCCGACTGGACGTCGACCAGCAGTTGGTCCAACCCCGCGAGCATGGCGGCGAGTTCATCGTCCGTCAGGAGGCCCGCGACGTGCAGGGCGCGGGCGTGCGCCCTGGAGCCGGCGATGTCGTAAGGGGCGAGCCGCCAGTCGAAGTGGACCGAGGCGGAGAGCTTGGCCAGCGCCTCGGAGGGGCCGTCGGCGAAGCGGGCGCCCCAGAGGCGGACGTCAGCGGTCAGGTCGGACGGCATCGCGTGGCTCCTTGCTGGATCTTCTCGGGAACTGGACTGCTCGGGGCTGCTGGGGTGCGGGAGTGCCGGGATGGGGGTGAGCCCCGGCCGTGGGGGGAGACGGCCGGGGCTCGGGGAAGGGTGGTTCGGACCCTGCCTGACCGTCAGGCCAGGTCGCGGCGGGCGGCGATCTTCGAGGACATCCCGAAGATCTCGATGAAGCCCTTGGACATCGACTGGTCGAAGGTGTCGCCGGTGTCGTAGGTGGCGAGGTTGAAGTCGTACAGCGACTGGTCCGACTTGCGGCCGTTGACCACCGCGCGACCGCCGTGCAGCACCATCCGGATCTCGCCGGACACGGACTGGTTGGCCTCGTTGACGAAGCCGTCCAGCGCGCGCTTCAGCGGGGAGAACCAGAGACCGTCGTAGACCAGCTCGGCCCAGCGCTGCTCGACCTGCCGCTTGTAGCGGGCCAGTTCGCGCTCGACCGTGACGTTCTCCAGCGCCTGGTGGGCGGTGATCAGCGCGATCGCGCCGGGCGCCTCGTAGATCTCCCGGGACTTGATGCCGACCAGCCGGTCCTCGACCATGTCGAGGCGGCCGATGCCCTGGGCGCCGGCCCGCTTGTTCAGCTCCTCGATGGCCTGGAGCACGCTCACCTTGCGGCCGTCGATCGCGACCGGGACGCCGGCCTCGAAGGTGATGACGACCTCGTCGGCCGCACGCGGGGTGGCCGGGTTCTGGGTGTACTCGTAGACGTCCTCGATCGGGGCGTTCCAGATGTCCTCCAGGAAGCCGGTCTCGACGGCCCGTCCGAAGACGTTCTGGTCGATCGAGTACGGGTTCTTCTTGGTGGTGACGATCGGGAGGTTCTTCGCCTCGGCGAAGGCGATCGCCTTGTCCCGGGTCATCGCGTAGTCGCGCACCGGGGCGATGCACTTCAGGCTCGGCGCCAGGGAGTTGATGCCCACCTCGAAGCGGACCTGGTCGTTGCCCTTGCCGGTGCAGCCGTGCGCGACGGTGGTGGCGCCGTGCTTCTGGGCGGCGGCGACCAGGTGCTTGACGATCACCGGCCGGGACAGCGCGGAGACCAGCGGGTACTCGCCCTGGTAGAGCGCGTTGGCCTTGAGGGCCGGCAGGCAGTACTCGTCGGCGAACTCCTCGCGGGCGTCGGCGACCTCGGCCTCGACCGCGCCGCAGTCCAGCGCGCGCTGGCGGATCACATCCAGGTCCTCGCCGCCCTGGCCGACGTCGACGGCGACGGCGATGACCTCCGCGCCGGTCTCCTCGGCGATCCAGCCGATGCAGACGGACGTGTCCAGACCGCCCGAGTAGGCGAGTACGACGCGCTCGGTCACGGCTTTCTCCTTCTTCGGTGGCTCAAGCTTGGTGGCTCATGCGGTGATAGGCATAAGTATGCACCATGCCGTATGAAACTCAAAGCCGATACACCGAGGCGGGTCGGCGGCGCTCTCCGCCGCCGGTCACGGGACGGTGGCGGGTGGACCGCCCACTGCGCCACCGTCCTGACGCGCGACCGCTACCAGGCGACCGGCAACTGCTTCAGCCCGTAGATCAGCGTCTCGTTGCGGAACGCGACCTCTTCGAACGGCACTGCCAGGCGCAGCCGCGGCAGACGGCGCAGCAGCGTCGACAGCGCGATCTGCAGCTCGGCCCGGGCCAGCGGCTGCCCCAGGCACTGGTGCACCCCGAAGCCGAAGGCGAGGTGCCGGCGGGCGTCCCGGGTGACGTCCAAGTCCGTGGCGCCCGGGAAGAGTTCCTCGTCACGGTTGGCCATGGAGAGGATCAGCAGCACCGCCTCGCCGGCCTTGACCACCAGGCCGTCGCTCAACTCGACGTCCTCCATGGCCACGCGGGGCAGGCCGGTGTCCACGATGGTGAGGTAGCGCAGCAGTTCCTCGACCGCGCCGCCGATCAGCTCGGGCTCGGCCCGCAGCCGATCGGCCTGGGCCGGGTTGCGCAGCAGGACGAGGGTGGAGAGCGAGGTCATGTTCGCGGTCGTCTCGTGGCCCGCGAGCAGCAGCAGCAGACCGTTGTTGGCGACCTCCTCGGCCGACAGGTCGTCCCGGGCGGCGAGCTTGGCGAGGATGCCCGTGGACCCGGCGTGCTTGGTCGCGGCCAGGTCGGTCAGGTACTCGATCAGCAGGTCGAAGGCGGCCCGCACGTCCTGCGGCGGGATGGTGCTGTCCAGCAGCCGCACGCTCTGGCGC
This sequence comes from Kitasatospora sp. NBC_01266, assembly GCF_036242395.1. Lineage (NCBI taxonomy): Bacteria > Bacillati > Actinomycetota > Actinomycetes > Kitasatosporales > Streptomycetaceae > Kitasatospora > Kitasatospora sp. NBC_01266. Next base: position 7,217,643 of record NZ_CP108458.1, on the reverse strand, counting down.
TGGAAGAACTCGTGGTCCTCGTACGGCACACCGAGCAGGTCGCAGATCACCAGGGAGGGGACCGGCAGGGCGAATTCGGCCACCAGGTCGGCGGGCGAGCCGTGCCCGACCATGGCGTCGAGCGTCTCGTCGACGATCCGCTGGATGTCGGGGCGCATCGCCTCGACCCGCTTGATCAGGAAGTCGGTGGTGAGCATCTTGCGCAGCCGAGCGTGCTCGGGGTCGTCCAGGCGCAGGAAGTTCGGCTTCTCGCGGCGCAGTTGCTGCTGGCCGGGGAGCAGGAACGGGAAGGCGGGGTTGCGGGTGTCGGCGCTGAACCGGCGGTCGCTCAGCACCGCCCGCACGTCCCGGTAGTCGGTCAGCATCCAGCAGGGCTTGCCGTCCCAGAGGGAGATCCGGGTGGCGGCGCGGCGGAAGGCGGGCGGCGGGTCGAAG